>NZ_LRMO01000021.1:0-66406 GCF_019266135.1 Bacillus sp. F2HM
TTAGTTTTCAAAGATCATCTCCGCCGTTCTTAGCGGCTTTAATAATATAACATTTCGCTTCATCTTATGTCAACAACTTTTTTCAAGTTTATTTCCCGAAGCGTTTTGTGTTTGTCACTGTGTGTCAGCGACGATTAATAATATATCACGAAAACATTCTTTCGGTCAACGCCTTTTCAAAACTTTTTTTGAAATAGTTTTATTAAGCATCTTAAACCCTTGCCCTGCATACAATCAAGTAACAATCTTGGACAAGGCAGGAGTGTTTGAATTGAGTCGATTATATGTGTTGCCTATTAAACGGCTGAAGCAAGTTGTCATTATTCTTGTAGCAGCCCTTGCAGCTGCAACCTTTTTTTATGTACAAAAGGCACCGCCGCTGTCGGTATTTAAAACTGAACATGGACCCCGAGCCATTTATAAAGGCGAGACTTCATCAAAACATGTCTCTCTCACTTTTAATATTGGCTGGGGGGATGAGAAGGCTGTTCCTATTTTAAATGTCCTTCGAGAGTACGGTATAAAGAACGCCACCTTCTTTCTGTCTGCTTCTTGGGCTGAGCGTCATCCTGATATCGTGAAACAAATTAGGGAGGACGGCCACCAGATCGGAAGCCTCGGCTATGCTTATAAAAATTATAGCCAGCTTGAAGATAGTGAAATCAAGCAAGATCTTGTCCGTGCACAAAATACATTTCAAAAGCTTGGACTAGATGACATTCAACTATTAAGACCGCCAACTGGACAGTTTAATGAAACAGCACTGAAAATTGCCACACAGTACGGTTATACCGTTGTTCATTACAGTATCAATTCACAGGATTGGCTGAATCCGGGTGTCGACCAGATTGTTCAGAATGTAAATGATCGAATGAAAAGCGGAGACATTGTTCTCCTTCACGCCTCAGATTCAGCAACCCAAACCGCTCAAGCCTTACCCGCTATTTTGAAACAAATAAAAGAAAAGAATTTAAAAAATGTGACGGTTGGCGAACTGATCTCCAATACGAACACAAAGTCATCAGAAGTTAAGTAGCTTTCGCTTTTGAAAACCGCGGCATCGCTAACAGCTGAAACGCATTACAGCCTAATAGCGGGAATAGCATTAAATACAGCCAGTCCTCTTCATTGACTCTGAGCGCCGGGAACCATTCTAACGACGTGATGACGACCATGAGAAACATTGCGGAAATAAATGTTTTCTTAGAGGACTGCTGCTGTTTAAAGTAAGCCACGATCAATGCAAACACACCAATAAATATAGGCAGCCACAAGTATGGAAGAAATGATTCATTTTCTCCGAAAAACAAAAATCGCAAGTAAGCTAAATCAAACAGCACAAAAATCACAAGGAACAGCTGAATGGTATTCCATAAAGAATGTGACCGGAAAATCTCTAACGCAAACCGGTGCACCGTCAAGAAGACAACAAACCCCATCTGACTAATGACACTAAAAATCATTCCTACACCAATGAACCAAAACAACACAGATGCGATCTCTAGAATTTCAAACGATATAAAAAGCTTCTGATATTTCCCCCACTCCAGCGCAAAGCCTACCACGCTTGTAATGACCGCTCCAACAGCTAGCACAGAGAAGAAAAAACGAACTAAATCCCGACTTTTCATTGAATTGATCCAACCCCTATTTTTGTTATGTATAAATTTACGTGAAACATTCATATTAAAAGTAAGACATGTAACGAAAGGAGCCACAGTATGTCAAAAGGCATCTTGCGTATAATGAGCTGTTTTCTTCTTTTATCTCTAACAGCTTGTGCTCCCAAAACCCAATCCTCATCTAATATGGACTATGACGAAACAAAAAAAATGGTCGTCGATATATTAAAGACAGATGACGGTAAAAAGGCCATTCAACAGTTATTAAATGACGAGGCAATGAATGAAGCTTTGGTAATGGATGAACAAACTGTGAAAAAAACGATAGAGAAAACACTGACTTCTGATAAAGGCAAAGAGTTCTGGAAGAAGGTCTTTGAGGATTCTAAATTTGCCGAGACTTTCGCAAAATCCATGCAGCAACAGCATGAAAGAATGTTAAAACAGTTAATGAAGGACCCTGACTATCAACAGCTGATGATGGATATTCTCAAGGATCCTGAGATGGAAAAAAAATACGGTGAACTGGTAAAAAGCAAAGAGTTTAGAAAGCACTTAGAAAAAGTCATTACGGAAACATTGAGCAGCCCTCTTTATAAGAAGAAATTCGAAGATGAGCTCAAAAAGGCAGCATCTGAAAGCGGCAGTGATTCCGGCTCGCAAGGCAGCGAAGGAAGCGATAGTTAAATATCACCCGAGTGGCGTTCATCCACTCGGGCTTTCATTATGCTTTCACTGCTAATTGTTCAATGACTTTATTCGCAATGTGTTGATACACTTCTCCTGTCGGATGACTTGCATCATAGACAGAAGGCGCGAAATCATCCTCATTCCAATCAGGCTGTCTTAAAGGAATTTGGCCAAGGACTGATACACGCAGCTCTTCAGCCAGCTTGTCCCCACCGCCTTTTCCAAAGACGTATTCCTTCTCACCTGTTTTTTTGCTTTCATAATAGCTCATATTCTCAACGACCCCGAGCACCTCATGATCTGTTTGCAGTGCCATTGCGCCTGCTCTTGCTGCAACGAAGGCAGCCGTTGGATGCGGTGTAGTGACAATGATTTCTTTACAGCTAGGCAGCATTGTATGAATATCAAGCGCTACATCTCCCGTTCCAGGCGGAAGGTCTAATAGTAAGTAATCTAATTCTCCCCACTCAACTTCGTGGAAGAAGTTATTTAACATTTTTCCAAGCATCGGTCCTCTCCAAATAACCGGTGCATTTTCTTCAACAAAAAAGCCCATTGAAATCACTTTGACACCAAAGCGCTCCACAGGAATAATTTTTTCCCCTTTAACTGTTGGTCTGACAGTGATTCCCATCATATCCGGTACACTAAAGCCATAAATATCAGCATCAATCAGCCCGACTTTTTTCCCTAGACGAGCCAGCGCTACAGCAAGGTTAACAGAAACCGTCGATTTACCAACGCCGCCCTTTCCACTCGCAATCGCTAAGAACTCAGGCGGATTTTTAGAGTTAAGCAGGGTTTCTTCCTCATCTTGTGATGGCATAAACTTTTCAAGTGTTTCCTGAGGCAGTTCCTCAAAACGAAGTCCTACTGTGTTAGCGCCTGCTGCTTTCAAGGCTTGTACGATGTCTTGCTGCAGCTTCATCTGCTCAGCAGTGCCTGTTTTAGCAATGGCCACCTTTAGGCTCACATGCTCTTTCTCAGGCTTTAGGCTGATTTCCTTGATGGCATCCAGCTCACCAAGCGGTATATGAAGGAAAGGTTCGTCCATCTTCCCAACTAGTTTTCTCACATCATCTTGTCCGATCATAGCAGAACCTCACCCTTTATTGAATTCGTTTACAATCCAAGTATATCATACATATCCTTACAATGTCTGTCCTGTTTGCCTGCGATCAAAAGGAAAAAGCCCCTTATTCAGGCGGCTCTTTTTGCTCTGTTAAATATCTTAAAATCCCTTTATAAATAGAGGCAGCAATTTGATCCTGATATTTAGGTGTTGCCAGCTGTCCAGCCTCTTTCGGGTTGGAGAGAAACCCAATTTCCACAAGAGCTCCTGGCTTTGTGACATTTTGCATTAAATAAATGCCATTAATCCGCTTCGCCTTTCGATCTGTGTTTTCAAGATTCCTGCGCAATTCATCTTGAATGAACTTCGCTGCCTTTTCATTTTCTTCATACTTTCCGTAAAAAAACGTCTGAGCCCCGCTCCATTTGTTTGATGGTATCGCATTTAAATGAATGCTTAAATAGAGATCCGCTTCAGATTCATTGATGACTTTGACGCGGTTCCTTAAATCCTCCGCTTTCTTTCGGGCATATCCCCTTGTATTCTTTGATGATAAATCAGAATCATCCTCTCGGGTCATGAGAACAAGCGCTCCCTGCTCCTGCAAATAGTCACGTATCTTCATGGATACATCCAGTGCAATCTCTTTCTCAAGCAGCTCTCCCCCTACAGCCCCTCCATCTGGACCGCCGTGACCCGGATCTAAATAGATGATCTTCCCGCTTAGAGGCAAATTCCACGATTTCCATGAATCATCATTTAGAAATTGAAACCTGAATAAGAATAAGAGGACAATAAACCCAATTAAAAACCCTGTCCACTTCAGCTTTCTTTTCATCCCTGTCCCTCCCATACACCATTATTTTATAGATATGGGACAAGGACTGGAAATATGCTTAGTGCAGCCGAAGCTTGTGTCTTTTTTCTGATTCACGAAAGCCTTCCTGCCACCACATGCTTAAAAAATCCTTTGCAAATGGATATAAACATGACATTTTCCGCTCCATACGGAACATATTTCCCCACGATTGCAAGCATCCTGCCAGCTCTTCAATCAGCTCAGCTTCCTCCTGGGAGGACCGCTTTTTGATATCGTCGAATGATTCGCCGTATTTACTCGACTCACCGTATCTCCCGCCAGCTAAGAAAGCTTCAATGGCGAAATCGATGCAGCCATCACTCATTATACCGGCTGGATCATCTGCAAATGGAAACAGCTTCTTTGTGAATTTCTCAGAAGCGGCCGTCACTTGTTGAAGAGACAATGTACGCAAAAGCTTCTTTTCAAGCGTGACATCTCGTTTTGTTTTCAGTTGATAAAATGAAAGCACTTCTGCCATGGACTGAACTCCTTTTTTCTTTGTATTGTTCGTTGGTTTGAACAAAACATGCAGTTCAGTAAAGCACCAAAATTATCCTTATGAATTTAAAACAAGATTATATTAGCATTTATCTATAACATATCTCACAAAATTACACACTATAATTTACTAAATAAATATGTTACATCTCAGATACTTAGGATAAAATCCCCTTTTTCGAAATGTAACTAAACCAAATAATAAAAAATCATAGGTAAAAACCTTAAATTTACTTTAAATCAATTGACAATTTTCCTAAAAAAAATATAATTTGGTATGTGGTTGCAAAAAAAAACATAGGAGGAAAATAATGAAAAGTAAATTTTTCGTCAAATTATCTGCATTTCTAATCATTGGAATATTATCATTAAATCTAGAGGGCACAGTAAATGCTTATTCTGATTCTTCAAAAGAATCTATCCCTCAATTAAAAGGTAACTCGATTCAATCTAATGCTTGGATGAGTAACACAAACTTTTTACAAAAACAAAGCTTTAAAGTAAGCGCAAAATTCCTAGGCAATAACCCTCCAAAAGCAAATTGGGTCAAGACTTCTTACAATATTGAAGCAAACGGTATTGGTGTATCTTTAAAAGGTGCTAGCGCCGGTTCAACTAGTGGCAACTCTCTTTCAGGGACATGGACTAATAAAAATGCATGGATTTCAGACATTGCTGGTTCTTATAAGATTTCTGGAGCACCATTAACAGGAAGCCTAAATAATACTGCAAGTTTCTTAGCTCGTGGTGTAAAACGTTCTACAACAGCTTCTATATTCCGCCTTTACTAAAATTATATATGTGTAACCACAAAAAAAGTGAATACATTTGTATTCACTTTTTAGACTGTAAAAAACTTTATCGGGGATAGATGATAAATGAAAACTTCTCAAAAAATAATCTCAATATTAATAATCTTCATATTGCTGCTCTCAATTTATTTTTTACTTTTTTATAACAAGGGAATCGAACATACGACTAAATTGTCCAATGAACTCTCCTTGGAACTGAAACAGCAACAACAACAAAGTATTCAAAATATACAATATAGTTGGAAAGATGATTCATTATTTACTCTTGTAAATGCAATTAATGGTACAGAAGATGAATATACCTCCTATTATTTCCACCAGTCTGCTTTACTTTTGAATCAACCAACCGACAACAATTACTGTAAGACAATAACAAAGAAACTGGAGGAAGAATCCTTTGCAAGAGATATAACTGATAATATGATATTTACTGGAATTGAACGAGTCTATAGAGCATATCAATCAATACAAAATTGTAAAACAGACGCAATTCCTTTATTAAAAAAACATACACAATATCTTCTTAAAGAATCCTTTTATAAAAACGGGTTTTTTTTATCTGAAGAATTTAAAGAATTCAAAAATAATCCAGATTATCAGGATGTAAAATTGCAACACACTTATATGATGCTAGCATTACTATCGAATCTAAATTTAATCGAAAAAGTGAATAAGCATAAAATAAATATGTGGGTTGATAACATTAAACCAAAGGATTTTGTTACTCTAGAAACACTCCTTGGCATATATGGATTTTTAGGGATTGATAAAAAATTTAATTTGAATAATGAAATAATTAGAAAACGAATAACTAAAAAAACTTTAGACTTTGATGACTTATTAGAGATTAACAGTTATGTGAATATCCATAAAAGTAATATGTTAAAAGCAGATAAACAGTTATTAAAATCAATATCTAATAAAATTAAATACCTATCTATTGAAGTTTCTGACATACAAAGTGAATATTTTAAACTGAATATTTTGAAGAATTTAAATGTGACTATCAATTCAAAAGAGAAAGATGCTTTCTTAAACAAATACTCAACTTTTGAATATAATAACGGTATGTTTCCAACAATTACACCATTTAACAATGCATTTACTCCAATCTTAATTGGTAAAGATCTTTCT
Organism: Bacillus sp. F2HM; assembly: GCF_019266135.1. Taxonomy (NCBI): domain Bacteria; kingdom Bacillati; phylum Bacillota; class Bacilli; order Caryophanales; family Bacillaceae; genus Bacillus; species Bacillus sp. F2HM. Next base: position 6,691 of record NZ_LRMO01000021.1, read on the forward strand.
CAATTTTCTAATGATCAAACAAAGAAAATAAATACCATCATTAGAAAACATATCGCCAAGGTGACTTTAGACGACTTATTAAAATTAGACGCATTAGAAATTTATAGTTACCTAGCACTTTTAGATCTAACTGGAGCACAACACCCAGATAATCAATTAAGTATGCAATTAAAAAAATACTTAATAAAAAAAACAAGAGAACCTATTAATGTACAAAATGTAATGAATTGGAGTTTTTATACTCGATCTCTTCTAATTTTGGAAAAGGACTTCAATAAAGACTTTCTGCCAGTGAATACAGAAGACAAAATTAACAAAATAACAAAGTATCCTGGAAATTACTTTAACGAAGAGAACAAAATAACTTCACTAATCTTTTTAGATACGTTAGCTAGAACTAATTTATATTCTACCGAATTGAAAAAACTTGAATCTGACATACGTAATGTCTCTATAAATACCAGTCTTGATATTGCAGCCTATTTAATTTACTATAAAGTATCACTAATGGAAAAATTGGATATTCAATACGATAAGAATGAAATCGCCGATCAAATAACAGTACTATATAAGAACACAGGGTACACCTTAAATGAAAAGCAAAATTTCCCTGATATGTACTCTACATATTTAATCACGAGCGTTAACAAAATGGTAATGGGGGAAAAAAATGAGTAATACAATACTAAAATTAAAAGATGTTGAGAAAACTTTTATATTGAAAAACCAGCACCTTTCAATTCTCAAAAAAGTAAATATTGAAGTTAAGGAAGGTGATTTCAGTGTAATAATGGGACCTTCCGGTTCAGGTAAAAGTACATTATTAAATTTAATGGGGCTTCTTGATAGCCCATCAGAAGGGTCTATTTGTTTAAATCAACTATTCACGACTGAACTGAATGAAAGAAGTAGAGCTAAATTAAGATCGGAGTTTATAGGTTTTATTTATCAGGAATTCAATTTATTACCTAATTTAGACGTATTAAATAACGTAACCCTTCCCTTATTGATTCATAAAAATATAAGTAAAAAGGAAAGGGAAGAACGTGCAAAAGAATTATTAAATCTAGTGGGTCTATCACACAGAATTACTCACTTTCCTAGATCATTATCTGGGGGCGAAAAACAGAGAGTTGCGATAGCAAGATCATTGATAAACAATCCCAAATTAATTCTGGCTGACGAGCCTACTGGTAATGTCGATGAAGCTAATGAAATTAAAATTATAGAACTTTTTAAAAAGTTATCTTCATCTGGAGTTGGAATTGTTATAGTTACTCACAACCCAATTTTCACGAAATATAGCGATCATTTCTACACAATGCGATCTGGAATACTTCAGGAGGATACAGTTTAAAATGAGATTAAATGATTATTTAAAACTTAGTTGGAACAACTTTTTGAGAAATGGGTTTAAAAGCATTGCGCCTATTACAATCATTACTCTTAGCATCATTATATTAAATATCATATTATCATTATTTTCAAGCATTACTGCTAGTGTAAATACTACTGTTATTGAAAATCAAAGCCTCAAACTTATAGAAATATCATCAAACTCAGAAAATGAGTTAACTTCTGGTTCTTTTAAGAAATTAAATGAAATAGATAATGTTGTAACAGCATTCCCTAAGATAGAAGCTTTTGTAGGAGTAGAATATAAAAACAGTAAGACCACGACAAATCTCGTTGGGGTTAATGATAAAGGATTAGAGTACTTTACATCCAATAAAGATAAAATGATAAACAATAATCAAATCGTAATTAATTCCTCTTTAGCAGACGAGTTAGCCTCAAATGACCAAATAAAAATTAGTTACACGGTTAAGGTAAAAGAAGGGGAAGGTATTCGGAAAACAAAAAACACTACGATTCAATCAAAGTTTGATCAGTTCTATTTAGATAACTATCCAGATGATGTATCATTAGGTAGTATTGATTTTGTAGAAAAATTTAATGCTGATTTTCTTGGTCTTCCCTTAAAAGATTACAGAAAAAATTTAACCTATGAGTTTGGAACTGTTATTGTAAATGATGTGGAAAATTTAACTCAAGTTGCTAATGATATTGAGAAATTAGGTTATGACACAGGCTATTCATTAAAAGCCTCTCAGTCTATTCCACTAGTAGCAAAAATAATTATTGCTATTGGAGGTATTATCTTAGTTGTACTATTGGTCTTCTCAGGGGTCAGTATTGCATCAGTTATTGGCCAATCTTTAAGAAATCGTTATAAAGAAATTGGAGTTATGAGAACTTTTGGTTATGAAAAGTCTCACCTTATCAAGCTATTCTCTATAGAGGTTTTATTTATATCTTTAATATCTTTTGTTATTTCTATTATTTCAAGTTTTATTATCATTGAGTTATTAAACTCTTACTTAGAAAAATCTATTGGAGTTAACTTTGATTTTTCAGTTAATATGACATGGATACAGATTTTCATTAGTTTTATTTTAATTGTATTAGTTAGTTTTATTTCAAGTTTTAGACCTATTCTTAAAGCATCTTCAATTCATATTACAGAAATTATTAGAGGTAATGATTCATGAAAAGAATTTTAAAGATTATTGCTATCTTGATCGCAATAATTTCAATTATCTATGTAGTTATGTTATTTATTCCTCAAAACACCCAGCTTCAAAACAATAGTGGAGAATCAATTAGTTATTTATCAGAAGACAAAGGTGTTCCTATGATTAATGTATTTAATTTTAATAAAGAGGAAATTATAAAAAAATTTAAAATTCAAAAAGAGAAAGATTTATATTCTTCAACAACTTATAATGAAAAGCAAAAAAAATCAGTTGTAGTAACTCAACAATTAGAGCCGTATGGATACCAGATCTTTGTTCAAGATCAGGATGAAATAAAAAAGATTGGATTAATAAAAGAACCAATACATGAAGCCATAATTATAAATAATTATCTTTATGTACTGGCATATCCTCCAAATCAGGCCAATAAAGTAACACTAAATAAATATAATATTGATAATATAGAAAAACCTATTGAATCTTGGAGTCTGAAAGGTTTACCGGAGAGAATGCTTTTTGATGAAACTTCTAACAATATATATATATTAACAATAAATAACAACACCATTTTATACTCCCTAAATACAAAAACTCAAAAGCTTCAAATGACTCAAGTTTTTGATAAAGCTTATGATTTAAATGCCTTCTTAAAAAATGGTGAATTGTGGTTGCTTCTACAAGAAGAAATAATGGACATAAATATAAAATCTCAAAAAGAAAAAAAACCGGTTAAACTTATAATGACATATAACTTTATAAAAAATAAACTTGAAAAAAAAATAGATACTACTTATCCACCTAAATTCATGCAATTTGATAATAATAAACTCTATATCATTTCGGGAACTTCTAACACTTCTTACCTAGAAATTTATAATACCAATAGCTTTAGTAAACCAAATGCTGAAGTGTTAAAATTAGATGTTGGTAATATCAATGGTTTTATGAACAAAAAATATATTTTCTCTGATAAAGGAGTCTTTAAAATACAAAATGGCACTATCAAGAGGGTTATTAAGGAGAACACCTCATCTGATATAGATTTATTAATTAATTGATTATAATTGAAGGAGCATTATATAATGAAAAAATATTTGATATTGATGTTAATGTTTATTGTTATTTTAAGCACCGGGTGCAGTAATAAAGACGCTAACGATAAACAAGAAAAAAAAGATAATTTACAGCAGCTACTAGAACATAAAGAAACACAGCTTGGAAACAACTCATCTGTTGGCTCTATAATCTCTATACTTCCAGGTGGAGACATGTATAAAGAATTTGAAATAGTAGATGGAAACAAGCTAAAAGTTGTATATGGCTTAAAAGAAAACTCATCAATAAGCGAGGAACAATTCACTGACTATTGGCTCAATAATGATACTATCAAAAAGAACTTTCTATACAATGCTTTAGCTGCCTTTATCTTAATTGAGAACTTAGATGAGGTACAATTTGAATTAGAAGGACCCAGAGAAAATAAAGTGGCTTTTAAGAGAAAGCAACTTGAAAAAAAATTACCACACTCATATATAGAATATAAAGAGAGTGAAACACTTTGGAAAAAAGATTTAGTGGATAATTTAGTTAACTCAAACAAAGCACGAAAAGACCTGTATCAAGATTTAAACTCAACAAAGGATAAATAAATTAAAATACTTTTTAAGTACCTGTGATTCCTGAAACAAAAAAGCACTTTAAGCGAAGAACTCTTTCTCTTAAAGTGTTTTTAATTTTAATAGTTCATAATAAGATTATTAAAAATATAAAATCAAATACAATTAACTAATTATCCTTGATTCGCATCAATTCGTTAAGAATCTTATATTTTAAAAATTCCTTTCCTAATCATCGCAGTAGTCTAGTATGTGTTACACCCAAAATTTTCATCAAAACATTTCATACTTATCTCTTATAAATATATAATCAATGTTTTGATGAAAACAATATCATTATTGTAACTGAAGCAACACTAGTAAAGATATTACGACCTTTGCTAAATGTTGTTTCATTACAAACATTAATTGATAGTGCACTTTTCTAAATTTCGTATGCCTTCTCTACATGCCAATACAATCAACACACCTCCTATAATGGAACGGAAACCTTATTCATTCATCAAATTACCAATTGATAGCGTTTTCATTTAAAATTTTTATCCGCTTCTTCCTCATCAAAAAGATGTTGAATTAATTGAATATCACCGTATTAAATGGAAGTTGCGCCCATGTAGATGGAATGTCTATCTAAACATCACTGCATCAGGATTCGTTTGATAAATGGATGTCAATGTATGTTCGATGTTTAAATCAACACGTCCAAAGCCCGTTTCTTTCAAACGAACACCTTTTTCAACGAGCTTGAGCAAATGCAGCAATTCTTCTTCCGATAAGCCTTAATGATTAAATTGAAAAGGCCGGCAGCTGTTCAAGCGTAGATGAGATGTCAGGGAGATGCTTAAGTCTATGTAGAGTTCACTATGCCAGCCAGCTCATTCACCCTTCTCGCAAAATAATCGAGCTTTGAAATGTCCACCCTCCGAACCGCCCCGCTTCACATTAAATCGTAAAACCTTTACCTCTTGTTGATCCAAATGAACAATCTCATCATCAGTTGCTGTAAAAGGTAATGGGTTACACCGCAAAAAGCCGTTCCCATTTCATCTAGTGCTTTTCAACAAATAGCCTTGATCAAAGCCCTGAAATAAACCTGACACAATTACTCCACCTACAATCCCCAAACAGCTGTCTATCTCCTATAATCATTCACCACATAACTTGGCGGTGTATACCTTTGGTTTTCTTGAATAGGAAAATCACAATCAATGAAATGAAAATGTACATAAAATCAAAAATCCTCATGCCCGCCCCCCTCTTCCGCTTATTTGAACTGACTATATCGATTAAAAAAGCCAGAGAATATTCGGGATGATGAATCACTTTATATCATTAAAACTTATCAATTCTTCTTTACGAACCATTCCTCTTGTAAGATGGCATAGTAAAACTCATCCCACCACTCATTTCCTTGTGGTATACATTTTTTAAAATACCCCTCTCTCCTCATCCCCAATTTCTCCATCACTCTCCACGATGGCACATTTTCAGGCTGACAAGTCGCAATGATTCGATGTAAGTTCAGAGTGTGAAAACCATGATGTAAGACAGCATACGCCGCTTCTGATGCAAAGCCCTTGTTTTGATAGGCAGGATTGAATACCCAGCCAATTTCATATGTGTGCTCACCAAAGTAAGAATGAAACACGATATGCCCGATGCAAATCTGGTCTTCTTTTAATAGAACAGCAAAATTCTTAGCTGTTTTAAGACGATTATTTTTAACAAATTCCTGCGCATTTTCTTTAGAAAAAACACCTTCCGGAATATACTTCATCACTTCCGGATCAGAAGTATATGCATAGACATCCTGCCAATCATCTTCAGCAAATGATCGAATGATACACCTTTCTGTTGTTAGATTCATATGACACCCCCATAGACTTTTTTTAAAAACAAAAACCTTGCTATGATCCTATTTTATATGTTTCCATACAGAAAAACACAAATAAAAAAGCACCAGCAGGATGCTGATGCTTTTCATATATGGTTTGTCTGTAACAAACCTTTGTAAAACGTCCATACAATATAAAATTGATTAACGTTTTGAGAACTGAGGTGCGCGACGTGCGCCTTTAAGACCGTATTTCTTACGCTCTTTCATACGAGAGTCACGAGTAAGAAGTCCAGCACGTTTAAGTGGTGTACGGTACTCAGGATCTACTTCTAGAAGTGCACGAGAGATACCGTGACGAATTGCTCCAGCTTGACCAGAGAATCCACCACCGTGAACATTTACAAGAACATCGTAGCTGTTAGCTGTTTCTGTGATGTTCAAAGGCTGTTTCACGTCTTCGATTAAAGCAGCGAATGGAATGTATTCAGTAATTTCACGATTATTAACGACGATACGGCCTTCACCTGGAACTAAGCGAACGCGCGCTACAGAACTTTTACGACGACCTGTACCGTAATATTGAACCTGTGCCAAATTGTTAACCTCCCTTATAATTAACCGCGAAGTTCGTAAACTTCAGGTTGTTGTGCTTGATGTGGATGCTCAGAACCACGGTACACATTTAATTTTTTGAACATTTGACGACCTAGTGGACCCTTTGGAAGCATACCTTTGATAGCAAGCTCCAACATTTTTTCAGGGTAGTTTGTACGCATCTCAAGAGCAGTTCTTTGTTTCAAACCACCTGGGTGCATCGTGTGACGGTAGTAAATTTTGTCCGTCAATTTCTTACCAGTTAATTCGATTTTCTCAGCATTGATGATGATCACATGATCACCTGTATCAACGTGTGGTGTATAAGTTGGTTTGTGCTTACCGCGCAAAAGTGATGCTACTTCAGTAGAAAGACGACCTAGAGTCTTGCCTGCCGCATCAACAACTAGCCATTTGCGCTCAATTGTGCTTGCGTTCGCCATTGGTGTTGTACGCATGAGTTTCCCTCCTAAATAAATCAATGAATTTTCCTTGAATCAAATGCTACGTTCTATTTCAAAACACAGATAAGTCTTCCGGGGCTTATTTGTGGGGTTGAAATACATACCATATGATATCTTATAACTTTCTGCTTCCTGTGTCAAGAACATGTTACACCTGGTTTAGTTGTCATAGAAAACTTCCCATAAATACAGTCCGTGACTAGGCGCAGTCTTGCCTGCCGCTTCGCGATTTCGGGCGGCAAGCATGGCTTTTATCTCCTCAGGGTGAAATTTACCAGAACCGATTTCAAGCAATGTTCCAGCGATAATCCGCACCATGTTGTATAAAAAACCATTCCCTCTCACACGCATTTCAAGCCCGTCTGAGACGTTTTTCCACTCGAGGGCATAAATAACCCTCACCTTGTCCTGAACCTCTGTATTGGCCGCACAAAAGCTTGTAAAGTCATGTGTCCCAATCAGGTGCTCTGCGGCTTCTCTCATTTTATCGATATCCAGCCGGTAAGGATAGTGGCAGGCATACTGTCTCGTGAATACATTTTGGTGTGTTTCCGTTGAGACCTTATAACGGTACTCCTTCGAAACAACACCAAATCTGGCATGAAACGAATCATCGACCTCCTCAGCCTTTAGAACACGGATATCATCCGGCAGCAGGCTGTTGAGGGCAAAAGGCCATCTCTCCATCGGGATCGAGAGCGGGGTCTCAAAATGAATGACCTGCCCCTTTGCATGGACACCGCTGTCTGTCCGGCCGGAAGCCACAATCGGAATCAGTTCATCCTGTTTGTGCATTCTTGCAAGGGCAGCCTCTATCTCCGTCTGAACGGTTCGCTGCCCTGGCTGCACCTGATAGCCTTTAAAATGTGTCCCATCGTAGGATACGGTACATTTGACCTTCATCTAGGAATCACCTAATTTCTAAGCAGCACAAGGAGTGCTGTTAACAGGATGAATAGAAGCAGCGTGAACGTGTCCTTCATGCCCCAGACAAGCTGACGGTATTTCGTCCGTCCTTCTCCCCCGCGGTAGCCTCTCGCTTCCATCGCGGTCGCCAGTTCCTCTGCACGCTTAAACGCACTGACGAAAAGCGGAACAAGCAAAGGAACGATAGCTTTCAGGCGATCCTTTAAAGGTCCGCTTGTAAAATCAACGCCTCGTGCCATTTGTGCCTTCATGATTTTGTCTGTCTCTTCTAATAACGTCGGAATAAACCGAAGAGAGATGGACATCATGAGAGCAAGTTCATGAACAGGCAGTTTGATTTTACGGAACGGGTGCAGCAGCTTCTCCATCCCGTCTGTCACTTCTATAGGCGTTGTGGTTAACGTAAGAAGTGTCGTCATCATAATGAGATAGACAAAACGGAGTGAAATGAAGATTCCCTGCTTTAGACCTTCTTCATAAATATTCAGAAAACCAAAGTGGAATAGCAAGGCGCCATCCTTTGTCATGAAAATATGCAGAATAAAGGTAAACAGGACAATCCATAGGATCGGCTTCATTCCCTTGAGAATAAAGTATAGCGGCACCTGAGAAACCATCACCACAAGGATGGTAAAGACACCTAAAAGCCCGTAAGTGATGTAATTATTAGCAAAAAAGACGATAAAGACGAAAAAGAAAATTGATAACAGCTTTGTCCTTGGATCAAGACGATGGACAAAGGATGAGCCTGGCACATATTTGCCGATAATCATACTATCCATCATGATGTCGTGTCCTCCTGATAAAGAGCTGTTAAGGCTTCTGCCATTTCATCCATGGTCAGAAGCGGCCTTGGAAACGTAATACCAAGCTTTTCTTCTACAGTCTGCTGGAATTTAATCGTTTCCGGGAGGTCGAGACCAAACGAAGACATGTCTGTACGATTGGCAAACAACTCTCTCGGCGTGCCTGTCGCCTTCACTGTTCCTTTATGCATCACAATCATTTGATCCGCATAATGAGCGGCATCCTCCATACTGTGTGTGACCAGGATCGTGGTGAGGTTTGCCTTTTGATGAAGGTCATAGAACATGTCCATAATTTCCTTCCGCCCGCGTGGATCCAGCCCAGCAGTCGGCTCATCAAGCACAAGCACTTCTGGCTCCATCGCTAAAACGCCTGCAATCGCCACACGTCTCATTTGACCGCCGCTTAGTTCAAAGGGAGATCGAGATAATAGAGTTTCAGGAAGACCAACCAGTTTCAGCATCTCCTTCGCCTTCGCTTCTGCCTTCTCTTGAGGAACACCGAAGTTCATTGGACCAAAACAGATATCCTTGAGGATGGTTTCCTCAAAGAGCTGATGCTCAGGAAACTGAAACACGATGCCTACCTTTTTCCGGAGGGGTTTCATATCCTTCTGCTTTTTATTGGCTTGTAAAATTGTCTCCCCAAGCGCAATGCTCCCCTTCGTTGGTTTGAGCAATCCATTTAAATGCTGCAACAATGTAGACTTACCAGAGCCCGTATGACCAATGACAGCGACATAGCTGCCCTCTTTGATGGAAGCATTGACATCATACAAAGCGAGACGCTCAAACGGCGTTTTCATTTGATAACGATGCTCTAATTCTTTGATCGTAATGTCCATAGCTCTTTCACCAATCCTTCTTGTGTCAAATGGGCATTTGCAAGCGGCACACCTTGCTGCTTCAATTGCTTGCTCAATCGATAGGAGAATGGCAGATCAAGTCCAATCTGAACCAGCTGTTCATCTAGTTCAAATACTTCCTCTGGCGTTCCCTCGGCAAATTTCTTCCCACCATTCATCACAATGACGCGGTCTGCCTTGGCAGCCTCGTCTAAATCATGTGTGATGGAAATGACTGTGACCGTTCCTTGTTCCTTCAATAGTCTAACAGTCTCTAACACTTCTTCACGGCCAATCGGATCAAGCATTGATGTTGCTTCATCCAAGATCATGATGTCAGGGCTTGCGGCAAGCACACCTGCAATGGCGACTCTCTGCTTCTGCCCGCCTGATAGATGGTGCGGCTCTTGATCAAGAAACTCCTGCATATTGACCTGTTTGACAGCCCAATCTACACGTTCTATCATCAATTCCCGCTCAACCCCGTTATTTTCTAAACCAAAAGCCACATCATCACGAACCGTTGAGCCCACAAATTGGTTATCTGGGTTTTGAAAGACCATTCCGACCTTTTTGCGAATATCCCAAACACTTTCTTCTTTGAGCTCAATCTCTCCAACCTTGACCGTACCAGCATCCGGTAAAATGAGCCCATTCAGCACACGGGCAAGTGTGGATTTACCTGAACCGTTATGACCAACTATGGCGAGCCATTCATTTTGATTCACATGCAGTGACACTTGATCTAAAGCGGGCTTGTCCGCATCCTTGTGATAACGAAATACAATGTCTTTTACGTCAATTAATGTCTTCCCCATCTCTACCGGACCTCCTCTCAGCTCAACCTCTTCTTTGCTTATTCCTAAAAAAGCCGTAGTACCTAAAAAAGGGCATAGATCCAGTTATGAACTGTCCCGCCCTTTCTTAGATACACGATATGTGATTAAACTAATTCAATGACAGCCATTGGTGCGCCATCGCCGCGACGAGGTCCAAGCTTCATGATACGAGTGTATCCACCTTGGCGATCTTCGTAGCGAGTTGCAACGTCAGCGAATAATTTTTGAAGTGCATCTTGGTTTGTTTCAGCGTTAGCTACTTCATTACGAATGTAAGCTGCAGCTTGACGGCGAGCATGAAGATCTCCGCGTTTGCCAAGAGTGATCATTTTTTCAACTACAGAGCGAAGTTCTTTCGCACGTGTTTCAGTTGTTTCGATGCGTTCGTTGATGATCAAATCAGTCGTTAGGTCACGAAGCATTGCTTTACGTTGTGCACTAGTGCGTCCTAGCTTTCTGTATGCCATGTGATGTCCCCTCCTTAATTAGAGATGCTGTATGAATAAAAAACACACGAAAATCCTAGTTCACAATGAAACTAGTCAATCGTCTTTACGAAGACCCAGTCCAAGTTCTTCTAGTTTCGCTTTCACTTCTTCAAGAGATTTACGTCCAAGGTTACGAACTTTCATCATATCCTCTTCTGTCTTGTTAGCAAGCTCTTGAACAGTGTTAATACCCGCACGCTTCAAACAGTTGTAAGAACGAACAGAAAGATCAAGCTCTTCAATTGTCATTTCAAGCACTTTTTCTTTTTGGTCTTCTTCTTTCTCAACCATGATTTCAGCATGCTGAGCTTCGTCAGTTAACCCAACGAAAATATTCAGGTGTTCAGTTAAAATCTTAGAACCTAGAGCGATCGCTTCTTTCGGTCCTGTGCTTCCATCAGTCCATACATCTAGTGTTAATTTATCATAGTTTGTGATTTGCCCAACACGGGTGTTCTCCACTTGATAAGTCACACGAGATACAGGTGTATAGATTGAGTCGATCGGAATCACACCGATTGGCTGATCGTCTCTTTTGTTTGCATCAGCAGGATTATACCCGCGACCTCTTTGTGCAGTTAAGCGAACACGGAAGCTCGCATTCTTGCCAAGAGTTGCGATGTGAAGATCTGGATTTAAGATTTCAATATCGCTGTCGTGTGTAATATCAGCAGCTGTTACAGTACCTTCATCTTGTACATCAATTTCAAGCGTCTTCTCTTCTTCAGAGTAGATTTTGAGTGCAAGCTTTTTAATGTTTAAGATAATCGTTGTAACATCTTCAACCACGCCTTCGATCGTTGAGAATTCGTGTAAGACACCATCTATCTGGATCGATGTTACAGCTGCACCAGGAAGTGAGGATAAAAGGATACGACGAAGGGAGTTCCCTAAAGTGGTACCATATCCACGCTCAAGTGGCTCTACGACAAACTTGCCATACTTGGCATCGTCGCTGATTTCAACCGTTTCGATTTTTGGTTTTTCAATTTCGATCATCTAATAAAACCCTCCTTCAAAACGTCGAAACCTCGAATAGAATCATATGAGATTCCATCCGAAATTCCTCATTGTTTAGTCCCGTATGTGCTCAGGCAACGAGTCGTGTATTCGTCTCATAAATAACTGTATCATAACCCATTATTGACAGGGACACAAAATCTATACAAACAAATTACACGCGGCGACGTTTTGGTGGACGGCATCCGTTATGAGGAACTGGAGTTACGTCTCTAATTGCAGTAACTTCAAGACCTGCAGCTTGAAGCGCACGAATTGCAGCTTCACGACCAGAACCAGGACCTTTAACAGTTACTTCAAGTGTTTTAAGACCGTGTTCGATAGAACCTTTAGCAGCAGTTTCAGCAGCCATTTGTGCAGCGAAAGGAGTAGATTTACGAGAACCTCTGAATCCTAATGCACCAGCACTTGACCAAGAAATTGCGTTTCCATGAACATCAGTAATCGTTACAATCGTGTTGTTGAAAGTGGAACGGATATGAGCGATTCCAGCTTCAATATTCTTTTTCACGCGACGTTTACGCGTATTTTGTTTACGAGCAGCAGCCATTCTTTAACTACCTCCTTTACTTATTTTTTCTTGTTAGCTACAGTACGACGCGGACCTTTACGAGTACGCGCGTTGTTTTTTGTGTTTTGTCCACGAACAGGAAGTCCTCTACGATGACGGATTCCGCGGTAGCTTCCGATTTCAATTAGACGCTTAATGTTAAGTGAAACTTCACGACGAAGGTCACCTTCTACTTTAAGTTTGTCAATGATATCACGGATTTTACCAAGTTCGTCTTCAGTTAGATCGCGAACGCGAGTGTCTTCAGAAACACCTGCTTCTTTAAGGACTTGTTGCGCAGTCGTACGACCAATTCCAAAAACATATGTTAAAGAAATGACAACACGCTTATCACGTGGAATATCTACACCAGCAATACGAGCCATGATTTGGGCACCTCCTTGTTATTAGCCTTGTTTTTGTTTATGTTTTGGGTTTTCACAGATCACCATTACTTTTCCTTTTCTGCGAATCACTTTACATTTTTCACAGATAGGTTTAACAGATGGTCTCACTTTCATGTGTTTCCAACCTCCTTCTTCCGGAGTTGCTTTATTTGTAACGGTACGTAATTCTACCACGAGTTAAGTCATATGGAGATAATTCTACCGTAACTTTGTCTCCAGGTAAAATGCGAATGAAGTGCATACGGATTTTTCCTGATACATGAGCCAAAACTGTATGGCCATTCTCTAGTTCAACTTTGAACATTGCGTTTGGCAAAGTTTCTGCTACAGTACCTTCCACTTCAATTACATCGTCTTTCGCCATTCAAGTGTTCTCCCTTCTTCAAATCAGTAACTTGCTCTCTGACAAATGTCCAAATGAGAATCTCTCAATTGTTCATCTATCACCCGACCTGTTTTGAATATACTGTTCTGAACTTCCGGAGATACGCAATCATAAAAGGTTATATGATTGATATTTTTTCTTAGGAGAATGAAATTTACGCTTTTCTCCGTCTGCGATTAGTACATGGCAGCCAACGAACATGCCGATGACACCTGTATACTGATCTTGTTCTTTCTTTGGACTATACAGACAACCTGCCCGATTTGGGCCTGAAAGGCTTCAGTGAAGACCTAAATCTTAGTCAGTATATCAAAACCTGTATCTGTAATCGCAATCGTATGCTCAAAATGAGCACACTTTTTCCCATCAACCGTTACAACCGTCCAGTTATCAGCCAATGTTTTCACATATCGGCTGCCTGCGTTCACCATCGGTTCGATGGCCAACACCATTCCAGGTTTTAGCCGCGGGCCTTTGTTGGGCGGACCATAATGAGGAATTTGAGGGTCCTCATGAAGATCCTGTCCGACCCCATGTCCAACATATTCTCTAACAACTGAAAAATTTTCATTTTCAACATACGTTTGTATGGCATGGGAAATGTTCGACAGACGTTCGCCTGGCTTTGCTTCCTGTAAGCCTTTATATAGAGATTCCTCTGTGACTTCCAGTAGTTTGCGGTCTTCATCACTGATTACCCCAACTGGATAAGTCCAAGCAGAGTCACCATGATAGCCATTTAACTTTGCGCCAATATCGATACTAATGATGTCACCATCACGTAAAACCCGTTTACCAGGAATACCGTGAACGAGTTCTTCATTCACCGAAACGCAAATGCTCCCGCGAAAACCATTATACCCTTTAAAAGATGGGATTGCACCCTGCTTTGTAATAAAACGTTCGGCAATTTGATCCAATTCTTTTGTCGAAATACCTGGTTTTATGTGTTTCTTCAGCTCTTCATGAGTCAGTGCGACAATACGTCCAGCTTCTCTCATAATCTCAAGCTCGCGAGGAGTTTTACAGATAATCATTTATTTAATCCTCCAAGCAGGTCCTTGATATCTGCATATACATCGTTAATGTGCTTCGCACCATCAATGTTTGCAAGATATCCTTTTTCTGAATAGAAGTTCAGTAAAGGCTCAGTCTGCTTTAAGTTTACTTCAAGTCTAGTCGAAACGGTTTCTGCATTATCATCTGCACGTTGATAAAGCTCGCCTCCACACTTGTCGCAAACATTTTCTTTCGCAGGTGGATTGAATACTAAATGATATGTTGCTCCGCAATTTTTGCAAATTCTTCGGCCAGTCAGACGCTCCATCAAAGCATCTTTATCGACTTTAATATTAATGACATAATCAATCGTTCTGCCAAGGTCCTTTAGAATTCCTTCTAAAGCTTCAGCCTGAGCGACTGTTCGCGGAAATCCGTCCAGAAGAAAACCTTGTTCACAATCATTTTTGCCAAGTCTTTCTCTAACAATACCGATTGTGACCTCATCAGGAACAAGCTCTCCTTTATCGATAAAGGATTTTGCTTCGAGCCCAAGTTGTGTCTCCTCTTTCATAGCAGCGCGGAACATATCTCCTGTTGAGATATGAGGGATCCCATAATCATCAACAATTCGTTCTGCCTGAGTGCCTTTACCAGCACCCGGAAGCCCCATTAAGACTAAGTTCATTTCGGATTTCCCCTTCCTTACTTAGAGAGGTTGGGCAGCTGCCCAGCCCTCTGTTTTATTTCATAAATCCACGGTAATTTCGTTTCACTAATTGGCTTTCAAGCTGTTTCATTGTTTCAAGTGCAACACCTACAACAATGAGAAGACTTGTGCCGCCAATTTGTGCAGCGGAAGGTAATCCAGCGAATTGAATGAAAAAGATAGGAAGTATTGAAATCACGGCTAAGAAAATGGCGCCCACAAACGTGAGTCGGTACAAAATGCTCGTAATTCTATCTTGAGTCATTTTCCCTGGACGAACTCCCGGGATATAGCCACCCTGCTTTTGCAGATTTTCAGCCATTTGTTCAGGATTGACTTGGACAAAGGCATAAAAATATGTGAAAGCAACAATCAGTGCTACATAAATCGTCATACCGATTGGCTTAGTATAGTCAAAGTTGTTGGTTATCCAAGTTGTCACATTATTGGTTCCGAAGAACGATGCGATCGTCTGCGGAGTAATAATGAAAGAAACGGCAAAGATGACTGGAATCACCCCTGCTGGATTCACTTTCAATGGAAGGTGCGTTGCTTGACTAGCAGACATTTGTGCACGGCCAGTTCCCTTTGAATATTGAATTGCAATCTTTCTCACTGCCATTTGAATGTAAATAACACCGATAACAATGACAAGAATGGCAATGACAATAAGGGCAATTTTAAGGATTTGCATGAACAGCTGTCCATCTCCACCTACAAATTGTTGAGCGTACACTTGTTTTAATGTTTGAGGGATACCAGCGATGATACCGGCAAAGATAATAATCGAAATACCATTACCAACACCGTGAGCAGTAATCTGCTCACCCAGCCACATTAAAAATGCTGTTCCCGCAGTGAGTACGACCGCAATTAAGAGATACGTTGAAACACCAGGGTTTTCAATCAGCATGCCTCCTGCCATATTATTGAATCCATATGACATTCCTAGCGCCTGGATAAATCCTAGAACAATTGTAAAATACCTTGTGAATTGTGCTAATTTTCGGCGGCCAACCTCTCCTTGCTTTGACCACTCAGTAAACTTCGGAACAACATCCATCTGCAAGAGCTGAATGATGATCGAAGCAGTGATATACGGCATAATCCCCATTGCAAGAATGGAGAATTGGAAAAGTGCCCCGCCCCCAAACGTGTTGAGGATTCCGAAAACACTCATTTGATCCTGTGCCTGGAGAACATCGGCGTTCACATTAGGCACAGGGATGAAAGCACCTATACGAAAGACGACTAACATTAAAAGTGTGAATATAATCTTATTCCGTATATCTTTCACGCGCATAAAATTGGAGATTGTCTTAAACAAGTTAGATCACCTCGGCTGTACCGCCAGCAGCTTCAATCGCTTCTTTCGCAGAAGCAGAGAATTTATTGGCTTTTACAGTTAATTTTTTTTCTAATTTACCGTTGCCAAGAATTTTTACTCCTGCTTTTAACTTGCTTATTGCACCAGTCTCTAGAAGAAGTTCAGGAGTTACTTCCGTTCCTTCGTCAAAACTGTTTAATCTGTCTAAGTTGATTACCGCGTAATCTTTACGGTTGATGTTTGTAAAACCACGTTTTGGAAGGCGTTGGAATAAAGGCATCTGACCACCTTCGAAACCAGGGCGTACACCGCCGCCAGAACGAGCGTTTTGACCTTTATGACCTTTACCAGAAGTTTTACCGTTACCTGATCCAATACCACGACCAACACGGTTGCGTACTTTACGTGAACCTTCTGAAGGCTTCAATTCATGAAGTTTCATTTGGGCACCTCCTTATCGATTAAAAATGTTTTATTGTTCTTTAACAGAAACTAAATGAGACACCTTGTTAATCATGCCGCGGATCGCTGCATTGTCTTCATGTACGACTGTTTGGTTTGTTTTCTTAAGACCAAGAGTACGAACAGTGACACGCTGATCTTCAGGGCGACCGATTACACTGCGTTTGAGGGTAATTTCTAATTTATTTGCCATTATTGTTCCCTCCTTATCCTAACAGGTCTTCTACAGATTTTCCACGAAGCTTCGCTACATCTTCAGCACGTTTAAGCTCACTTAAACCTTGAAGTGTTGCGCGGATCATGTTGATCGGTGTATTAGAACCTAGAGATTTAGAAAGGATATCAGCTAGACCAGCAAGCTCAAGTACCGCACGCACTGGGCCTCCAGCGATAACTCCTGTACCTTCTGAAGCAGGCTTCAATAGAACGTTTCCTGCACCGAATCGACCGATGATTTCATGTGGAATTGTAGTTCCAACCATTGGTACTTCAATTAAATTCTTTTTCGCATCTTCAACAGCTTTGCGGATCGCTTCTGGTACTTCTTGTGCTTTACCAGTACCGAAACCTACATGACCGTTTTTGTCACCGACAACAACTAAAGCTGCAAAACGGAAACGACGTCCACCTTTAACAACTTTCGCTACGCGGTTAACCGTAACTAAGCGTTCTTCTAACTCTAATTTGCTTGGGTCAATACGACTCATTCGGATGTGTCCCTCCTTCTTTTATTAAAATTTAAGTCCAGCCTCACGAGCAGCTTCAGCTAGAGCTTTTACACGTCCATGATATAGGTATCCTCCGCGGTCAAATACCACGTTAGAGATTCCTTTTTCAACAGCACGTTTTGCAACAAGTTCGCCAACTTTCGTAGCAGCTGCAGTGTCAGAACTATTCTCGATCTTTAACTCTTTATCAAGAGTAGAAGCACTTACAAGTGTTACACCGTTAACATCATCAATTACTTGAGCGTAGATATTCTTGTTAGAACGGAAAACGTTAAGGCGAGGTCTTTCAGCAGTACCTGAAAGTTTCGCACGAACACGAGCATGTCTTTTAAGACGAGTAGCGTTTTTGCTAGTTTTCGTAATCATCCGAGTCACTCCTTTCTTCACATTAAGCGATCTTACTTACCAGTTTTTCCTTCTTTACGGCGAACGAATTCACCTTCGTAACGAATTCCTTTACCTTTGTAAGGCTCTGGAGCACGGACAGCGCGGATGTTAGAAGCTAGAGCTCCTACACGCTCTTTATCGATACCTTTAATGATTACTTTCGTTTGAGATGGAACTTCGATTTCAACTCCAGCCTCAGGAACGATTTCAACTGGATGAGAGTATCCAACGTTAAGAACAAGTTTGTTTCCAGATTTAGCTGCACGGTAACCGACACCGATAAGTTCTAAACCTCTTTCGAAACCTTTAGATACACCTTCAACCATGTTTGCAATCAAGCTACGTGTTGTACCATGTAATGCACGGTGTTCTTTATTTTCAGACGGACGGCTTACAGTTAAGACGTTGTCCTCAATTTTAATTTCCATATCAGGGTGAAATGCACGAGTTAGTTCACCTTTTGGTCCCTTTACTGTCACTGTGTTATCGTTGTTTGTCACAGTTACTCCTGAAGGGATCTCGATTAGTTTTTTACCTATACGAGACATACCAAGCACCTCCATTCATCTTAAACTTTTTTTACCATACGTAAGCAAGTACTTCTCCACCAGCTTGTTTAGCACGGGCTTCTTTGTCCGATAAAACACCTTGTGATGTAGAAATAATTGCGATTCCAAGTCCGTTAAGTACACGTGGTACTTCATTTGATTTCGCATATACGCGTAAACCAGGTTTACTGATTCTTTTAAGACCAGTGATAACACGTTCGTTGTTTTGACCGTATTTAAGGAACAAACGGATAATTCCTTGTTTGCTGTCTTCGACGTACTCAACGTCACGGATAAAACCTTCACGCTTTAAGATTTCAGCAATTTCTCTTTTGATTTTTGAAGCCGGTACTTCTAGCTTCTCATGACGTACCATGTTCGCATTGCGAATACGAGTCAGCAAATCTGCAATCGGATCTGTCATAACCATTATTTAATAACCTCCTTCCCATTTATGGGGATTACCAGCTGGCTTTTTTAACGCCAGGAATTTGTCCTTTATATGCAAGTTCGCGGAAACAAATACGGCAAAGTTTAAACTTACGAATAACTGAATGTGGACGTCCACAACGTTCGCAGCGAGTATACTCTTGAACTTTAAACTTTTGTTTGCGTTGTTGTTTCGCAATCATAGACTTTTTAGCCACGATTTCGCCTCCCTTTCATTGATTATTTCTGGAACGGCATACCTACTTGAGTTAATAACTCACGTGCTTCTTCGTCCGTATTGGCAGTAGTAACGATAACGATATCCATACCGCGGACCTTTGTTACTTTATCGTAATCAATTTCTGGGAAGATTAACTGTTCTTTAATACCAAGCGTGTAGTTTCCACGACCGTCGAAAGATTTCTTAGAAATCCCGCGGAAGTCACGTACACGTGGTAAAGACACAGAAATAAGTTTATCAAGGAAATCATACATGCGCTCTCCGCGAAGTGTTACTTTCGCACCGATTGGCATTCCTTCACGTAGACGGAATCCAGCAATAGACTTCTTCGCACGAGTAACGACAGGTTTTTGACCAGCGATAAACGTTAATTCTTCAACAGCAGTATCGATTGCTTTAGCGTTTTGAACGGCGTCACCAACACCCATGTTGATCACGATTTTTTCGATTTTTGGCACTTGCATTACTGATTTGTATTCAAACTTAGAAACTAATGCAGGTGTAATTTCTTTTACATACTTTTCTTTAAGGCGGTTCATGAGAAAGACCTCCCTTCCTTATTTACTATTTATCTAGAACTTGCCCAGATTTTTTCGCTACACGGACTTTCTTTCCGTCCTCAACTTTATATCCAACACGTGTCACTTCACCCGTTTTAGGATCAAGCGGCATTACGTTTGATACGTGAATCGGCGCTTCTTGTTCAGAAATTCCGCCTTGAGGGTTAGCTTGGGTTGGTTTAGAGTGTTTTTTCACAAGGTTAATACCTTCTACTAAAACACGTTCCTTTTTAGGGAAAGCAGCAAGGATGACACCTTGTTTACCTTTATCTTTACCAGAGATAACCACTACTTTATCGCCCTTTTTAACATGCATTTAATCGCACCTCCTTGAGTCGCGGATTGTATTCATTAAAGTACTTCTGGTGCTAGAGAAACAATTTTCATATAGTTGTTTTCACGAAGTTCACGTGCTACTGGTCCGAAGATACGAGTTCCACGTGGGCTCTTGTCGTCACGGATGATGACACATGCATTTTCGTCAAAACTGATGTAAGATCCATCGTTTCTGCGAGCTCCGCTCTTAGTACGAACGATAACTGCTTTCACAACTTCACCTTTTTTGACAACGCCTCCAGGTGTTGCTTGTTTAACCGTACAAACAATGACATCACCGATGTTAGCCGTTTTACGTCCAGAGCCACCAAGAACTTTAATCGTTAGTACTTCGCGTGCGCCAGAGTTGTCAGCTACTTTTAAACGAGTCTCCTGTTGAATCATTAATGTTACCTCCTTTCGGAAAAAGAAATCCGAACTTTATTAGATAATAACGGCTTCTTCGACAACTTCAACTAGACGAAAGCGTTTAGTCGCAGATAAAGGACGAGTTTCCATGACCTTTACGATGTCTCCGATTTTTGCTTGGTTGTTTTCATCATGTGCTTTTAACTTTTTAGAGTATCTTACACGTTTTCCATAAAGTGAATGCTTTTTGTATGTTTCAACTACAACAGTGATGGTTTTATCCATTTTGTCAGAAACAACACGACCTTGATACACTTTACGTTGGTTACGTTCGCTCATGTTTGCGGGGCCTCCCCTCTAATTATTATTTATTAGCAGCGATTTCTCTTTGACGAATCACAGTTTTCATGCGTGCGATTGATTTACGCACTTCACGAATGCGAGCAGTATTTTCAAGCTGCCCAGTCGCTAATTGGAAACGAAGATTGAAAAGTTCTTCTTTAAGAGACTTTACTTTTTGTTCAATTTCAGCAGTGGTAAGGTCACGAATTTCATTAGCTTTCATTTGATTCACCACCAATTTCTTCACGTTTTACGAACTTCGTTTTAATTGGCAATTTGTGAGATGCAAGACGAAGAGCTTCACGAGCAACTTCTTCAGACACACCAGAAATTTCAAATAAAACTTTGCCCGGTTTTACTACAGCTACCCATCCTTCTGGAGCACCTTTACCGGAACCCATGCGGACCTCTAGAGGTTTAGCTGTGTATGGCTTAGAAGGGAAAATTTTAATCCAAACTTTACCGCCACGTTTCATGTAACGAGTCATAGCAATACGAGCAGCTTCGATTTGACGGTTTGTGATCCAAGAAGCTTCAAGAGCTTGGATACCGTACTCACCGAAATGTACTTCAGTACCGCCTTTTGCACGACCACGCATTTTTCCACGATGTTCTCTGCGATACTTCACGCGTTTTGGCAATAACATATTATTTTCCTCCTTCCGCAGTATTCTTCTTAGTTGGAAGGACTTCTCCACGATAGATCCATACTTTTACGCCAAGCTTACCATAAGTAGTGTCAGCTTCAGCAGTAGCATAGTCGATGTCAGCACGAAGTGTGTGCAATGGAACAGTACCTTCACTGTAATATTCAGAACGAGCAATATCTGCACCGCCAAGACGACCAGAAACCATTGTTTTGATTCCTTGTGCTCCAGCACGCATTGTGCGTTGGATTGTTTGTTTTTGTGCACGACGGAATGAAATACGGTTTTCAAGTTGACGAGCGATGTTTTCAGCAACTAGCTGAGCATCAAGATCTGCTCTCTTGATTTCAAGAATGTTGATGTGTACACGTTTGCCAGTTAGGCTGTTAAGAGCTTTACGAAGTGCTTCAACTTCAGATCCGCCTTTACCAATTACCATACCTGGTTTAGCCGTGTGGATTGTGATATTTACGCGGTTTGCAGCACGTTCGATTTCTACTTTAGAAACAGACGCGTCAGACAAACGCTTGCTGATGAATTCACGGATTTTCAAGTCTTCATGTAAGAAGTCAGCGTAATCTTTTCCTGCGAACCATTTAGATTCCCAATCACGAATGACGCCAATACGAAGACCTACTGGATTTACCTTTTGACCCACGGATTATCCCTCCTTCTTTTCTGATACAACGATTGTAATGTGGCTAGTACGTTTGTTAATTGCGCTCGCACGACCCATAGCACGTGGACGGAATCTCTTAAGTGTTGGACCTTCGTCAACGAATGCTTGAGTAATCACTAGGCTGTTAGCGTCCAACTCGTAGTTGTGCTCAGCGTTTGCGATAGCAGATTTTAATACTTTTTCAATAATTGGTGAAGCAGCCTTAGGTGTAAGGTTTAAGATAGAAACTGCTTCTCCTACTTGCTTACCTCGGATCAGGTCCATTACTAGACGTGCTTTACGAGGAGCAATACGGACTGTTCTTGCGACAGCTTTAGCTTGCATTTAAAAGCCTCCTCTCATTAGCGTCTTGTTTTTTTATCGTCACTAGCATGACCTTTGTAAGTACGGCTTGGTGCGAATTCGCCCAATTTATGACCTACCATATCTTCAGAAATGAAAACAGGTACATGTTTGCGTCCGTCATAGACAGCGATTGTGTGACCGATGAATTGTGGGAAAATTGTAGAACGACGAGACCAAGTTTTTACGACTTGCTTTTTGTCAGTTTCATTCAATTTCTCGACTTTAGCCATCAAATGATCATCAACAAATGGTCCTTTTTTTAAGCTGCGAGCCATTGTGGAACCTCCCTTCGTGATTGAACTACGGTCCTAAATGAACCGTAGACAACCCCGTTACTTGTTTTTACGACGACGTACAATGAATTTATCAGACTTGTTGGTTTTCTTACGAGTCTTGAATCCAAGAGTCGGTTTACCCCATGGAGACATTGGTGATTTACGTCCGATTGGAGCGCGTCCTTCACCACCACCGTGTGGGTGATCGTTAGGGTTCATTACAGAACCACGAACTGTTGGGCGTACGCCTTTCCAGCGAGAACGTCCAGCTTTACCGATGTTGATTAATTCGTGTTGCTCGTTTCCAACTTGACCGATAGTCGCACGGCAAGCAGAAAGAATCATGCGAACTTCTCCTGAGTTCAAACGTACAAGAACGTATTTACCTTCTTTACCAAGAACTTGAGCAGAAGTACCAGCAGAACGAACTAATTGTCCACCTTTACCTGGTTTTAATTCAATGTTATGCACAACTGTACCAACTGGGATGTTGATAAGTGGAAGAGCATTACCTGGTTTGATGTCAGCTTCTGGACCAGAAGTAACTTCAGTACCAACTTGGATTCCTTTCGGAGCAAGAATGTAACGTTTCTCACCATCTGCATAGTTTACAAGAGCGATGTTAGCTGAACGGTTTGGATCATACTCGATTGTAGCAACGCGTCCAGGTATACCGTCTTTATCACGCTTAAAGTCGATGATACGGTATTGACGTTTATGACCGCCACCTTGATGACGAACAGTCAATCTACCTTGGTTGTTACGTCCGCCTTTTTTGTGTAGCGGTGCAAGCAACGATTTTTCTGGTTTGTCAGTCGTGATTTCAGCAAAATCTGAAGTAGTCATGCCACGACGACCATTACTGGTTGGTTTATACTTTTTAATCGCCATTTTGAATTTCCCTCCTTCTTTTTAAGATTTACGCTTCAAAAATTTCGATTTCTTTGCTGTCAGCAGTTAATTTCACGATCGCTTTTCTGCGACGGCTAGTCATACCAGTGTAGCGTCCAACGCGTTTTGATTTTCCTTTGTAGTTTTGAACGTTGACTTTCTCAACTTTCACTCCAAAGATTTCTTCAACAGCGTCTTTCACTTCTGTTTTGTTAGCTCTGACATCAACTTCGAACGTGTACTTCTTCTCTGTCATTAGATCAGCAGAACGTTCAGTAATGATAGGGCGCTTTAGAACATCACGAGGATCTTTCATTATGCAAGTCCCTCCTCTACTTTTTCAACCGCTGCTTTAGTGATCAGAAGTTTGTCGTGGTTGACAACGTCAAGAACGTTGATACCGTTAGCTTCAACAACTGTTACTCCAGGGATGTTACGAGCAGATAAAGCAACTGTTTCGTTTGCATCCGCAGTGACGATCAACGCTTTCTTCTCAACAGATAATCCTTTAAGGATGCCTGCGAATTCTTTCGTTTTCACTGCATCAAGAGTCAGATCTTCAAGAACGATGATGTTGTTGTCGATTACTTTAGAAGACAATACTGACTTGATAGCCAAGCGGCGAACTTTTTTAGGTAATTTATAAGAATAACTGCGTGGTGTTGGACCGAATACGATACCGCCTCCGCGCCATTGTGGTGAACGGATAGAACCTTGACGAGCACGACCTGTACCCTTCTGTCTCCAAGGCTTACGACCTCCGCCACGTACTTCAGAACGAGTTTTTACTTTGTGAGTTCCTTGACGTAAGGAAGCTCTTTGCATAAGAATAGCATCGAATACTACGCTTTCGTTTGGCTCGATTCCAAACACAGAAGCGTTTAATTCGATTTCACCGTTAGTAGAACCGTTTTGGTTATATAATGCTACTTTTGGCATGACTTGTTTCCTCCTTTCCTAAGAGAGTTATTTAGATTTAACTGCACTCTTTACAGTTACTAGAGATTTTTTAGCTCCTGGTACGTTTCCTTTGATCAATAGAAGATTGCGTTCTGCATCAACTTTAACGATCTCAAGGTTTTGGACAGTGATTTGCTCTCCGCCCATACGACCTGGAAGAAGTTTACCTTTGAATACACGGTTTGGATCAACAGGTCCCATTGAACCAGGACGACGGTGGTAACGTGAACCGTGAGTCATTGGTCCGCGTGATTGTCCGTGGCGTTTGATAGCCCCTTGGAATCCTTTACCTTTTGATGTTCCTGTTACATCTACGATATCTCCATTTGCGAAAATATCAACTTTGACTTCCTGACCAACTTCATACGCATCTAACTCCGCACCGCGTAATTCTTTTACGAAGCGCTTAGGAGCAGTTTCCGCTTTAGCAACGTGGCCTTTCTCTGGTTTGTTAGAAAGCTTTTCACGTTTGTCATCAAAACCGATTTGGATTGCTTCATAGCCATCCGTGTCAACAGTCTTCTTTTGAAGAACAACGTTAGCAGCAGCCTCAACAACAGTTACAGGGATAAGATCACCGTTTTCTGCGAATACTTGCGTCATACCAATTTTTCTACCTAAGATTCCTTTGGTCATTAGTCACACCTCCTATAATATGTGTTTTCTATTTGAATTAAAGTTTGATTTCGATATCTACACCAGATGGTAAATCTAAACGCATAAGTGCATCAACTGTTTGCGGAGTTGGATTCACGATGTCGATTAGACGTTTGTGAGTACGCATCTCGAATTGCTCACGAGAATCTTTGTACTTATGCACCGCACGAAGGATTGTGTAAACTGATTTTTCAGTTGGAAGCGGGATTGGACCAGATACACTAGCACCAGAACGCTTAGCCGTTTCAACAATCTTCTCAGCAGATTGATCAAGAATTCTATGATCATATGCTTTTAAACGAATACGAATTTTTTGTTTTGCCATTATTTTCCCTCCTTTTCGCCTACTTACGTTAGACAGTTCTCCGTGAGAAAAACCTGATCACCTCGCCATGGCAAAGCGGCCGGGTGTGTCAGCAACCTCTCACTTCATCGCAGTCAAAGACCAACATGCACTATTGTACCAAATTGGCCTGCGTGTTGCAATAATAAATCGGATAAATTTATGATTTGCACACTTTTCATATTATACAGGGATTCAGCCTATAAATCAAGCTTTCCCTGAAGATGATGTATAGCAGTCTTTCTTATGATACGTATAAATTCATCTGGCTCTTCGATATGCGGAGAATGTGCAGAGTCTTTAAAGACAAACCATTCTTTGATTGGTGCTTTTAATTGCTCAACATATGGTTTTGATACAGCAGCTGGTGTTATCATGTCGTGATCGCCAATGAGAAAGTAGCACGGTATTAATATAGTAGAAACTCGGTATTGAATACTCTCATTCATTAGCTGATCCCATAACTTGTCTTGACTAAACTTCTGCCCTTTTATGAACTTCCATTTATCTTTCAGCTGATATTGCTTACTAAAAAGAAACCCTTTTAGTATTTGAAAAACCGGCTTCCATCTATGTGTGAGACCTACGCTCGCAAACTCTTTATATAGAGAAAACAAGGCATGAGCTGATGTCCGTTTCCATGGAGGAGGTGTCAGTAATCGCAGACACCCAGTAAACAGCCGATTGCGACGGTATTTCTTCAAAAGGAGCTCGTACGATACGATATCTTCCTTTAACACATCTACTACCTGACTAATCCCATAATAAGCATGATAAAGATCCGGACGCTTATGTACTGCTTGTATGGCAATTAATGATCCCCACGAGTATCCTGCAATATACAATTTTGAATGACCTAGATAAGATAGAAGCTTCTCTGTCAGTTCAATCGTGTCTTCAATAAATTGCTGAATGGTCATCGATGCATCAGGAAGATTCTCTTGATAGGAAAGTCCTGCGCCACGCTGATCCCAATGGACAACTGTAAAGTCCTGATCAAGTTCCTCGAGAAAGGAATCAATATAACTGATTTGAGCCGAGCCGGGCCCTCCGTGTAAAAATAAAAGTACAGGCTTCGTTTCACTCGTCTGGTCTTCTTTCATCATAATCCATTGGTCAATCCCGCCGATCGACCATTTTTTCAAATATGTCTTTGCCATTCCAGCGATCCTCTCGGTTCCATTTAGATTCTATAGCTTATAGTAGCCGTTCTGATCTGGAAAAGCAAAAAAAGAGACCCTTTTGCAAGGAGTCTCTTTTGTATGTTTATTACTTAATGATAGTTGAAACGACACCAGAACCTACAGTACGTCCACCCTCACGGATAGAGAAACGAGTTCCTTCTTCGATAGCGATAGTAGAGATAAGTTCAACTTCCATCTCAGTGTTATCACCAGGCATTACCATTTCAGTACCTTCTGGAAGATGTACGATACCAGTTACGTCAGTTGTACGGAAGTAGAACTGCGGACGGTAGTTAGCGAAGAATGGAGTATGACGTCCACCCTCTTCTTTAGAAAGTACATAAACTTCAGCTTTGAAACGGCTGTGTGGAGTGATTGTACCTGGTTTAGCAAGTACTTGACCACGTTGGATATCTTCACGAGATACACCACGAAGTAGTGCACCGATGTTGTCACCAGCTTCAGCATAGTCAAGAAGTTTACGGAACATTTCAACACCAGTAACAGTTGTTTTACCGTTTTCTTCTTGAAGACCGATGATTTCAACTTCGTCACCGACTTTAACTTGTCCACGCTCAACACGACCAGTAGCAACTGTTCCACGACCAGTGATTGAGAATACGTCCTCAACTGGCATCATGAATGGCTTCTCAGTGTCACGCTCTGGAGTTGGGATGTACTCATCAACCGCATCCATAAGTTCAAAGATTTTTGCTTCGTAATCAGCATCTCCTTCAAGAGCTTTAAGAGCAGAACCTTTGATAACTGGTACATCGTCACCAGGGAAGTCATAGTCAGAAAGAAGGTCACGAACTTCCATTTCAACAAGTTCAAGTAACTCTTCATCGTCAACCATGTCACATTTGTTAAGGAATACTACGATGTATGGTACACCTACGTTACGAGAAAGTAGGATGTGCTCACGTGTTTGTGGCATTGGACCATCAGCAGCAGATACTACTAAGATCGCGCCGTCCATTTGAGCAGCACCAGTGATCATGTTTTTAACATAGTCAGCGTGTCCTGGGCAGTCTACGTGTGCATAGTGACGAGTTTCAGTTTCATACTCAACGTGTGCAGTTGAGATTGTGATTCCACGCTCACGCTCTTCTGGAGCACCATCGATTTGGTCATAAGCCATAGCTGTACCTTTACCAGATTTCTTATGAAGAACTGTTGAGATAGCAGCAGTTAGAGTTGTTTTACCATGGTCAACGTGTCCAATTGTACCAATGTTAGCATGCGATTTGGAACGGTCGAATTTTTCTTTAGCCATTCTAAAAATCCTCCTTAAAGGTTCATTGTATTTGGTATAGAGTGATAGAAAGTGAAGAGTTACCTCTCACTTTCTGATCTTCAATAGTAGTTATACTTTAGTTTAAAGGCAAAATCAATTATTCACCTTTATTTTTTTTGATGATTTCTTCACTGATGCTCTTAGGCACTTCTTCGTAGTGATCCATGTGCATAGTGAAAGTACCGCGTCCTTGTGTGTTAGAACGGAGTGCAGTAGCATATCCGAACATTTCAGAAAGTGGAACCATAGCGCGAACAACTTGAGCGTTACCGCGAGCTTCCATACCTTCTACACGTCCACGACGAGATGTGATATCACCCATGATGTCTCCCATGTATTCTTCAGGGATAACAACTTCCACTTTCATCATTGGCTCAAGTAGAACTGGGTTACATTTGCTGACAGCATTTTTCAATGCCATAGATGCAGCAATTTTGAACGCCATTTCGTTAGAGTCAACATCGTGGTAAGATCCATCAAATAATTTTGCTTTGATGTCGATTAATGGGAATCCAGCTAATACACCATTTTCAAGTGAATCTTCAAGACCTGCTTGAATTGCTGGGATGTATTCACGTGGAACAACCCCACCGACGATTGCATTTTCAAATTCGAATCCTGCGCCTTCTTCGTTTGGTTCGAATTCGATCCAAACGTGTCCGAACTGACCGCGTCCACCAGACTGACGTACGAATTTACCTTCAACTTTTGCACCAGAACGGAATGTTTCACGGTACGCAACTTGAGGCGCACCTACGTTAGCTTCAACCTTGAACTCACGCTTCATACGGTCAACAATGATATCAAGGTGAAGCTCACCCATACCAGAGATGATCGTTTGACCAGTTTCAGGGTTTGTTTGTGTACGGAATGTTGGATCCTCTTCAGCTAGTTTAGCTAAAGCGATACTCATTTTATCTTGGTCAGCCTTAGATTTAGGCTCGATAGCTACATCGATAACTGGCTCTGGGAATTCCATAGACTCAAGGATAACAAGATTTTTCTCGTCACAAAGAGTGTCACCAGTAGATGTATCTTTAAGACCTACAGCTGCTGCGATATCCCCTGCATATACAGTAGAGATTTCTTCACGGCTGTTTGCGTGCATTTGAAGGATACGTCCAACACGTTCACGCTTGTTCTTAGAAGAGTTCTTCACGTATGAACCAGAATCAAGTGTTCCAGAGTACACGCGGAAGAAAGTTAGTTTCCCAACATAAGGGTCAGTCATAACTTTAAATGCAAGAGCTGCGAATGGTGCGTCATCAGTAGACTCACGAACAACCTCTTCATTTGAATCTGGCAGGATACCTTTGATTGCAGCAACATCAGTTGGTGCAGGAAGGTAGTCAAGCACAGCGTCAAGTACAAGCTGAACACCTTTGTTTTTGAAAGCAGATCCAACAAGAACTGGGTAGAATTCAACATTCAATGTTCCTTTACGGATTGCAGCTTTCAATTCAGGAATTGTGATTTCTTCACCCTCAAGGTATTTTTCCATAAGCTCTTCATCAAGCTCAGCGACAGCTTCAATTAGGCTGTTGCGAAGCTCTTCAGCTTTGTCTTTATACTCAGCAGGGATTTCTTTAGCATCAGAGCGAGTTCCAAGGTCATCTTCGTAGAAGTATGCTACGTTTTCTACAAGGTCGATGATTCCTTCGAATTGATCTTCAGCGCCGATCGGCAATTGAATTGCATGAGCGTTCGCTTGAAGACGATCTCTTAATGTGCTTACAGAGTAAAGGAAGTCCGCACCGGTTTTATCCATTTTGTTAACGAATACGATACGAGGTACTCCGTAAGTTGTTGCTTGGCGCCAAACTGTTTCAGTTTGTGGCTCTACACCTGATTGTGCATCAAGAACAGCAACCGCACCATCAAGTACACGTAAAGAGCGTTCAACTTCAACAGTGAAGTCTACGTGTCCTGGTGTATCGATGATGTTTACACGGTAACCTTTCCATTGTGCTGTAGTAGCAGCAGAAGTGATTGTAATACCACGTTCTTGCTCCTGCTCCATCCAGTCCATTTGTGAAGCTCCTTCGTGAGTTTCACCAATTTTATGGATACGACCAGTGTAGTATAAGATACGCTCAGTCGTTGTCGTTTTACCGGCATCGATGTGAGCCATGATACCAATATTACGAGTTTTGTCTAAGGAGAACTCTCTTGCCATTGGGTAATTTCTCCTTCCTCATTAGGGAATAGTTTTTTTAGTTTGGTATAAATCCTACCAGCGGTAGTGAGCGAATGCTTTGTTCGCTTCTGCCATTTTGTGTGTATCTTCACGTTTCTTAACAGCAGCACCAGTGTTGTTAGCTGCGTCAAGGATTTCGTTAGCAAGACGCTCTTCCATCGTTTTTTCTCCACGAAGACGAGCGTAGTTTACTAACCAGCGAAGACCTAAAGTAGTACGACGGTCTGGGCGAACTTCTACAGGAACTTGGTAGTTAGCTCCACCTACACGACGTGCTTTAACTTCAAGAACTGGCATGATGTTTTTCAAGGCTTGTTCGAAAACCTCCATCGCTTCATTACCAGTACGTTCTTTGATGATATCAAATGACTTGTAGAGAATTGTTTGTGCTTTTCCTCTTTTACCGTCGATCATCATTTTGTTGATCAAACGAGATACAAGTTTAGAATTGTAAATTGGATCTGGCAATACGTCTCTTTTTGCTACAGGACCTTTACGTGGCATCTGAATAGCCTCCCTTCTCTTTTAAAAGGATTTCTATCTGTCTCTCATCTCAATATCATTGTCAGCTTCCTGACTCCACTGATCTGATATCAACTTCTAAAAACCCTTATGTTTGTTTGTATTATTTGCTTTGTTTAGGGCGTTTTGTTCCGTATTTAGAACGTCCTTGCATACGACCGTCAACTCCGGCAGTATCAAGCGCACCACGAACGATGTGGTAACGTACACCCGGTAAGTCTTTTACACGTCCGCCACGGATAAGTACTACACTGTGCTCTTGTAGGTTATGTCCGATACCAGGAATGTAAGCTGTTACTTCAATCAGGTTAGACAAACGTACACGAGCATATTTACGTAGTGCTGAGTTTGGTTTTTTCGGTGTCATTGTACCGACACGAGTACAAACCCCGCGCTTCTGTGGAGATGTTACGTTAGTGTGCTCTTTTTTGAAACTGTTGTATCCTTTGTTAAGTGCAGGAGACTTTGAGTTTTCAACTTTACTCACGCGTCCTTTGCGTACTAGCTGATTAATTGTAGGCATGTTGTTATTCCTCCCTTCATTACTTTTTTTATAACCCACATACCCAGGTGGTTCATCAAAAGGCAAAAAACAATGCTTTTGCATTTTAAGCATGCAAAAACAAAACAAGTACGTTATAACATAATGGCAACAGCTGCTGCCCCAACTTCAATTCCGCAGGCCTTGCCGAGCTTTTTCATGGAATCTACCACTAAAATGTCTACACCCTTCTCTTGCGCTAGTTTCAATACACTAGCAGTTAAAGCAGGATCAGCATCTTTCGCTACGACGACTTCCTTTACTGAATCTCGTTTTAGAGCTTTTACTGTTTGCTTCGTACCAATAATAATGGATTGAGCCTGTGATACTTTATCATAAGACATCGAATATCCTCCAAAGTAACAGGTTTTATTTTGAGCACCTTGGTTATATTATCATCATGGCAGAAGGATGTCAATATCGTATGACAGATTATCTTGACATCCTTCACCATTTTTGATGATTTTATAGGAATCTCACGAGAAAGATTACTCTACAGGAACCATATCGTCAGACGGCTGCACTTGCGATACCGGCTTAACTTTACGGTAGTTTGGCATTCCCGTTCCAGCAGGAACAAGTTTACCAATGATCACATTCTCTTTCAAGCCAAGCAGTTCATCACGTTTTCCTTTGATCGCCGCATCTGTAAGGACACGAGTCGTTTCTTGGAAGGATGCTGCAGACAAGAATGAGTCTGTTTCAAGCGAAGCTTTTGTAATACCAAGAAGAACTGGACGGCCTGTTGCAGGACGTTTGCCTTCGAATAGTACTTTTTTGTTCGCTTCAGTGAATTGATGTACATCAAGAAGTGTGCCTGGTAATACGTCTGTATCCCCTGCATCAGCGACACGCACTTTACGAAGCATTTGGCGAACCATTACCTCTACGTGCTTATCTCCGATTTCTACCCCTTGCATACGGTATACTTTTTGTACTTCATGAAGCAGATATTCTTGAACAGCTGTCATGTCAGTCACTTTAAGAAGTTCTTTCGGATCGATCGAACCTTCTGTAAGTACTTGACCACGAGTAACTGTGTCACCTTCAACAACTTTCAGACGTGCATTGTAAGGAGCTGTGTATGAGCGAGTTTCAACTTCGCCTTGAACCACAATTTCCTGCTGCTTGTCACGAACATCGTTAATTTCAGCAACGACACCATCAATTTCAGAAATTGTCGCTTGCCCTTTCGGATTACGCGCTTCAAATAGCTCTTGGATACGAGGTAGACCTTGAGTGATATCGTCTCCTGCTACCCCACCGGTGTGGAACGTACGCATTGTAAGCTGTGTTCCTGGCTCACCGATTGATTGTGCAGCGATGATTCCAACTGCTTCACCGACTTCAACGTCAGTACCAGTTGCAAGGTTACGGCCGTAGCATCGTTTACATACACCATGAGGCGTGTTACATGTAAATGCAGAACGGATCCATACTTCCTCAATTCCTGCTTCAACTACTTCAAGTGCTTTATCTTCATCAATTAGTTCGTTTTCGGCTACAATGACTTCGCCTGTTTCAGGATGAACAATTGGTTTTCTTGCAAAACGTCCAATCAGACGTTCTTCAAGTTTCTCAATAATTTCATTTCCTTCTTTAATAGACTTCGCCAAGATTCCACGGTCTGTACCGCAATCTGTTTCACGGATAATGACATCCTGTGCAACGTCAACGAGACGACGCGTGAGGTAACCTGAGTCAGCTGTTTTAAGGGCTGTATCGGCAAGACCTTTACGCGCACCGTGAGTGGAAATAAAGTATTCCAATACGGTTAAACCTTCACGGAAACTAGATTTAATCGGAAGTTCAATGATACGTCCAGCCGGGTTGGCCATCAGACCACGCATACCAGCCAGCTGAGTGAAGTTAGATGCGTTACCACGCGCTCCAGAGTCACTCATCATGTAGATTGGGTTGACTTCATCAAGGGACTTCATCAGTTTACCTTGGATCACATCTTTAGAAGAACTCCAGATTGAAATAACTCTCTCATAACGCTCTTCTTCAGTAATCAAACCACGTCTGAATTGCTTCATGACGTTATCTACTTTTGCTTGTGCTTCTTCAAGAATTTGCTGCTTATCATCTAATACGACGATATCAGACACACCAACCGTAATACCGGCTTTAGTAGAGTATCTGAAACCAAGATTTTTCATGCGGTCAAGCATTTTAGATGTCTCAGTGATATGGAATCTCTTAAAGATTTCTGCAATGATTTTACCTAAAATACCTTTTTTGAACGGCGCATTGATTTCTTGTTTCTCGATCGCAGCTTTTACATCCTCACCTTTTTCAAGGAAGAAACGATCAGGCGTTTTTTCTTCAATATTGCTCTTTGTCGGCTCATTCATGTATGGGAATGATTCCGGTAAGATTTCGTTAAAGATCAGTTTTCCAACTGTTGTAATCAACAATTTAGAACGCTGTTCATCAGTGAATGTCACATTCTTCAACGAGCTAGCTGCAACAGCTACACGTGTATGAAGATGCACATAACCATTTTGATAAGCTAGAAGGGCTTCGTCAGTATCTTTGAAGACCATACCTTCTCCGATAGCACCTTTGCGCTCAAGTGTAAGGTAGTAGTTACCAAGCACCATATCCTGAGATGGCGTAACAACTGGTTTTCCATCTTTCGGGTTCAAAATGTTTTGAGCAGCAAGCATTAAGATACGAGCTTCAGCTTGAGCTTCAGCAGACAATGGTACGTGAACCGCCATTTGGTCACCGTCAAAGTCAGCGTTGTAGGCTGTACATACAAGTGGATGCAGACGAATTGCGCGTCCTTCCACAAGTGTAGGTTCAAACGCTTGAATACCAAGTCTGTGAAGAGTCGGTGCACGGTTTAGTAAGACTGGATGCTCACGAATAACTGATTCTAAAACATCCCATACTTCCGGCTGCACGCGCTCAATTTTACGCTTCGCACTCTTGATATTGTGAGCTAATCCTTTTTCAACAAGCTCCTTCATCACGAATGGTTTGAATAATTCAAGAGCCATTTCTTTAGGAAGTCCACACTGATACATTTTCAAATGTGGTCCTACGACGATAACGGAACGTCCAGAATAGTCAACACGTTTACCAAGCAAGTTTTGACGGAAACGTCCTTGTTTCCCTTTCAGCATGTGAGAAAGAGATTTCAATGGTCGATTTCCTGGTCCTGTTACTGGTCGGCCTCTACGTCCATTATCAATCAAGGCATCGACAGCTTCTTGAAGCATACGCTTCTCGTTCTGAACGATGATGCTTGGCGCGCCAAGATCTAATAAACGCTTCAGACGATTGTTACGGTTGATGACACGACGATAAAGGTCGTTCAAGTCAGAAGTAGCAAAACGTCCACCATCAAGCTGAACCATTGGACGTAATTCTGGCGGAATAACCGGAAGTACATCAAGAATCATCCAAGATGGTTTGTTTCCTGAGTTACGGAAGGCTTCTAACACTTCAAGACGTTTGATCGCACGTGTACGGCGCTGTCCTTGAGCAGTTTTCAGCTCTTCTTTCAGTGTATCCACTTCTTTTACAAGATCGATATCTTGAAGAAGTTTGTTGATTGCTTCTGCACCCATAGCCGCTTGGAATGTATTACCGTATTTATCTAAATAAGCACGGAATTCTTTCTCAGAAAGAAGTTGTTTCTTCTCAAGCGGTGTATTGCCCGGATCTGTCACGACGTAAGAAGCGAAGTAAATCACTTCTTCTAACGCACGTGGTGACATATCAAGAACAAGACCCATACGGCTTGGGATACCTTTGAAATACCAAATGTGGGAAACTGGGGCAGCCAGTTCGATATGCCCCATTCTCTCACGACGGACTTTTGCCCGTGTTACTTCTACACCACAACGGTCACATACAACACCCTTATACCGAACGCGTTTATACTTCCCACAATGACATTCCCAGTCTTTTTGCGGTCCGAAGATACGTTCACAAAAGAGACCATCTTTTTCAGGTTTCAGTGTACGATAGTTAATCGTTTCAGGCTTTTTCACTTCACCAAAAGACCAAGAACGGATTTTATCAGGTGATGCGAGACCGATGTTCATATACTCAAAATTGTTCACATCTAGCAAGGGGCCTACCTCCCTTTTAATCTTCGGGTTATACCCTAGTCACTTGCTCTAATCGTTTCTGCTATTCTTTTGTGACTGCGTCACGTTCAAGATCGACAGGTGCGAGGTCTGCAGCTTCTTCGTCATTAGATAACGCTAATCCGTCTGCTTTCTTCGTTTCCTCATCGTCTTCTAAATCTCTCATTTCTATCTCTTCTTCATCGCCAGATAGGATTTTCACATCCATACCTAAACTTTGAAGTTCTTTGATTAACACTTTGAATGATTCAGGGACACCTGGTTCAGGTACGTTATCCCCTTTGACGATGGCTTCGTATGTTTTCACACGCCCCACAACGTCATCCGATTTAACTGTTAAGATCTCTTGAAGTGTATATGCTGCACCGTAAGCTTCAAGTGCCCATACTTCCATCTCTCCGAAACGCTGACCACCAAACTGTGCTTTACCGCCAAGTGGCTGCTGCGTAACAAGTGAGTATGGTCCAGTTGAACGAGCGTGAAGTTTATCGTCAACCATGTGAGCCAGTTTGATCATGTACATGATTCCGACAGATACACGGTTGTCGAATGGTTCACCAGTTCGACCGTCATAAAGGACTGTTTTCGCATCACGGGACATACCTGCTTCTTCAAGCGTTTCCCAAACATCTTCCTCGCGCGCACCATCAAATACTGGTGACGCAATGTGGATGCCGAGGTAACGTGCAGCCATACCCATATGAAGCTCAAGTACCTGACCGATGTTCATACGAGATGGTACCCCTAGAGGGTTCAACATGATATCGATCGGTGTTCCGTCTGGAAGATAAGGCATATCTTCTTCTGGAAGGATTTTAGAGATAACCCCTTTGTTACCATGTCGTCCGGCCATTTTGTCACCTTCAGAAATCTTACGCTTCTGAACGATGTATACGCGGACTAATTGGTTTACACCTGGAGGTAATTCATCTCCATCTTCACGGTTGAAGACTTTTACATCGTGGATAATTCCGCCGCCGCCGTGTGGAACACGTAGTGACGTATCACGAACTTCACGAGCCTTTTCACCGAAGATTGCATGTAATAGACGTTCTTCAGCTGTTAGTTCAGTTACACCTTTAGGCGTTACTTTACCTACAAGAAGGTCTCCGTCTTTTACTTCTGCACCAATACGGATAATTCCGCGCTCGTCAAGGTTGCGTAAAGCATCTTCCCCAACGTTTGGAATATCACGAGTGATTTCTTCAGGTCCAAGCTTTGTATCACGAGCTTCTGATTCATATTCTTCAATATGAATAGACGTGTAGACGTCATCTTTTACAAGGCGCTCACTCATGATGATCGCATCCTCGTAGTTGTAACCGTCCCAAGTCATGAAGCCGACCATGACGTTACGTCCTAGAGCCAATTCACCTTTTTCCATAGAAGGACCGTCTGCAAGGATTTCCCCTTTAACGACTTCATCTCCAACACTTACGATAGGACGCTGGTTGTAGCAAGTCCCTTGGTTAGAGCGGACAAATTTCAGCAGGCTGTATTTGTCAAGGTTTCCTTTGACTTGTTGTCCGTCAACGTCTTCATAACGGCGAACCCAAATATTTTTTGCTTCTACACGTTCTACAACACCTGGGTAGCGGCAGATGACAGCAGCACCAGAGTCTTTACCTGATACGTACTCCATACCTGTACCAACAATCGGTGATTCTGGCTGCATCAAAGGCACAGCCTGACGCTGCATGTTCGCTCCCATTAGAGCACGGTTAGAGTCATCGTTTTCTAAGAATGGGATACATGCTGTCGCTGCAGAAACAACCTGCTTTGGCGAAACGTCCATGTAGTCAACGCGGTTTCGAGGAACAACGGTGTTTTCCCCTCTGAAACGAGCAATGATATTATCATCGATAAACGAACCATCATCAGCTAACTGAGCGTTCGCTTGTGCTACTACGTAGTTATCCTCTTCATCAGCAGTTAAGTAATCGATTCTCGGTGTTACTTTACCAGTCTCAGGATCAACCCGGCGGTAAGGTGTTTCGATAAATCCGAAGCGATTCACTTTTGCAAATGAAGATAGAGAGTTGATCAAACCAATGTTTGGACCCTCTGGTGTTTCGATCGGACACATACGTCCATAGTGAGAGTAGTGAACGTCACGAACTTCCATTCCTGCACGCTCACGTGTCAAACCACCCGGTCCAAGCGCTGACAGACGACGTTTGTGCGTCAATTCAGCAAGCGGGTTTGTTTGATCCATGAACTGAGAAAGCTGAGAGCTACCAAAGAACTCTTTGATAGAAGCGATCACAGGACGAATGTTGATCAGCTGCTGAGGTGTGATCGTGTTTGTGTCTTGAATCGACATTCTTTCACGAACAACACGCTCCATTCTGCTTAAACCAATACGGAATTGGTTTTGCAGAAGTTCACCTACAGAACGCAGACGACGGTTACCAAGGTGGTCGATATCATCTGTGTCACCTACACCATGAAGAAGGTTGAAGAAGTAACTGATTGATGCAATGATGTCAGAAGGCGTGATGTTTTTCACAGCTTCCTCTACATATGCATTTCCAATCACGTTGATCACTTGCTCGCCTTCTTGATCAGTCGGTGCATAAATCTTAATAGATTGAAGTTCTACTTCATCTTCTACTACGCCACCATTAGGATAAAGCTTTCTAAATCCGATGCCGTTTTCTAAGTATGGAAGAACTTTATCAAGAACTCTTCTGTCTAAAATTTGACCTTTTTCTGCTAGAATTTCACCTGTTTCAGGATCAACTAGCGTTTCAGCCAATTTTTGATTGAACAGTCTATTTTTAATATGAAGCTTCTTATTAATCTTGTAGCGTCCAACATTTGCTAGGTCATATCTCTTCGGATCGAAGAAGCGAGAGTCTAGCAAGCTTTTCGCATTTTCAACAGTTGGCGGCTCTCCAGGACGGAGGCGCTCGTAGATTTCGAGAAGTGCTTTATCGGCATTCTCTGTATTGTCTTTTTCCAGTGTGTTGCGTAAGTATTCATTCTCGCCAATGAGGTCAAGAATCTCTTGATCAGAGCTGAAGCCGAGAGCACGCAAAAGAACCGTAACCGGCAACTTACGTGTGCGATCGATGCGTACATAGACTACATCCTTCGCATCAGTTTCGTATTCTAACCATGCGCCACGGTTTGGAATGACAGTCGCAGTAAAACCTTTTTTACCGTTTTTGTCTACTTTACCACTGAAATATACACTTGGAGAACGCACTAACTGAGAAACGATTACACGTTCCGCACCATTAATGATAAAAGTACCTGTGTCTGTCATGATTGGGAAATCACCCATAAACACATCTTGGTCTTTTACTTCTCCAGTTTCTTTGTTAATTAAACGAACTTTTACTCTTAGTGGAGCAGAGTAAGTTACATCACGTTCTTTTGATTCTGCTACAGGATACTTAGGATCCCCTAGGCTGTAATCAATGAATTCAAGAGAAAGGTTACCAGTAAAATCCTCAATTGGGGATATATCTTGAAACATCTCTCTAAGACCCTCATCAAGAAACCACTGATAAGAAGAGGTTTGAATTTCAATGAGATTTGGTAATTCTAACACTTCGCTTATGCGTGCGTAGCTTCTGCGCTGGCGGTGTCGTCCATACTGAACTAGTTGACCTGTCAACTGATTCACCCCTCAAATCATGCGTATTATATGTGTAAAAAGTATTTCTGTCTTTCAAATGTCAGTAAAGAAATACTTTTACAAGACAAAAGAAAAAAGGGTTTCTAAAATAAGAAAACCACATCCAAAAACAAATACCGATTTTATTAGTTTTCCCAAGTATGCATAATTTATACAAAATAGTTGTTTTTTAAGCCTATCAAGCAAAATATACACATTGGCATTTTATAATGTTAACACAGCTAGGAAACTGCGTCAAACTTTTTTAGCTTTGATTATATAGTAGCCCTTTTTTTTCAACACAACCTCGACTTCTCCAAAGAGCTGCTCTAATTTTTCAATCGCAGATGGTCCACCTTGCTTTTTCTGAATAACCACCCACAACTCACCTTCCGGCAATAAATGATCAGCACTTTTTTCAAAGATCGCATGTACAACTTTCTTCCCTGCCCGTATTGGGGGATTGGTCAGTATAGAGGCAAAAGCAGCTGAGGAATGAACATTCGAGAACAAATCACTTTGATAGATGCGAACATTATCAATGCGATTATGTTTAGCGTTTTCCTTTGAAAGTTCGACTGCTCTTTCGTTCACATCAATCATATGAATGGTACGGCTAGTCATTTCGTTTGCTAACGATAAGCCAATCGGTCCATAACCGCAACCGACATCTAAGACATCGCCATCCAAATCAGGTTCTTCGAAAGCTTCAATTAAAAGCCTTGAACCAAAGTCGACTTCTTTCTTAGAAAACACTCCACTGTCACTTGTAAAAGTAAAGGTACGGTTTCTCAAGGTGAAGTCCCATGTCTGTTTATTGCTTTTTACTGATGGCTTTTCCGTATAATAGTGGTCACTCATGGTGAATGGACCTCCTCTGGATTCAATCGTTTCAGGAGATTAGAAAAGAAAAAGCCCGCCAGTAAAAGCGAGCTTTCCCAAAAGGATAGGCGAAGATTACTTAACTTCTACAGAAGCGCCAACTTCTTCAAGCTTAGCTTTAAGTTCTTCAGCTTCTTCTTTAGCAATACCTTCTTTAAGTGGTTTTGGAGTGTTGTCAACAAGTTCTTTAGCTTCTTTCAAGCCAAGACCAGTGATTTCACGAACCACTTTGATAACTTTAATTTTTTGGTCTCCAGCACCAGCAAGTACTAGATCAAAATCAGTTTTTTCTTCAGCAGCAGCACCGCCACCAGCAGCTACAGCTACAGGAGCAGCAGCAGTTACGCCAAATTCTTCTTCGATTGCTTTTACTAAGTCGTTTAACTCAAGTACAGTTGCTTCTTTAACTGAAGCAATGATTTCTTCGATATTTAAAGCCATTTGTAATTCCTCCATTTTAAGTTTTTTTACGTAAACGTAAAGTACGCATTAAGCGCCTTGTTCTTCTTTTTGATCTGCAACTGCTTTAGTAGCAAGAGCAAGGTTACGAACTGGAGCTTGAAGAACGCTAAGCAACATAGAAAGTAAGCCTTCGCGAGACGGAAGTTCCGCAAGAGCCTTCACTTCTTCTACAGTCGCTACGTTTCCTTCGATGACACCAGCTTTGATTTCTAAAGCTTCGTGGCTTTTCGCAAATTCGTTGATGATTTTCGCAGGTGCGATAACATCTTCGTTACTGAATGCGATAGCGTTTGGACCTGTTAAGAAATCGTTTAAACCCGTTAGTTCAACTTGTTCAACTGCACGGCGAGTCAAAGTGTTTTTGTAAACTTTGAATTCTACGCCAGCTTCACGAAGCTGTTTACGAAGTTCAGTCACTTCAGAAACTGAAAGACCGCGGTAATCTACAATGACAGTAGACATACTATCTTTAAATTTAGAAGTAATTTCATCAACGACAACTTTTTTAGTATCGATTGCATTGCTCATGGTTACACCTCCTGTACATTCTTTGTGTAACACTTATACCGATCAGGCCATCACGTTCCTAACGAACGGTTCTCCATATAAAAAGCCTCCATTAAGACATGGAGGCTGTATATACAAGCATACGTTAACGTAAGACTGTGACATATACACCTCGGCGGGTTATTTAAGCCATAAGGCCCCTGCTGTCTACGGTATAAATGGACATTATTCTATTTTACAACATTTTGATATTATCAAAATGGTTGTCATAAGTCAAGAATTATTTTGCAGAGAAAGAAGATGGATCCACTTTCACGCCAGGGCCCATAGTAGATGTAACAGAAACGTTTTTCACGTATACACCTTTAGCCG
Source organism: Bacillus sp. F2HM (assembly GCF_019266135.1). Classification (NCBI taxonomy): domain Bacteria; kingdom Bacillati; phylum Bacillota; class Bacilli; order Caryophanales; family Bacillaceae; genus Bacillus; species Bacillus sp. F2HM. The sequence goes on from NZ_LRMO01000021.1 coordinate 47,914, forward strand.
CTGCAGGTTTTGCTTTAAGGATTGTGTCATAGATTGTTGCAAAGTTCTCAACAAGCTTTTCGTCCTCGAAAGAAACCTTTCCGATTGGCGCGTGGATGTTACCAGCTTTATCAACGCGGTATTCTACTTTACCAGCTTTGATTTCATTGATTGCCTTTTCAACTTCGAACGTTACAGTTCCTGTTTTAGGGTTTGGCATAAGACCTTTTGGTCCAAGTACACGACCGATCTTACCAACTTCACCCATCATGTCAGGTGTCGCAACGATTACATCGAATTCGAACCAGCCTTGTTGGATTTTAGTGATGTAATCAGAATCTCCAACGTAGTCTGCTCCAGCAGCTTCTGCTTCTTTTGCTTTTTCGCCTTTAGCGAACACAAGAACGCGTTGAGTTTTACCAGTTCCGTTAGGAAGTACAACTGCACCGCGGATTTGTTGATCGTTTTTACGAGGGTCTACGCCCAAACGAAAAGCAACTTCTACAGTCGCATCAAATTTAGCTGTATTTGCTTTTTTTGTAAGAGAAACAGCTTCAGCTACATCATACGCTTTCGTACGATCTATCAGCTTAGCAGCTTCTACATACTTTTTACCTTTTTTAGCCATTATAAAAATCCTCCTTATGTGGTTTTAGCGGAATAACCTCCCACGAATAAGGGTTGCGAACTTGTCAAAACCAAACTCGCAACCCAACAAGACAAAAAATTAATCTTCGATGACAATACCCATACTGCGTGCAGTACCTTCAACCATGCGCATAGCTGATTCAACGCTAGCAGCGTTTAAGTCAGGCATTTTTGTTTCCGCGATTTCGCGTACTTTATCACGCTTAACAGTTGCCACTTTATTACGGTTAGGTTCACCAGAACCAGACTCAATACCAGCTGCTTTTTTAAGTAAAACTGCAGCAGGTGGAGTTTTAGTAATAAATGTAAATGAACGGTCTTCAAAAACCGAAATTTCAACAGGAATGATAAGACCAGCTTGGTCAGCTGTACGAGCGTTAAACTCCTTACAGAATCCCATGATATTAACACCGGCTTGACCTAGTGCAGGTCCAACTGGTGGAGCTGGGTTAGCTTTTCCAGCAGGAATTTGCAATTTAACAACTTTAACTACTTTTTTAGCCACGAGACACACCTCCTTAAAGTCCGTGATGTGGTAATAGGGGAATCCCCCTCCCACTCAACAACTTCATTCTTTATATGAATGACGAAATAACTAGCTAGCGATCTTGAGTGAACTCAAGACGTACCTTTGCTATATTACCACTTCTATACACTCATTTCAAGCTCTTTTAAATTACAATTTATCGATCTGCGTGAACTCAAGTTCAACAGGTGTTTCTCTACCAAACATATTAACGAATACTTTGACTTTGCTTTTATCGTAGTCAATTTCTTCAATGGAGCCAGTGAAGTTAGCAAATGGTCCATCGATGACCTTAACTGTTTCTTTCAGTTCAAAGTCGATTTCTGTTTTGCGTTCTTCAAGACCCATTCTCTTCAGAATGGTTTCGGCTTCGCCTGGCAGCAGCGCAGTCGGCTTTGATCCTGATCCAGCTGATCCAACGAATCCAGTGACACCCGGTGTATTACGAACGACATACCAAGAGTCGTCAGTCATCACGATTTCCACTAGGACATAGCCAGGGAACACTTTCTTTTTGACGACTTTTTTCTTACCATTTTTAATATCGGTTTCTTCTTCTTCTGGTACGACGACGCGGAAGATTTTATCCTGCATGCCCATTGATTCAACACGCTTTTCCAAGTTCGCTTTTACTTTGTTTTCATAGCCAGAGTACGTATGCACAACATACCAATTCTTTTCCATTTTCGTTCAGGACTATTTAGTCCTTCCCTCCCCACATTTCATAATGTCTATTTGACGAATCTCGAGTACCGGTAAATATTTTCAAGCAATTGAAAAAACCCGTAAAACGGGTTTTTTGGCAAGTCATATTATGATCTATTATAGCACGTTCAGCAGACCATTATTCAAGTATTAATGAATTAATTCGATTAATTGTGAGATTCCTATATCAAGAAAAGAGAAAAAGATGGCAAAGAACACGACTGTTAAAATAACAGTGATTGTGTAGCGGACCATTTCGTTCTTCTTTGGCCAGCTGACCTTTTTCATTTCTTTTCCGACACTTTTTAAGAAACTGATAATACGCATGTAAAAGACCTCCACAGATTAAAGAACGCAAATCTTACTTCGTTTCTAAATGTGTTTTATGTGAATTACAAGTCTTGCAATATTTCTTAACTTCTAATCTTTCAGCTGCTGAAGCAACACTTTTCATTGTCGTATAATTGCGGCTTCCGCAGTCTTTACAGGCTAGAGTAATCTTTTTCCTCATATTTACACCTATTTTCTCGACATCATTTCATTAGTACCTTATCACAGTGTCGAAAAAGCTGTCAATATAGGTTTGATTAGAGACTAATCTCGCGAAGCTCTAAATATTTCTCTAATTTTCTCTTTACTCTTTGGAGTGCGTTATCAATTGATTTCACATGACGATTTAAATCTTCAGAAATCTCTTGATAGGATCTGCCATCAAGATAAAGCACAAGTACCTTTCTTTCCAGCTCGCTTAGCAGTTCACCCATCTTCATTTCGATATCATCAAATTCTTCTTTGCTAATGATTAAGTCTTCTGGGTTAAGCGCTTTAGCGCCGGAAATGACATCCAATAATGTTCTGTCCGATTCTTCATCGTAGATCGGCTTGTCTAATGATACATAGGAATTTAACGGGATATGTTTTTGGCGAGTAGCTGTTTTAATTGCGGTGATAATTTGGCGGGTAATACATAATTCTGCAAAAGCCTTAAATGAAGTAAGCTTGTCCTCTCTGAAATCGCGGATAGACTTATAAAGTCCGATCATTCCCTCTTGGACAATGTCCTCTCGATCCGCTCCTATCAAGAAATAAGATCTTGCTTTCGCACGTACAAAATTGCGGTATTTCGTTATTAAATAATCTAGCGCATCACTATCTCCGACATGAACCCTTTCAATGACTTGTTCATCTTCCAACTGGCAAAATTGCTCTCTGATGGACTTACCCTTGCTGTTGTTTAGATTCACTTCGATCCCCCCGACCGCACCTAGATAGAAATATTATACATTAATGGTTGAAATATCGTCAAGCTATTCCAGATTCCCGCGCCGCCATTTTTCAAACGTTTTCAATACATCTTCTGACAATTCAATCTTAGATGCTGGTTTATCAGAAGTAATCTTTTTGACCCTCGTTTCAATCTTTCGTTCTATCACTTCAATCTCTCTTAAAAGCTCACGAGCCGACTTCCGAAGAGCTCCTTGTCCAAAAATAGCCCATTGTTCCGTAAAATCTGAGGTTGCCACATGAATTTGCGTCCGGATATTATTCAAATCCTGCGCCAGCTTTTCAATCCGCTCATCCGCCGTTTCATTCTCTCTTGTAAAGATGACCTCTACTCGGTGGTTAGTCCGCTTCTTTTCAATTCCTTTGACCATATGGGCATCGAATACGACAATGACTCGATACCCTGTGTATGCTTGATATTCTGCTAAATGTTGAATCAGCACGTCTCTGGCTTCTTCAAAGCTGTTTTCCTTTAAGTGCTGCAGCTGAGGCCATGCACCTATCATGTTGTATCCATCGACTAAGAGGATATCCATCTCTATTCTCCTAACGGATAACGTTTTCGATACACTTCATACATCAATAGACCAGCCGCAACTGATGCGTTTAACGAAGTAACCTTCCCGGCCATAGGCAGTTTAATCAGAAAATCACACTTTTCCTTAATCAATCGGCCAATTCCTTTTCCTTCACTGCCAATCACAAGAGCCAGCGGCATTGTACCATCAAATTGTCTGTAATCCTGTTTAGCAGACGCATCTGTTCCCGCAACCCAGATTCCTCTTTCTTTCATTTCATCAAGGGCTCTTGAAAGATTGGTCACTTTTGCAACAGGAATATGCTCAATTGCTCCAGTGGATGCCTTAGCAACTGTTGTTGTTAGACCGACCGCTCTCCTTTTCGGAATGACAATCCCGTGTGCACCTACAGCATCTGCCGTACGCATAATAGATCCTAAATTATGCGGGTCTTCAATTTCATCTAAAATCAGAAAGAAAGGCTGTTCATTCCGCTTTTCAGCGATTTGATACAGATCATCTAATTCTGCATATTCATATGCTGCTACTTGTGCAACGATTCCCTGGTGCTGACCTGTAACCATTTGATCAAGCTTTTTCCTCGGAACATACTGAATGGTGATATTTTGCTTTTTAGCGAGTTCAATGACCTGCTGGGCTTGTCCTTTTACAGTGTTTTCTGCCATCCAGAGCTTGTATAACTCCCGATCTGACTTCAGTGTCTCAATCACTGCATTTTTCCCAATGACATAATCATGTTGCTGACTCATTTGTCTTCCTCCCTGACGTTCCGATTTCAATCGCCTGACCAATCAGCTCTTCTAAGCGTTCGTCCTGCTTTTCGATAAATAAATAACCCATAAGCGCTTCAAACGCTGTACTATAACGATACGTTTGAACGTCTGTGTTTTTAGGCACTGTGCCTGATTTTGCGTTTCTTCCTCTTTTCAGCACCGCTTCTTCTGCTTCAGTGAAAAAGCCTTGCTGCTGAAGCGTAAATAAAATAGCAGCCTGTGATTTAGCTGAAACAATTTTGCTTGCTCGTTTGTGCAGCTCATTTGGTTTTGTCGCCCCCGTTTGGAGGAGGTGATGCCTCACATATACTTCAAAAATGGCATCACCTATATAAGCCAGCGCAAGTCCGTTCAGCTGTTTACCGTCTTTCAGCTTTTCAAAATTCAACATTGCCTATTCTCCTCTTTTCCAGCGAGTACCTTGAGGAGTGTCCTCCAACACAATATTCATGTTCTTTAATTGATCACGAATTTGATCAGATAGGGCAAAGTCACGATTTCTTCTAGCTTCATTGCGTTTTTCAATTAACGCTTCTACCTCTTCGTCAAGCGTGTGCTTTTCTTCTAATGAGAAGCCGAGAACAGACGTAATTTCTTGGAACAAGCCGATAAATGCCTTGATCACTTCCTCCGAAGTATGATCATTTTCCATATAATAATTCGCCTGTTTCGCTAATTCGAATAAAACAGAGATCGCATTTGCCGTATTGAAGTCATCGTTCATTTCAGAAATAAATGTCGCACGCTGCTCTTCAATTTTTGCCAGCCATTCAGCATTGTCTTCCGTGATATTTGTGCTGCTCTCTAGACGATGATGTAAATTCGCATACGATGTCTTGAGTCGGTTAAACGCACTCTTTGTACTTTCTAATAAATCCATTGAGTAGTTAATTGGGTGACGATAGTGAACCGACAACATAAAGAAGCGGAGCACATCAGGATCTTGTTCTTTCACAATGTCATGCACCAGCACAAAGTTGCCAAGTGATTTTGACATTTTTTCATTATCGATATTAATATACCCGTTATGCATCCAATACTTCGCAAAAGGCTTCCCTGTCAAAGCCTCAGATTGGGCAATTTCATTCTCATGGTGAGGGAATGTTAAATCCTGTCCGCCAGCATGAATGTCGATCGTATCACCTAAATATTTTTTGACCATTGCCGAGCATTCGATGTGCCAGCCTGGGCGTCCTTTGCCCCACGGGCTATCCCAAGAGATTTCCTGATCCTTTGCAGCCTTCCAAAGAGCAAAGTCCAGCGCATCTCGTTTCTTTTCACCTACACGAATACGAGCACCTGTCTTCAGCTCATCAATTGATTGGTGAGAAAGCTTTCCATAACCTTCAAATGAGCGTGTGCTGTAATACACGTCACCATCTGCTTCATAGGCGTAGCCTTTTTCAATCAATGTCGCAATAAACGCAATGATATCATCCATATTTTCCGTCACTCGCGGGTGAAGGTCTGCTTTTTTGCAGCCGAGCGCACTGACGTCTTCGAAGTAGGCTTGGATAAACCGGTCAGCAATTGTCGGCACATCTTCTCCGAGTTCGTTGGCTGCTTTGATGAGTTTATCATCCACATCTGTAAAGTTTGATACAAAGTTCACATCGTAACCGCTGTATTCTAAATACTTACGTACAGTGTCATAAACAATAGCAGGTCTAGCATTCCCGATATGAATGTAGTTATAAACGGTTGGTCCGCACACATACATCTTGACCTTTCCTGGCTCAAGCGGGACAAATTCTTCCTTCTTACGTGTCAATGTATTATAAATATTGATTGTCATGATTGTTCTTCCTTTCTGCTCAATGAAGCCAGCTCACCTTTTAGCTTTTCCATTTCTCGTTCCAATTCTTTGAAACGATCGGAAATTGGATCTGGCAAATCTTGATGATTGAGATCACGATTGATTTTCTTTCCATTTTGAACGACGACTCGCCCAGGTATACCGACAACGGTGGAATGGTCGGGTACGTCCTTTAACACGACCGACCCCGCTCCAATCTTGGCTCCTTTTCCAACTGTAATGGAACCAAGCACCTTGGCACCTGTCGCAATGAGGGCATCGTCTAAAATGGTCGGATGCCGCTTTCCCTTTTCTTTCCCTGTTCCCCCTAATGTCACGCCTTGGAAAACAGTGACGTTGTCTCCAATTTCACATGTTTCCCCGATCACGACGCCCATGCCGTGATCAATGAAGAACCGCCTGCCAATGGTTGCCGCCGGATGAATTTCCACCCCTGTGAAAAAACGGCTGACCTGAGAAATGATCCGCGCAATAAAATACAGCTTCCGCTTATAAAATGCGTGCGCAATACGGTGAGCCCAAATCGCATGAAGCCCTGAATAGGTTAGCACTACTTCAATATAGCTTCTAGCAGCAGGATCTTGATCAAACACAGTATCAATATCTTCTTTCAGCATTTTGAAAAACACATGCTCCCCCCGTTCTTCCCCATGAATCTCTCTTAGGACTTGCTCTCTTTTTTTGGACAAATAAAAAACGCCTCTGCCAAATGACAGAGACGTTTTGAAAACGCGGTTCCACTCTGTTTAGAAAGCTACTTATCTTTCAGCCTTCTCAACTTAATCCCATAACGGAGGGTACCGCCCTTGCATACTAACGTACGTGTTCCTCAAGGGTCTTGAGGGTGCATTTCCAACGTCTGCCCATAAGTCTCTTTCAGCCGGTGGAGACTCTTTCTGTGATGGACGAGTACATTGTACTTCTCCCTCGCAACGATTTCCTTATATTTGTTTAATGCGGTTTAATACCGTTTCTTTACCTAGTAATTCAATACTTTGCGGAAGTTCTGGGCCATGCGTTTGTCCTGTGACAGCCACACGAATCGGCATGAATAGTTTCTTGCCTTTATGCCCTGTTTCTTTTTGTACCGCTTTAATGGCAGCCTTGATTTCATCAGGTGTGAAAGACTCAAGCTGTTCAAGCTGACCTGCAAAAGATTCCATCACTTCTGGTACTTGCTCCTCTGCTAGAACTTCCTTTGCCTCTTGATTATACTCAATTTGCTCCTTAAAGAACAACTCTGTTAACTCAACAATTTCTGCCCCGTAGCTTAATTGTTCGTGATACAGAGAAATAAGTTTGCGTACCCACGTGTTTTCTTCTTCAGTCAGCTGCTCACTTACCTTGCCTGCTTTTTGAAGATGTGGAAGTGTTAGTGCCACAACCTGATCAAGATCAAGTGCTTTCACGTATTGGTTGTTCACCCATTTTAGTTTATGCATATCGAATAGAGCTGGTGACTTAGAAAGTCGGTTTACATCGAAAATGTCGATGAATTGCTCTTTTGTAAACAGTTCTTCTTCGCCTACTGGAGACCATCCAAGTAATGCAATGAAGTTAAACAGGGCTTCAGGTAAATAGCCTAAATTCTTATATTGCTCGATGAATTGAATAATTGATTCATCACGTTTACTTAATTTCTTGCGGTTTTCGTTCACAATCAGCGTCATATGTCCGAATAGCGGAACATCCCAGCCAAATGCATTAAAAATCATGATTTGTTTAGGGGTATTTGAAATATGATCTTCTCCGCGAAGAACGTGAGTCATTTTCATCAAATGATCATCCACTGCTACGGCAAAGTTATAAGTTGGCGTGCCATCTTTCTTCACAATAACAAAGTCACCGATGCCGTCTGTTTCAAATGAAATATCGCCTTTGACCATGTCGTCAAATTTGATGATTTCTCCTTTTGGCACTCGGAAGCGGATACTTGGCTCTCTTCCTTCAGCAATCAGTTTGTCCTCTTCTTCTTTTGATAAATGACTGCATTTACCAGAATATCGAGGCATTTCGCTGCGGGCGATTTGTGCTTCACGCTCTGCCTCTAGCTCTTCAGCCGTACAATAGCACTTATACGCCAAGTCCTTCTCTAACAGTTCGTCATAATATTTCTTGTAAATATCATTACGCTCTGATTGTCTGTAAGGACCGTAACCGCCATCTTTATCAATGCTCTCATCCCAATCAATACCGAGCCATTTCAGGTGGCGAAGCTGGCTTTCCTCCCCGCCTTCTACATTACGCTTTTGGTCCGTATCCTCGATTCGAATAATAAATTTGCCGCCTTGGCTGCGTGCGAACAAATAGTTGAAAAGAGCCGTTCTAGCATTCCCAATATGTAAATGACCAGTTGGACTCGGTGCATAACGAACACGCACTTCATTTCCCATGAGTTTAACTTCCTTTCATCTGCATCATGTTGTCTGACACCAATTTTTTATAAACGTATTTTATCATCAAAACCTATTCTCATCAAAATGGATTTTACTTTTTCTGAAGAAGCACTGTTGCCTGAGAGGCAATTCCTTCTCCTCTTCCTGTAAATCCGAGTTTCTCTGTCGTTGTTGCTTTGACATTCACCTGTGTGACATCTGCCTCAAGCGCTTCTGCAATTTTCTCACACATTGGTTGAATATAAGGTGCCATTTTTGGCTTTTGCGCCATGATTGTGCAGTCAATATTCACAAGTGTGTAGCCCTTTTCTTTCACAAGTGCCCACACATGCTGCAATAATTTAAAAGAATCTGCATCCTTAAACTCAGGATCTGTGTCTGGGAAATGTCTGCCGATATCTCCTTCAGCAATCGCACCCAGGCATGCATCTGCCACTGTGTGAAGCAGTACGTCAGCGTCTGAATGCCCTAGCAGTCCCTTTTCATAAGGAATGGTGACCCCGCCGATAATCAGAGGTCTTCCCTCTGTTAATTGATGTACATCAAAGCCTTGTCCTATTCTCAACATGATCTAGTACCCTCTTTCCGCATCCATAATTGCCTTGGCAACCAATAAATCATCCGGTGTTGTCAGCTTAATATTGGTATAGTCTCCTTGGACAATATACACATTCTCACCTTGTAATTGTTCAACAAGACTGGCGTCGTCTGTTCCAAGGAAGCCTGTCCGCTCCGCATATTCATGCGCCTCTTTTAAAATAGAATGACGAAAAGCTTGTGGGGTCTGGACTGCCCACAAGCTCTGACGTTCAATGGTTTGTTCCACTTTGCCTTCTTGAACGCGTTTGATTGTGTCTTTCACTGGTACCGCTACAACCGCGGAGCCTTTTTCAATCGCTGCTTTAACGAGCAAGTCAATCTGTGTATGCTTAATAAAAGGCCTTGCTCCATCATGAACAAGCACGATGTCCGCATCTTTCACAGCCTTTAATCCTTCGTATACACTTTGCTGACGTTCTTCACCGCCAGTGACAAGTGAAACAGGCGTTTGAAAAGCGTGTACCTTGAGTAGCCTTTCAAAGTCTTGACGCTCCTCTTCATTGATCGCTAGGATCATGCGTTTGCATTGCGCATGAGCGTCAAACACCTTTAGTGTATGAATGATGACCGGCATTCTTTTCAGCTCAATAAAAAGCTTATTACGGCCGGCCTTCATTCGTTTCCCCTGCCCCGCAGCCGGAATAACTACTTCATAATACATGTTCGTTCTCCCTTTAGAGCGCCTTCTCCAGAAGTTTTGGCTTCGCAAAAATCATTCTTCCAGCAGCAGTCTGCAGCACACTTGTGACGAGCACGTCAATGTCTTTTCCAATGTAATTGCGTCCTTCTTCGACCACAATCATCGTACCGTCATCTAAGTAAGCAACACCTTGGTTATGCTCTTTTCCATCTTTGATGACCTGTACCTTCATTTCTTCCCCAGGCAGTACAACCGGTTTAACGGCATTGGCTAGATCATTGATGTTTAACACTGCTACTTTTTGAAGTTCGCATACTTTATTTAAATTAAAATCATTGGTCACAACAACACCTGAAGTTAATTTCGCCAGCTTCACAAGCTTGCTATCAACCTCTTGAATGTCTTCGAAGTCACCTTCGTAAATTTCAACTTTGATATCCAATTCTTTTTGAATACGATTTAAAATATCTAGACCTCTTCGGCCTCTATTTCTCTTTAATACATCTGAAGAGTCTGCAATATGCTGTAATTCCTCGAGTACAAATTGAGGAATGACCATGACACCTTCTAAAAATCCAGTTTGGCAAATATCTGCGATTCTTCCATCAATGATAACACTTGTGTCTAAAATTTTCAGCTTTTTATCTTCTATTTCAGGTTCATCATCAGCTGCTCCCTTTTTCTTTGTGACCTTTGCAGATCGGGAGAACAGCCCTATCATTTCATCCTTCTTCTTAAAGCCTACCTGAAATCCAAGGTATCCTAAAAAGAAAGCCAGGAAAATCGGAATAATGGTACCAAAAATATGATATGGGATATTGTTTAGCGGGATCACGTTTACAATAAGATATGCTAGAATAAGTCCAAATACTAATCCGAAACTTCCAGATATAAGATCAGGAAGAGGCGCCTTCAATAGAGAATCCTCGATCCATTTCACCCAATTTACCACATAACCTGTGCACCATTTACCAATGATGAAGAACACAACGGCTCCTATTAGTGCTGAAGAGTAAGCATTTGTTATGAAAGGTATGTCCTTTACATTTAAAAGCAGAAATAACTCTGGAATGATAAAAATCCCCACAACTGCACCCAAAATGATAAAAAACGCCTGAACGATTCTTTTTAACATACCTTCACCTCCTTTATTTTTCATCTGTCAATCCACCTTCATCTGACATTAATATATGTTTAAGTTTCCTATCATGAGCAACAGAAAACAAAACCATCATTAATATACCCATATTCATCCATTTTTAACCGTAATAGAGAAAAATTTCTCTTCTTAAAGCTGACGGTCAATGTAATGTTTTTCTTGTAACCTTTTTAATCCTTTTTTTATCTTTTTCGCTCTTACTTCTCCAATTCCTTCTACTTCATCCAATTCTTGTACATCTGCTTCCATAATTCGATCTAGCACACCGAATGCTTCAACCACATTTTCGACGATTGGCATTGGCAGTCTAGGGATTTTATGGAGCAATCTGTATCCTCTTGTGTACACATATTCGTCAATATTTGTAGAAGCTGGATATCCAAGTAACTTGTACAGAATGGAATCATCTAAAAGCTCAAAGCTCGACATATCTTGAAGTTGTTTAAGCAGCACATACGGATCTTTAATCTTTTCTTTCACGTAATCTTTAATAAATAAAGCTGCTTCCTGCTCCATATCTGTAATCAATTCATTGACTTGCAGACGGATCAAGTGTCCCTCTGTTCCGAGCTCTTTGATATACATATTGATTTCATTTTTGATTCTGAGTACCATTTCGTAGCGGTGCAGCACGGATAATACATCACCAAAGGTCACAAGCTCTTCAAATTCTAGAGCACTTAACGCAGAAATGGCGTGATCTAAAATCGTTTTATATTTCTCAAGTGTTTGAATGGCTTGATTGGCCTTTGTTAAAATAAAGCCAATATCTTTCAGCGTATAACGACGATTCCCTTGGTATAAGGTAATGACGTTCCTCCGTTCAGAAATAGCAATGATTAAGCAGCCTGTCTGCTTTGCTACACGTTCAGCCGTCCGGTGCCTCATGCCTGTTTCCGATGAATGAATGGTTGCATCTGGCATCAGCTGTGTATTCGCATACAAGATTTTTTGACCAGAATCGCTAAGAATAATGGCCCCATCCATCTTCGCCAATTCATATAAATGTGCTGGGGAGAAGGCAGAATTAATGTGAAATCCTCCATCTACCACACTCTTTACTTTGTCATTATAACCAACAACAATGAGCCCGCCAGTATTGGCTCTCAGGACGTTTTCAATCCCTGCCCGCAGAGGTGTTCCTGGTGCCACAAACTGTACAATATCTAAGAGATCGAGTTCTCTCGCTCCTTTTTTCTCTTTTTCCATTTCTATGATCCCCCTAGTGAAATTCGAAGTGCCTCCGCTACATTTTCTACACCAACTAACTCAATCCCTCTCGGCTTTTTCCATCCGTCTATATTCGCCTGAGGAATAAACATTCGCTTAAATCCTAGTTTTGCAGCTTCCTGCACTCGCTGTTCAATTCTTGATACTCTTCTGACTTCTCCCGTCAGACCGACCTCTCCTATAAAGCAATCCGCTTGATGCGGCGCTGCATCTTTAAAGCTTGATGCAATACTGACGGCAATAGCCAAGTCAATCGCCGGTTCGTCAAGCTTCACACCGCCTGCGACCTTTAAATAGGCATCTTGGTTTTGCAGCAGCAGCCCCACGCGTTTTTCTAAAACTGCCATGAGCAGCGATACTCGATTATGATCAAGGCCAGTGGCCATTCTTCGCGGATTCCCAAAGCTTGTCGGGGAAATTAATGCCTGTATCTCGACAAGTACGGGTCTTGTTCCTTCCATTGAGGCAACAACACACGAACCAGATACACCTGCCGACCGCTCTTCTAAAAAGATTTCTGATGGGTTTAATACTTCCGTGAGCCCTTCCTCTCTCATTTCAAAAATTCCCAATTCATTCGTTGAACCAAATCGGTTTTTGACCGCCCGTAAGATACGAAACGTATGATGACGCTCGCCTTCAAAATAAAGAACTGTGTCCACCATATGCTCTAAAAGGCGTGGACCTGCGATCGAGCCTTCTTTGGTCACGTGACCAACGATAAAAATAGGAATACCGTTTGTCTTGGCAATCTTCATCAGCTGCGCTGTACATTCTCTAACTTGAGATACAGAGCCGGGAGCTGACGTGATATCGCTTTGGTAAACGGTTTGAATCGAATCCACCACAACAAAAGCAGGTTTCATCTCCTGTATAGCAGACGTTATATACTCCATATCGGTTTCAGCCAAAACATGTAAAGAGGCGCTTTCAATGCCAAGACGGTCCGCTCTTAGCTTCGTTTGTTTAATGGACTCCTCACCAGATATGTATAACACATTCTGATTTTTGTCTGAGAGCTGTGCTGATACTTGTAATAACAATGTAGACTTCCCAATCCCAGGATCTCCGCCGATGAGAACAAGAGAACCTTTGACAATTCCACTTCCTAATACTCGGTTAAATTCTTCTAAATTTGTTTTAATTCGGGGTTCTTCGGATGTTTCAATTGCAGATATAGGTGAAGGTTTTTGAATGGTTTGAACAGAATGATTAAAAGCACTTCGACGGTTTGCCGGCTCTTTGCGAACGACCTCTTCTGTCATACTGTTCCACGTGCCGCAGCCTGGACATTTCCCCATCCATTTGGCTGACTCATAACCGCACGATTGGCATATAAATTTTGATTTTGTCTTAGCCATAGATTGAAGAATACAACTCCTTATACTGGTCAGAAAATAAGTAAAGGGAGGCATACACCTTACTGGTATGCCTCACACTTTTTTCTTACTATATTAGTTCGTAGCAGCCGTCGCTTTTACGACAATCTCTCCATCTTCCACATCTAATACGATATGTTGACCTTTTTCAATATTCCCCTTCAGAAGCTCTTCAGAAAGTCGATCTTCTACATGCTTTTGAATCGCTCTTCTTAACGGACGCGCACCGTACTCAAGATCTACTCCTTCGTCGGCAATCTTCGCTTTTGCTGCTTCCGTCAATTCAATTGATAGGTCTTGTTCTTTTAATCGTTTTGTCAATTGATCAGACATGAGAGACACGATCTCTTTTAGATGTTTCTTCTCAAGCGAGTGGAAGACAATGATTTCATCAATACGGTTGATAAACTCAGGTCTAAACGCACGTTTCAACTCGCCCATCACTTTGCCTTTCATATCCTTGTAATTTTGACTTTCATCCTGCACGTTAAAGCCAACATATTTATTGCGCTTCAGCTCACTAGCTCCAACGTTTGATGTCATGATCAAAATCGTATTTCTAAAGTCAACGGTACGCCCTTTAGAATCAGTCAGACGACCATCTTCTAACACTTGCAGTAAGATATTAAATACATCTGGATGCGCCTTTTCAATCTCGTCTAAAAGAACGACAGAATAAGGTTTTCTTCTCACTTTTTCAGTCAGCTGTCCACCTTCATCATAGCCCACATAGCCTGGAGGTGACCCAACAAGTCTGGATGTAGAGTGTTTCTCCATGTATTCAGACATATCAATACGGATCATTGCTTCTTCATCACCGAAAATAGACTCAGCGAGTGCTCTTGCAAGCTCCGTTTTACCAACCCCTGTTGGACCCAAGAAGATAAAGGAGCCGATTGGACGCTTCGGATCTTTCAGGCCAGCACGCGCACGTCTCACTGCTTTTGCTACAGCGACAACCGCTTCATCCTGTCCGATCACGCGAGAGTGGAGCAATTGTTCCATATTCAGAAGCTTATCTGTCTCCGTTTGAGCAATTTTCGAAACAGGCACTCCCGTCCAGCTGGAAACGACCATTGCGATATCATCTACAGATACCTCTGAGTTCTCTTGTCCCTGCTTTTCTTTCCATGATTTCTTTGTAACTTCTACTTTTTCACGCAAACGCTGTTCTGTATCGCGAAGAGAAGCTGCTTTTTCAAATTCTTGACTTTGAACTGCCGCATCCTTTTCCTTGCGTACTTCATCCAGCTTTTGCTCTAATTCTTTTAGATTAGGCGGTGTCGTGAACGAACGTAAACGGACTTTCGAACCTGCCTCATCAATTAAATCAATCGCCTTATCTGGAAGGAATCGGTCAGAAATATAACGGTCAGACAGCTTCACCGCCGCCTCAATCGCTTCATCTGTAATAGACACACGGTGATGTGCTTCATACCGGTCTCTGAGCCCTCTTAAGATTTGAATACTTTCATCAACAGACGGCTGATCTACTTGAATTGGCTGGAAACGTCGTTCAAGCGCAGCGTCCTTTTCAATGTATTTACGGTACTCATCTAACGTTGTCGCCCCAATACATTGAAGCTCACCACGTGCTAAGGATGGCTTCAAGATATTAGACGCATCAATCGCGCCCTCTGCTCCACCAGCACCAATGAGTGTATGAAGCTCATCGATAAAGAGAATGATATTTCCTGCCTGACGAATTTCGTCCATCACTTTTTTCAAACGATCCTCGAATTCACCACGATATTTCGTCCCAGCTACAACAGTTCCCATATCCAGTGTCATCACTCGTTTATCGCGCAGGATTTCAGGCACTTCGTTATGAATAATTTGCTGTGCAAGACCTTCTGCGATGGCTGTTTTACCAACACCAGGCTCACCAATCAGCACAGGGTTATTTTTTGTTCTTCTACTTAGGACCTCAATGACACGTTGAATTTCTTTGCTTCGGCCAATGACAGGGTCCAAGCTGTCCTCTTTTGCAATAGCTGTCAAATCTCTTGCCAAGCTATCTAGTGTTGGAGTATTTGCATTGCTATTAGAGCCTGCCGCAGATGCACCTGTTTCATTGCTTCCAAGCAGCTGCAGGACTTGCTGACGTGCTTTATTTAAGCTCACTCCGAGGTTATTTAAGACACGGGCAGCGACACCCTCTCCCTCACGAATAAGACCTAATAGAATATGTTCTGTCCCTACATAGGAATGACCTAGCTTTCTTGCTTCATCCATTGAAAGCTCAGTGACCTTCTTCGCTCTAGGCGTATAATGAGGAATAGCTTGAGACACCTCTTGCCCTCTTCCAATCAAGCTTTCGACTTCTTTTTGGATTTTATCTGAAACAAGGCCCAGTGCTTCTAACGCTTTGGCAGCGATGCCCTCACCTTCACGTACAAGGCCAAGTAAAATGTGCTCAGTACCTATGTTTTTATGGCCTAGGCGAATGGCTTCTTCTTGTGCAAGTGCTAATACCTTTTGAGCTCTTTCAGTGAATCTTCCAAACATCATATCGTTTCATCCTCCTGTCCATTCCTATGCATTTCTAAGCGCAGCCTTTCTCTAATAATCGCTGCTCGTTTTATATCTCGTTCATTTGGCTCTAAGGCTCCTCCTGAATATTGTTGAAGGAAGCCGGGCTGAGTCAAAATCATGAGTTCATTCAGTATATTACTTGAAAGCCCCTTAATGATACCTAAATCAATTCCAAGCCGCACATCTGACAAACACTTTGCTGTTTCCTTTGATTCAATCATACGACAATTGGCCAAAATCCCTAAGGAACGGTACACTCTGTCCTCAAGTTCAATTTTAGATGTTTGATATAACGCTTTTCGTGCAGATCGCTCTTGTTCAATGAGCTGAGCGGTCACACTATTCAAGTCATCTACAATGTCTTCTTCTGATTGGCCAAGTGTCATTTGATTTGATATTTGAAAGATGTTTCCTATTGCTTCGCTGCCCTCACCATAAATTCCTCTGACCACAAGACCTAATTGATTAATGGCCGGAATAATCCGATTCATTTGTCTTGTGAGCGCTAATGCTGGTAAATGCATCATGACCGAAGCCCTAATACCTGTACCTACATTGGTCGGACAGCTTGTTAAGTATCCTCGCTTTTCAGAAAACGCATAATCCACTTGCTCTTCAATCCAGTCATCTACCTGATTAGCCGCTTTTAGTGCATTGGCTAGCTGAAAACCTGGGAATAAGCATTGGATTCGAATATGGTCTTCTTCATTCAGCATCACACTGATTTCTTCATTCTCAGAAAGCAAACAGCCGCCAAATCTTGATTCAGCTAAATTGGGGCTAATCAAATGCTTTTCAACAAGTACCCTCTTTGCTAAAGGCTGCGTTTCATTCATTCGAATCAGAACAAAGTTTCCAATGTCCTTCACTTCCTGGCTAGCAAACTTTTGCTCGAATTGCTGGAGAACAGCTTCAGCTTCAGCTTGAGAAAACTGAGTTGGGAAACGAACATGCTCTAGATTGCGAGCTAGCCGGATACGACTGCTTAGAACAATGTCACTTTCTGGTCCTTTTTGTTTCATCCACTGACTAAGAGCGTCTTGAATAAAATGCTGGAGCGACATGTCGTTAATCTCCCTCCCTCTGCTGAGATTGCTCATGCTCTAATGCACGAATTTGATCTCGAACTTCCGCTGCCTTTTCGAACTCTTCCTGTTCAATCAGCTGCTTCAGCTCTTGCTGCATTAACTCTAGTTTCCGGCGAACATGCAGGCTGCCGGCAATTCGTTTTGGGACTTTCCCATTATGGACTGTATTTCCACTATGGACTTTCCGTAAAACAGGGTTCAGATACTGATCAAATGTACGATAGCATTCTGCACAGCCAAATCGGCCTGTTTTTCTGAACTGCTGAAAGGTTAAGCCACACTTAGGACATTGATCCACTTCTTTCGCTTCTTGAAAAATAGATGAGCCCTTGTTAGCACTTGTGGTGAAGCTAGGATCAATATTCAATAAGCCTGATAATAAGTTGTGAATCGAGAAACCTTGGTTTCCACTCATAGCATATGAATCACTGTTTTCTTTTGCACATTGTTCACATATGTGCATTTCTTGTTTTTCTCCATTTATAACTTTCGTAAAGTGAAAAGTGGCTGGTCTCTCATTACATTCTTGACAAATCAATCTTTTCACCCGCTTTACTTTAATTTCAAAGCATTTAACATCGCTTTCATCATCCGAGCACGCAGTTCATCACGTTCAGGTAAATCAATATGCAATACAGAACGGTCCATGACACTAATCATCATCTTAGCTTCTCTTTCAGATAAAATGTTATTTTCAACAAGACGCATGATGATATGATCAGATGCAGCCTGTGATAAACGATGATATATTTGGGAAATAATGTTGTTCAATAAGTCGACTTCATCATTCATTTTGACTTTAATGATACGGATATAGCCACCGCCGCCACGCTTACTTTCAACGATATAGCCTCTCTCGCTCGTAAAGCGTGTATTGATAACATAGTTAATTTGTGAAGGTACGCATTGAAATTTATCTGCAATTTCATTGCGCTTAATTTCTAATATTTCTCGACCGTTCTGATCCAAGACTTCCTTCAAATACTGCTCGATGATATCAGAAATATTTTGTGCCACTCCGCCTCCTCCTCCATTGACTTTGACTATATTTGACTTTAATCTTACTATAAATTTTTTCGATCGATTTTTCAAGATAATCGCTCAACTAACAATATTATTTCCACATAATCGCTCAACTAACAATATTATTTCCACATTTATATGGTATCAAACCTCTCAAAAACACAAAAAAGACC
>NZ_LRMO01000022.1:0-133311 GCF_019266135.1 Bacillus sp. F2HM
AAGAACAGCAGGAAGCGAGTGTGAATGCGGCGCTTGGAATGCTTTTGCCGTTTGGAGCGAAAGGGTTTAATGGCAGAATGGGAATTAATCAGAAAAGCAACCACCTTAATCAAGCAAGCGTAGGAAAGACTGACTTAGATCGTTTACGGAAGAAGTGGAATGTTCCAGAAACTCAAACTGTTGCTGTAGGAAAAACAGATGTCAAAGGTTTGGAACGTAGCGTGTTCGAAGGTGGGTCGCCAAAAGTTAGGAAAGAAGGAGGTCTGCCTTCATTAGATGAAGTTTATCCTGATCGGAAAATTAAGGCACCATATAAAAGATCAATTAGAGGGCACGCTCAATTTATGGATCATGCAGAAGAAGGCGTAATCGCAGAATTTGAGGACGCGGTTAAAAAGGCAGGACTTAAACCAGAAGAGATAAAAGGTATACTAAATATCCATCAATCTAATCCAAATGGAGTTTGTAATAAATGTACAAAAGGTCTGTTTGATCGAGTTCCAAGTGAGGAAAGAGGAATATTCAAGCAACTGACAGATCAATATCCTGAATTGAAAATAAAAGTAACAACAGAACGAGATCCAAGTGTCCCACATCCAAGAGATACTTTATCTTTTGATGTTAAAAATGGTGTTACAGAAAATGTAGTTAAAATGAAAAAATAGGAAAGAGGCTATAGAATGGATTTTATAAATGACCTTAGTGAAGAGGCTAAAGTTGCTCTAGGATTAGCAATAGCTGAAAAAATGTATACATTCATAGATAAAGAAGATGATGGTTACCACATAGGAGAAAAAGCTTTAGATGATTGTTGGAAATGGCTTTCTGGCAAAGAGTTAAGTGCAGAAGATTTATGTAATTATATAGATAGTGAAGATTATATGGATGTAGCTGAGTTCGCTACTAAAGAAAAAGATGAACAAAAACAATATGGCTGGTATTCAGTATTAGATGCAGTTTCTTACACAGCGTATCAAGCGTATAGACGAGAAAATAAAAAATTTGTTCCTCAAGTGCTAGAGGTAGTAGACGATGAAACATTAATTGTAATGTGGGAAAATGCAATTGAATCAAAAAAGATTGATAGGGATGAATTAAATACCTTGAGAAAATATTTAATTGATCATTATCCTAGCAAAGATCACGATCATAACAAAATATATTTAATTAAAAAAGAGGACATCGCAGTCATTTAAATTAGATTAATTGTGCGATATGAATAAAGGGCAGCTATTATCAATAGAAATGCAGAGAGACAGTAGCTTATTGTCGAATTTAAAAACAGACCTCATGAGGTCTGTTTTTGTTAGAAGTTAGGAAGTTTATTTTCATTTCCCCTTCTTCCGCTTCCGTTTCTTCTTTTCCGCCCGGTAAAACTCATGAAACATCTTCATCAGCGCGCTTCTGACACATAGCTCCGCGATATCCCGAGCTCCTTGGCTATTTTCCTCTGCGTTTTTTCTTTCTTTAAATCAAGGCCGAACCTGCCGACAATGACTTCTTTTTCTCGGCCGTCGAGAATATCGATATACTCCTTTACTTTTTCAAGCTCCATGTTGAGCTGAATGGTATCGATCACATCTTCATTTTCGGATTTTAAGACATCGATTAATGAATAAGAGATCGCTTTTCGTTCGACAATTTTCGCAAACGATCTTAACAACTAGATCTTGGCCGATATAAAAAGTGAGAATATTAGTATCAGATATTAACTTCAATATATTTATACTGTGTACTAGAGGAATTAATAAATTTAGATAGGAGATAAAAAGTGAAAATTAAAAGTGTTAAGATAAGAGGTTTCAAAAAATTTGTAAGCTTGGATGTTCACTTTAATGACCAATTTTCTGTTTTAGTCGGTGAAAATGAGATTGGGAAATCTACCGTTTTAAAAGCAGTAGACATTGTTTTAAATCAAAGTAGTTTTCTTTATAATGACAGTACTGCATCTGGCTATATTAATAGTGAGTTGGCAGAAAAGTTTTTTAAAAACAAAACAAGAGATTTTTTACCAAAGATAGAAGTCGAATTGTTCCTTGATTTGGATGGCAACATAAAATCAATCGATTTTGATGGATTTCACTATAATGCTGCTTCAGAATCAACAACAGGAATTAGATTTGTATATGAATTTAACCCTGAGTTTGAGGACGATATTGATCTTGAAGGTTTTGCAAGTAATAATATCATTCCAACTGAATACTACAAAGCCACATGGAACACATTTCAGGGAAAGAACTATGTTCGTAGAATGTCTCCAATAAAATTCATCTATTTAGATAATTCTACAATAAAACATGACATTTTCGGTGGCTATGCAAAAAAGATTTTTGATGCAAAAATTGAAGAAAAAACACAGCGTAAGATTTCCTCTAATTTTAAAAGAGCAATTTCAAAATTTCGAGAAGAACATGATGATGATTTAAAAATTGGTGCTAATCAAAAAATTGGTTTGAACTCATCTAAAACCGATATTGTTAAGCTCTTGGATATTTTTGAATCAGGAATATCGATTCAAGATATGGGAAAAGGTCGAGAAAATATTGTGAGAACAGAAATGGCTGTAAACAATAATGTTTTTGATTTAGTGTTAATAGATGAGCCAGAAAGCCACTTAAGCTATACTAATACAAGGAAATTGATTGATATGATTAGAAATGTAACTCAGGCACAAGTCGTGATTGCATCCCATAGTTCGTTAATTGTTAACAAGTTGAATCTACAAAATACAATAATATTGTCAGAACAGAAATCTAATTCTTTAGCAGATCTCAGTAAGGAAACGGCGAAGTATTTCGAAAAAATTGATAATTTGGATGTGCTTCGTTTTATATTGGCAGAAAAAGTGATTCTTGTAGAGGGAGCTGCGGAATATATTATTCTACCTAAACTTTTTAAAAAAGTAGTTGGAGAGGATATAGATAGTTCAGGTATAGATGTGATTTCTATGGGAAGCATATCATTCGAAAAATATAAAGAACTATCTGATATTTTAAAGAAAAAAGTTGTTGTTATTACAGATAATGACAGGAAAGAAGATACCGTGTACTCTGTATCTGATAATTTTATAGTTTGTGCTGATAAATCAACTGATAACTGGACCCTAGAGGTGGCGTTTTATAATGCTAACAAGGACTATTTCGACGACATTTATAAAAGCAGGAAGACAAAACCTGAGTATCACGAAGAAGAAATGGATAAGGCACTTGCTCATATGCTAAAGAATAAGACCGAGAATGCCCTTGAAATTGAAAAAGCATTAGATGAGTTAATTATTCCAGAATATTTAAAAGAGGCGATTGAATGGATAAGCAAATAGTTTTAGCAGTTGCGGGTTCTGGAAAAACATTCCATATAGCGAATGACTTTGATGTAAATGAACGAGTTATCCTTATTTCCTTTACTAACTCAAATGTAGACAACATACGTAAAGAAGTGCGAAAACGATTTGGAGGAACAATACCTCCCACAGTCCATATTTCGACATTTGATTCGTTTGTGTATAATAATTTACTGAAGCCTTTCGAGCCTATCTCAATGTTCCCCTATATCAGGAGTAGAGGGGTAGATATATGGTCTAGCCCAGTAGAAGATTCTCGAGAACGATCATATATAAAAAAAGAAGAACATGGACATTTTATAAACTCTACTGGACATTATTTTGTTTCTAGGATGGGTAAACTTTTTCTTGAGCAGAACAGAAGTTATAAAAATATAGTTCTAGCTCGTCTTAGTAAATATTGTGATGCGATATATTTTGATGAATTTCAGGATTATAATGGTGCTGATTTCAAGACAATGAAATATTTACTAGAGAAAACCAAAATAAGAGTAACAGCAGTTGGTGATATATTTCAAAGTTGCCTAACTCCAATAAGAAGTCGAGCCAGTGGTTCGTCATCACCCTTTAATAAAATTCATTCAGCGGCTGATCTGAAAAATAAACTCTCAAACAAAATTATGGTAAATGAGTCTGAATTGACAAAAAGTCGAAGAGTTCCACCTTCTGTTTGTAAGTATATTAAGTCTAATTTAGGAATAAAAATCGATTCAGCTTCGAATATAAATGCTGATATAATTATACTAAATGAAGTTGAGAGCATCCATCAAATCATGATAGACACTAACATTCCTAAACTAATTTGGAATAGTCGTTTAAAACATGCGGTGGGGAATAATTACATTAATTGGACTTACTCAAAAGGCGATACCTATAGTCAATCATGTGTAATTTTAACAGATAAGACTAGCCGAAAAGATCAGTGGATGAGTACTCTATCAGTAAAAACAAGGAATGCTTTATATGTAGCCTTGACTCGTTCAAAGGGCGATTTGTACTTAATATCGAATGAAAATTATAAAAAGTGGAGAAAGTATGCTGATTCTTTACAAGTTAAGAACAGATAAATTTAGAGAAAGAATAAGCAATAAATGATTTTATAAACATATGGATTAAGTTATCTATCTATAAATAGAGGCCAGGAAATTACTTTTCCTGGCCTCTTATAATCATTTCCCCTTCTCCCGCTTCCGTTTCTCCTTCTCCGCCCGGTAAAACTCATGAAACATCTTCATCAGTGCCCGTTTCTCAATACGGGATACATAGCTCCGCGATATGCCAAGCTCTTTGGCTATTTCCCGCTGCGTTTTTTCTTTTTTTAAATCAAGGCCGAACCGGCCGACGATCACTTCTTTTTCTCGGCCGTCGAGAATGTCGATATACTCCTTTACTTTTTCAAGCTCCATGTTGAGCTGAATGGTATCGATCACATCTTCATTTTCGGATTTTAAGACATCGATTAATGAAATTTCGTTGCCTTCTTTATCCTGACCGATGGGATCATGCAAGGAGACATCTTTTTTCGTTTTTTTGAGCGCGCGTAAATGCATGAGAATTTCATTTTCAATACACCGCGCCGCATACGTTGCCAGCTTTGTTCCTTTTCCAGAGGAATAGCTTTCGATGGCTTTAATGAGTCCGATCGTCCCGATGGAGATGAGGTCTTCAGCGTCTTCCCCGGTATTTTCAAATTTCTTTACAATATGGGCGACGAGCCGAAGGTTATGTTCAATCAGCATGTTTCTTGCGTGTTCATCGCCCTGTGCCATGAGGGCTAAGTATTTTTTTTCATCATCTCCCGAAAGGGGCTGTGGAAAGGCATTGTTTTTGACATAGGACACTAAAAACACCAATTCTTTGACCATCAATCCCATCGCTGTAAATACTCCTGCCACGATTTTCACCTCCACCATGTTTAGGCCGCTGCCTATATCCTCAAATGTATGTTAAGGAGGGATTGTCTGTGTCTGTACGATGAAAAAATCATCTTTTTCAAAAAAATCGTGCTTCTGTTCGTCTCTTTTTTATGTTTGCGGTTTCTTTGCGGTGCTTGGCGGTCAAGAAGCGTGCTAAAATATGTAATATTAGACCGAAAAGGAAGGGGTAATTTCGGAACATGGGGAAGGTTCTATCTTCACATGTAGGTATGAAAATTAATGAATGGTATCGAATGATACGGCAGTTCAGTGTTCCAGATGCGGAAATCTTGAAAGCGGAAGTTGAAGCGGAAATTGAACAGATGGAAGAGGACCAGCATTTACTGATTTATTATCAGCTCATGTGTTTTCGGCACCAAATCATGCTTGACTATATACACCCTTCAAAATATCAACCTTTCTCAGTATCTAATCTAGTCGATAAAATCGAAAATTCCAATCATGAGTTATCTGATATGCTGCATTATTACCATGCATTTTTTCGTGGCATGCATGAATTTAGTCAAAAAGAATATTTAGAAGCCGTCAAATATTATCGAGTCGCAGAAAAGCAGCTGTCCATGGTATTTGATGATATTGAGCAGGCAGAGTTTCATTTTAAAGTGGCAGAAGCCTACTATATAATGAAACAAACACATGTCTCCATGCACCATATTTTAAAGGCGCTGGAAATATACGATCAGCATGATGCGTATACCATTCGCATCATTCAATGTCTCTTTGTCATCTCAGGAAATTATCAAGATTTAAAACGAAAAGACCGGGCACTGCCTCATTTAAAAAAGGCAAAACAGCTCGCATCTCAAATTGATCACCCGCGCATATACAGTTCAGCGCTCTATAATTTAGGAAAATGTTATGGCGAGCTTGGCTATAGAGAGGAAGCGGAACGATATTTAACGGAATCCGCTGATCTTGCCCGCAAAGAGCTGCTCCCAACGCTTCCGCATACGCTCTATACGCTGGCGAAGCTGCTTTTTAGACAGAATGAACAGGCGGATGCCCTGCGCATATTAGAAGCTGGGAAATTGGCCGCAAAGAAGCATGAAGACCAGCTGTTCTGTCATATGTTTGAGTATCTGGATGCTTTATATGTTCAGGAAATCAATGAAGACCAACTGCAAAAAACCATTGATTATTTGGAAAAACTTAGCCTATACTCTTATATAGAGGATATCTCACTAGAAATTGCGACAGCCTTAGAAGCCTCTCAACAATACAAAAAGTCCAACCAGTATTATCAGAAATTATTATGGGCTCAAAATCAAATCCAAGAAGGAGAGTGTCTGTATGAATTCTAAGCAACGTTCGACAGTTGAAGAGAGAAACCAAACGTGAAACAAAGAGCGGGCCAATATGGCCGGCTTTTTTTATTTGAAAAAAAAGCGGATATGAGCATGAATTGATGAGAAAGCGGGCAATTTATCGGTAATGATGTTCGGTGGAGGAGGCGGTCGAATGAGAGGGCTGCATATCTTGATGTGTATATGGCTGCTATGTGCTATTATTCCTAATAAAATAGAGGCACGTACATTAAAACGAGTGGATCTTGAAAAAACGGGACGTGCCTTTTGGGATGTGAGAGTGGAACGGAAAAAGATTGCGATCACCTTTGATGATGGACCTCATCCAGTGTATACAAATCAAATATTGGATGTACTGAAGGAGCATCAAGTGAATGCAAGCTTTTTTGTGATAGGGAGCCGAATTCATACATATCCAATGATCGCAGAACGGATTGTGGACGAAGGGAATGAACTCGGCAATCATACGATGAATCATACGTATTTTGACCTTTTGTCGTCAAAGGAGATCAAGCGGGAATTAAAAGAATCAGCGGCTCATATCGCTTCACTCCAGCCTGGCGGTCCCTTATTATTTCGCCCTCCTGGTGGACGCTTAACAATGAAATCATTCCGCATTCTATCAAAGCAAGGGTACGATGTGGTCATGTGGTCCTTTACGCAAGATCCGAAGGACTGGTCAAGACCAGGCGCACGTAAAATTGCAAGCCGTATCATTGATCATATTCAAGGCGGCGATATCATCCTTTTACATGATGGCGGAGGAAATCGCAAGCAAACGGTAGAAGCATTGAAACAAGTGATTCCTGAGTTGAAGAAGAGGGGCTATGAATTTGTAAAAGTAAGTGAACTGCTGCACCATGATAAAGCATATATGCCTGTTCAGCTGCAATAGACAGCATTCGTCAAAAACACTCATTCATTGAAACCAAAAGTCTTGTCGTTTACTATATGAAGAGGGCTTTTGGAGGTGAATGTTGTGAAGAAATATGTTTTCCTTTTCATCCTATTATGTGTTGCTGCTGGGTGCTCAAAGCCAGTACAAGAAAGCGTCATTGCATTTGGTGACAGCAATACAAGAGGATCAAACTGGGACTTTCGAGATTATCCAACATCTGAAAAATGGGTGAATCTCATGAAAAACGTCGAGCGCGGCCAAATTCAAGTGAAGAATGCAGGCATTGGCGGGCAGACGACTGAAGACGCGAAACTTCGCTTTGAGCAGGATATTTTAAAACAGAAGCCAACTTACGTCCTCATCATGTTCGGTACGAATGATGCGGCGATTTTAGACGGGAAACATCCCCGAGTGACGAAAAAACGGTTTAAAGAAAATTTAACCTACTTCATTTCTGAAAGTAGAAAAGAAGGCATTACCCCGATTCTCATGACCTGTGTGCCTGTTGTAGAAGGCGGGAAAAAGGGCTTGTATTATTACTCCAGATATAAGTCATCTTATTTTGCCGGGAGAGGCGGGGCAAGAGCCTGGCAAAACTCTTATAATGATATCACTAGAGAAGTAGCGAAGGATGAGCAGGTGCCGCTTGTCGACAACTGGAAAGCTTTCATCCGAGAAGCTGGAGAAGATAGTGATCATGCCCTGATTCAGTCTGGCTTGATCGACCCTTCTGGCAATCATATGACACCAAAAGGGGCGAGAATTATTTATAACGAAATCAAAGAGCGTGATGTCATCAAACATTTTTAAATGATGGCCATCTGCCTAAACAAGACCATCCATCCAGCATAGTCTAACAGTATATCTTCCTAGAAGGAGGTAACTGATATGTGGGGATGTCCTTATCCTTACCCTGCGTGTTCGCCTTATCCAGCACAAGGAGCAGGAATCGGTTACGCTTTTCTTGTTGTGTTCCTTGTGGTCATTTTAGTCGTAGGCGGAGGGTTATGGTTTTGGAATGAACAGCCTTGCAATTAAGACACCTCTTCTTTCATCAGAAGGGGTGTTTTTTACGGAAAATAGTAGTAAGCCTATAGCGCAAGTGATATAATATCAGTCACCTGAGTTTAAAAAAGGAGAGTGCTCGGGAGGCATGGTCCCTGTGATATGGAATTAAGAGGAAACAGAGAGCATATGCCCGAGCGAACGTCTTTTCATTTCTGTCTCAATTAATTCAATGAAGTCGCGATTTAAGTTCATTTCATTTGCTTTATAATACGATTCTATAAGTAAATCATCTGACAGCTTTTTCATACTAGAAACCCATATGATGGGAAAAACACCTCCCCTGAAAAAGTTGGCATAAAATTTGAGGAAAAGACATATCATCATAGGTTGATCGACTGTCTTTGAAGTACCTTTAATCTACCATGAATGGGAAACAAGAACAATCGTTCTGTTATCCACATGGTTAAGTGGATAACTTGTGGGTAGAGTGTTTATAATTGAATGAAAGCGTGATGAAATATAGGTGGATAATGTGTGTAAAATTATCCACACCTGTTGAAGGTCCTCGTCATATGTCGAAAACTTTTTCATTGTATTCGATAGACAGACAAATTGTGATTTGATTCGACACAATCGCTGAAAACCAATGGAAGAAAGGGTGCAAATTGTGCTAAAGAAGTATTTCTTACCGGATGAATTTGTGAAAAGTATTTTCCACATTTCACCGCAAAAATTAAAAGAACGAAATGTAAAAGGAATTATTACCGATCTAGATAACACACTAGTAGAATGGGACCGCCCAAGTGCGACACCGCGCTTAATTGAATGGTTTCAAGAAATGAAAGATCACGGGATACAAGTGACGATTGTATCGAACAATAATGAAAAAAGGGTCAAGCTTTTTTCTGAACCGGTTCATATCCCGTTTATTTATAAAGCGAGAAAGCCTATGGGAAGAGCCTTTAATAAGGCAGTCGCTGATATGCAGTTGAAAAAAGAAGATGTGGTTGTCATTGGGGATCAGCTCATGACAGATGTTCTTGGCGGGAATCGTCATGGCTTCCATACGATTTTGGTCGTTCCTGTTGCTGCCTCGGACGGATTTTTCACAAAGTTTAACAGGCAGATTGAACGCAGAATTTTAGGAGCCTTAAAGCGTAAGGGCCACATTCAGTGGGAGGAAGAGTAATAATGGAAAAGGTTGTTTGTATTGGCTGCGGTGTAGCCATTCAGACGGAAGATAAAGATCAATTAGGATATGCGCCGGCAGCATCTCTATTGAAAGAAGATGTGATCTGTCAGCGCTGTTTTAGGTTAAAGAACTACAATGAGATTCAAGATGTTTCTTTAACAGAAGACGACTTTTTAAATATATTGCACAGCATTGGAGAGACAGATTCTCTCATTGTGAAGGTCGTTGATATTTTTGACTTTAACGGAAGCTGGATCAACGGGCTGAGCCGTATCGTCGGCGGTAATCCGATTTTACTTGTCGGCAACAAAGTGGATATTTTACCGAAATCCGTGAAAAAAGATCGTCTGATTCATTGGATGAAACGGGAAGCAAAGGAAAACGGATTAAACCCTATCGATGTTTTCTTGATCAGTGCAAGCAGAGGCCAGGGTGTGCCTGAGGTGATGGAAGCGATCGATCATTACCGCGAGGGAAGAAATGTCTATGTCGTCGGCTGTACGAATGTTGGAAAATCAACATTTATCAATCGAATCATCAAAGAAGTATCTGGCGAAGAGAACGTCATTACTACATCCCAATATCCAGGTACTACACTTGATGCGATTGAAATCCCGCTTGATGACGGGTCTGCTTTATTCGATACGCCGGGCATCATCAACCGCCATCAAATGGCGCACTATGTCAGCAAAAATGACTTAAAGATTTTAACGCCGAAAAAAGAATTGAAACCGAGAACGTTCCAATTAAACGAAGCACAAACGCTTTATTTTGGCGGACTGGCTCGATTTGATTACGTAAAAGGCGGCAGAACATCATTTGTCTGCTATATGCCAAATGAGCTGAACATTCACCGGACAAAGCTGGAGAACGCAGATGATTTATATGAAAAACATGCAGGGGAACTGCTGTCACCGCCATCAAAAGAGGGAATGGAAAATTTCCCGCCGCTCGTTCCGCATACCTTTACCATTGATCAGCCAAAAATGGACATCGTCTTTTCAGGTTTAGGCTGGGTTACTGCAAATGATGCGGGCAAGCAAATCAAAGTTTATGCGCCAAAAGGCGTTCATGTGTTTATGAGACGTTCGTTAATTTAAATGTTCAAAGGGGGAGAGACCTTGAAACCTTTATACGGAGTAATCGGCAACCCTGTTGGCCACTCAATGTCTCCGGATATTCATAATTCAGCACTAAAGGACGCTGGAATTGATGGACATTATCATGGCTTTCAAGTAGAAAATGATGACCTGAAAGATGCGATTAGCGGCATGAAGGCGTTAGGAATCAGCGGCATTAACGTCACTGTTCCGCACAAGGTAGAAATCATGAAGTACCTTGACAAAATTGATGTGACGGCTGAACGCCTCGGTGCCGTCAATACGGTGCGGCTCGAAGGGGATCAGCTCGTTGGATACAATACAGATGGAGAAGGCTTTCTTCATTCATTGCTTGAAGCCTTGGATCAGCCGTTATCAGAGCTGTCATTTCTCTTGATTGGTGCTGGCGGAGCGGCAAGAGCGATTTATACGACAATTGCTCAGTATGCACCGAAGAGCTTTGATATTACGAACCGCACCATTGAAAAAGCTGAAGCTTTAATTGAAAGTGCAGAGGGAAAAATCACATCTCAAGCAATCACATTAAATGCAGCAGAAGAGCGGCTTGGGGAATATGACGTCATCATCCATACGACCTCGATCGGCATGTATCCGAATGTTGAAGAAACCCCGATTTCTTTAGCGAACGCAAAAAAAACAGCGGTCGTTTGTGATATTGTGTATAATCCAATAGAAACAAAACTGCTCAGTGAAGCAGCAGGTTTAGGCTTGAAAACAGTGGATGGGGTTGGCATGTTTGTTGGACAAGCAGTAAGAGCCTTTGAACTGTGGACAGGCATTACGCCTGATGCCGGAAAAATGAAGTCAATTGTCATAGAGAAATTAGGAGGAACACCATGTTAAAAGGTAAGCAAAAACGTTTTTTACGTGCACAAGCACATCATTTATCACCTATTTTTCAAGTTGGAAAAGGCGGGGTAAATGACAATATGGTCAAGCAAATTTCCGAGGCGCTTGAAGCAAGAGAACTGTTAAAGGTCAGCGTATTGCAAAATTGCGACGAGGACAAAACGGAAGTTGCGAAAGCACTTGTAAAAGGTGCAAAGGCTGAACTCGTTCAAACGATCGGAAATGTGATTGTCCTTTACAAAGAATCTAAGGAAAATAAACAAATTAAGCTGCCGTAAAGGTGGATACGATATGAAAAAAATAGGGTTGTTCGGGGGTACGTTTGATCCTCCCCATAACGGGCATTTGCTGATGGCAAGTGAAGTGCGGATTCAAGTGGGGCTTGATGAAATTTGGTTTATCCCAAACCATATGCCTCCTCATAAAACTGGACGGAAACGAGCAGATAGTCATCACCGGATAAAAATGGTGGAGGCGGCGATTCAATCAAATCCATATTTTCGGCTCGAGCTCATTGAAATGGAGCGGGAGGGTCCGTCTTATACGGTAGATACAGTCGATCTGTTAAAGAAGCGTCATCCAGAAGATCAGTTCTTTTTTATGATAGGAGCGGACATGGTCGAGTATTTGCCAAAATGGCACCGGATCGATGATTTGCTTCAAATGATCACCTTTATTGGGATGAAAAGGCCGGGTTACGTTGGAAGTACGGGATATCCTCTTTTATTTGCAGATGTTCCAGCTTTTGATGTATCATCGACATTGATTAGGCAGCGAATAGAGCAGGGGAACCCTGTCGATTATTTGATTCCGAAAGCTGTTGAGCGTTATATAAAGGAGCATCATTTATATGAATCGTGAAGAAGCATTGAACTGTGTCAAAGAGCAGTTAACAGAGCATAGATATACACATACACTCGGAGTCATGGAGACAGCCATTTCATTAGCGGAACGGTTCGGTGCAGATGTGAAAAAAGCAGAGATCGCCGCTATTTTTCATGATTATGCGAAATTTAGGCCAAAAGAAGAAATGAAGGGGATTATCCAAAAAGAACAGATGAACCCTTTATTGCTTGAATATTCGCCCGAGCTTTGGCACGCCCCGGTTGGTGCCTATTTGGTCAAAAAAGAAGCTGGAATTGACGATCAAGATGTGTTAACAGCTATTGAATTTCATACTTCCGGCAGACCAGACATGACCTTACTTGAAAAAGTCATTTATGTCGCAGATTATATTGAACCAGGACGTCATTTCCCTGGTGTCGAAGAAGTAAGGGAGTTAGCAGAACATGATCTAGATCGTGCACTGATCCAATCATTAAAAAACACCATCAGTTTTCTAATGAAAAAGAATCAGCCAGTCTTTCCAGATACACTTGCTACTTACAACTCGCTTGTGCATAAGAACAACTAAGGAGGAATTTTGGATGGATTCATCATCAATTTTAAACGTCGCAGCAGGAGCATGCGATGATAAACGGGCTGAGGATATTATTGCCCTTAATATGCAAGGAATCTCACTTGTTGCAGATTATTTTCTCATTTGTCACGGGAATTCCGATAAACAAGTGCAAGCCATTGCAAGAGAAGTAAAACATCTTGCAGAGGAAAGCGGAATCGAAGTGAAGAAGATGGAAGGCTTTGATGAAGCAAGATGGGTATTGATTGACCTAGGTGATGTCATTGCCCATGTGTTCCACAAAGAAGAAAGAGGATACTACAATCTAGAAAAGCTATGGGGAGATGCGCCGAGAGAAACGCTTTCACTTGGCATTAACTCATGATTTATCAAGGGTTTGCAGGTGTGTATGACGAGCTCATGACACATGCACCTTATGATGAATGGGTTCAGTGGATCCAGCAGTATATGAAGCCGAATGCTGCCATCATTGATGTAGGCTGTGGAACTGGAGAGATTTCTCTTCGGTTAGCTGAAAAGGGCCACAAGGTCACAGGAATTGACCTCAGTGAAGAAATGCTGGCCTTTGCGCAGCAAAAAGCGCAGGCGAAAAAGCAGTCAATTCAATTTTTACATCAAGATATGAGAGAGGTTACGGGCTTTGAACAAGCCTTCCAGGCAGCCGTTATTTGCTGTGATTCCTTGAATTACTTAAAAAACGAAAATGACGTCAAAAAAACCTTTAAAAACATGTTTCAGCTTTTAGAGGCAGATGGGGTTTTACTTTTTGATGTTCATACGCCTTATAAAATGGAAGAGGTATTCCCGGGTTCGACTTATGCAGATCAAGATGAAGAGATCAGCTATATTTGGCAGAGTGATAAAGGGGATGACATGTATTCGGTCATACATGATTTAAGCTTTTTTGTAAAAGACGGAGACATGTATCAGCGTTATGATGAGACACATGAACAGCGCACATTTCCATTTGAAACATATGCAGCGTTCCTTGAGTCCGCTGGCTTTGAACAAATAGAAGTGACCGCTGATTTTACAAATAAAGCCCCCGGTGAATTCGCCGAAAGGTATTTCATCTCAGCTAAGAAACCAAAAACCATCGTTTAATAGAACGATGGTTTTTTAAAACCTTTTTTTCGCTTATTGCAAAGATGACTAATTTCTGCGATCATCAGTGAACACGCTTGGCGGATATTGATGCGCAACTGCTTCTAGATCTTCATCGAATTTTTTATGGGTATTTTGAAAGAGACGGTGAAACATATCTTGCACACCTGCTTCAAGTGCTTTAATGCCTTCACCAGTGACGCCGCCTTTCACACATACTTTGTCTTGCAGTGTCGGAAGGGTATAGACTCTTTTTTCAATCAAACGGCCAAGACCAACAAGCATATCCTCTGATAAGGTGGTGGCTTCTTCTTTAGAAATATCCGTTTCTTCTACGGCTGCTTCAATCATTTTCTGAACGAGAAAACTGATAAAAGCAGGTCCGCAGCTGACAATATCGGAAGCCGCTCTTGTAATCGAATGATGGATTTCGATAGGTGTTGAAATGCACGAAGCTAACTGTCTTAACGCAGTTTTCGTCGCGGCACTGCATGATGAACCAAAAGTTAAAAGTGATGCGCCTGATAAAGCGCGGTTTGTAATGCTTGGAATCAGCCTGGCTGTTTGACAAGGAACGATATCCTGAAGCTGTTCAGGATGAACCGGACTTGTAATGATGACAATGGTTTGCTGCTCCGTTAAAAGAGGGCTCAGCTCTTTTAAAAGTGGATAAATATCAAGTGGTTTGACACAAACAAAAATGAAATCTTTATTCGTGACAGCCCCTGAAAGCTGTTTCGTTACTTCAAGCTCTGGATGGTTCTTTTTTATATTGAACGCTTTTTCAATGGTTCGGTTTGTAATGGTGATCGATGAGGGATTGACTGCCTTTGATTCAATAAATGCCTCAGTAAGTATGGTACCCATGTTTCCTGTACCGATTAACCCTATATTCAAACGTTCTCCCTCCTTAGACGCATAGGATCTGTTATCTTCTAAACAGTATGTTGAGCAGTAGAAAAATATGATTGAAAGAAGCGTGAGTAAGTGAAACGATTCATTTCATTAAAAAAATACAGTCTTTATATCGCCGCTGGACTCATAGTCGTGATCATCTTCAGTTTCTTCTTTTTCACTGGAAGAGGAGAGGGCAGCAGAGAGCCAAGTGTATTGAAGGAAAATAAAGACATACAAGTCACATTAGAAGACAAACAAGAAAAGACAGAAAAAGAGCCATCGACGATTTTTGTAGAGGTCAAAGGAGCTGTAAGGAAACCAGGTGTTTATACGTTTCAATCTGATGCTCGGGTAGAGGAAGCGATTCAAAGGGCAGGAGGCTTTACCAGCAAAGCAGACTCGATTGAAATCAACCAAGCAGCTAAATTAGAGGATAGTATGATGATTTATGTTCGGAAGCAGGGGGAAGCGGAAAGAGAGACGCAAACAGCATCAGCTGACGCATCAACGGGCGTTGAAAAGAGTGAGGGTGTGAATGTCAATCAGGCCGATGCAGCCGAATTGCAAACCATTAACGGCATAGGACCAGCTAAAGCCGAAGCTATCATTACGTATAGAGAGGAACACGGAGAATTTCAACAAATTGAAGACTTGCGGAACATTTCAGGTTTTGGGGAAAAGACGATTGAACGGCTGAAAAGTCAATTGACCGTGAAGTAGAATTGACGTTAGAGAAGAAAGGCATGTACACTTAATATCAACCATCATTCTGGAGGGATCAGCTCGTGGAAAGAATTTCATGGAATCAATATTTTATGGCACAAAGCCATTTGCTTGCTTTACGAAGCACCTGTGAGCGGTTAGCTGTTGGGGCGACCATCGTAAGGGACAAGCGCATCATTGCAGGGGGGTACAATGGCTCCATTGCCGGTGATGTTCATTGTGCGGATGTAGGGTGCTATGTCATTGATCATCACTGTGTTCGCACCATCCATGCGGAAATGAATGCTATTTTACAATGTGCCAAATTTGGTGCACCTACAGCTGATGCTGAAATATATGTCACACATTTTCCTTGTTTACAGTGCTGTAAAGCCATCATTCAAGCGGGCATACGAACAGTATACTATGCAAAGGATTATAAAAATCATCCATATGCCATTGATTTATTCGAGCAGGCGGGTGTTCAAACAGAGCAAGTTGAATTAGATGAAATGATCATCGACTTAAAAAATCAAGAAAAATTGGCCTTTGTTGCAGATTTAATTGGGAAGCTGAGTGAATCAGGACTTAGCGAAACAGAAATTCGCGATATGCATGAGAAGGCGAATCAATTATTTACTTCCTATGTTTAAATATTTGCCGTTTGGGGCAATTTCAGCAGCTGTTGGAATTGCTCTGGCTGCATATCATCTTCATATGTATTTCCTTCTCTTTCTTCTCATCATATTACTTCTCAGCCTACTGAAAAAAATGCCTCAGCTCTTTTTAATGGTCAGCCTATGCGGTGCTGTCTATATACTCATTTTTATGATTCATGAGTCTCTTGAAACAGATCAACCCGTACTAGAAAAATTTCTATCTGGTTCCGTTGTGATTGAAAGTATTCCGAAAACAGATGGCAATCGTTTTTCAGCGACTGTTTCAACAGACCATGAACAACTAGCCACTTTTTATACAATTCAAACAGAGCGTGAAAAAGAGGCATTAAAAGAGGTAGAACCTGGTATGAGCTGTCACATGACAGGTGATGTTCGTCCAGCAAAGCACGCAACCATTCCTAACGGGTTTCAATACGATCAATTTTTAAAATCAAAAGGCATTGACGCCATTTTTCTGCCACAGTCGATCAAAAACTGTATAAAAAAAGACAGTTCTTCCTATTATCTTCAAGTGATAAGGCAAAAGGGTTTGAAATTTTTAGAAGATCATGTGCCTAAACACTCTGTTGGCATTGTACAGGCACTTATTTTTGGCGATCGTGAGTTGATAGACCCTGACACATTAAGAGATTATCAAATGCTTGGGATTATTCATTTACTAGCGATCTCAGGACTGCATGTGCAAACGCTTCTTGCGTGTTTATTTTGGTGCCTCCTTCGTGCGGGCGTGACAAGAGAGACAGCACGTATTCTTCTATTATGCTTTCTTCCTATTTATGCTTGTTTGTCAGGTGCTGCACCATCTGTTTTAAGAGCTTGCCTCATGGCAGGAATCTATTTAGTGATGACTAGTCTGCCAAAAGAAATGAAACAGCCTTCTGCTGTGGTATTAAGTGCAACGTTTTTACTCTTACTAGCAATTCATCCTCTTTATTTATTTGATATCGGATTTCAGCTTTCATTCGTGGTCACGTTTTTTATTTTGTTATCGACTAGGATTTTATCAAAAGCAAAAAGTTCAGTCATGCAATTATTCCTGATTTCCTTTATTGCACAGCTTGCTTCACTTCCTGTTCTTTTATATCATTTTCATCAATTCTCTTTACTGAGCGTACCTTTGAACATGATATTTGTTCCTTTATATACGACGGTCGTTATGCCGCTATCCTTACTCTTTTTTATTCTCACTACCATTTATCTTCCGCTTGGACAAACATTGTTTCAGCTGCTTGATTCGGTGATTCAGCTTAGTCATCAATTGTCAGCCTATATGGCTGTTTTTGATGAATTCAACTTGATTTTTATGAAGTCTGCTTGGTGGCATATTCTTCTTGAGGTGAGCGCCTTAATTGTTCTGTTATTTGTGATGGAGTGCAAAACTTCTGTGAAATCCTATACACTGCCGATCCTTTTTCTTATTGGTGTCTTGAGTGCACACTATTTCACCCCGAATTTTTTTGAAAAAGGGGAAGTGACGATGCTGGATGTAGGACAGGGGGATAGTTTGTTTATTCAGCTGCCCTATCGAAAAGGGCACTTGCTTGTGGATACAGGAGGCAGACTTTCTTTTGAAGAAGAACCGTGGAAAAAAAGACGTAAAGTGTCTACGATCGGTGATCAAACGCTGATCCCGTTTCTGCACTCTAAAGGTATAGCGAAACTAGATGTCCTTATTCTTACACATGCGGATCAAGACCATATGGGAGAAGCAGCTCGTTTAATCAAACGAAATAAAGTAAAGCGGCTGGCTATTCCAAAAGGCTTTGCACGGAGTCCAGAGGATGCGGAGCTGTTAAAAGAAGCAGCTGATCAAGGGATCATGATTGATGAATTAGAGAGAGGAGATCAGCTTCAGATTGGAGAGCAAATATTTAAGGTCCTTCATCCATCGGGTGATCGGGTAACAACTAAGAATAATGATTCACTCGTTTTGACATTTACTCTAGGCGGGAAGCGGTTTATGCTCACTGGAGATCTTGAACAAGAAGGGGAGCGAGACATTATAGAAGCCTTTCCTCATCTTCGAGCAGATATCCTAAAGGTTGGACATCACGGGAGTAAAGGGTCAACAAGCGAAGAATGGCTTCGGCATCTCAAGCCCTCACATGCACTCATTTCAGCAGGTGAACGCAATCGTTATCAGCATCCACATCAGGAAGTTTTGAAAAAATTAAAGGACCAGCAAATGAAGGTGTATCGTACAGATACCGACGGGAGCGTGACGTATGAATTTCTCGATGAGGAAGGAACGTTTTACACTCACCCTCCATATGATATCTTACAAACTCAATAAAAAAACTGCCAAAACGGCAGTCATGTAACCTTCATGAAGTTAAGATCCAACGAGGTGTATAATGGTTGCCAAAATAAACATTGAGGCGAAAAATCCGAATGTGACGATAAAACCAACGGCTGAGTCGGTCACATCATTCCGCTTGCTTTGAACATTTTTTTCAAATTCATTCATTTTCATCCCTCCTGGCTAATTTTAGTATACTTGAACTCATTTGGAATTGCTAGAAGGTAAAGTAACCGTTTTCCATTTTATGATCATTTTATGAATATCGTCTGACAGCAGGCTGACCCGGGAGCTTGCGCCGGACGTTTACTATAAATGAGGAGGCGGCACTTTCAGCTTCCTCTTTACTAATGTCTTCACACACTTTAGGATAGAGGAGGAAGTGAAAGAGAGGGATTCAATTGATGGTCTTTGATGTATGGAACAATTTAAAACGAGGGGATATCCATCCCGTTTATTGCTTATATGGGAAAGAAACATATTTACTGCAAGAAACCGCTGCTAAATTGAGACAAGCTGTAGTAGAGGAAGAAACGAAGGATTTTAATTACTCCGTCTTCGATATGGAAGAAGTACCGCTTGAACAGGCTGTAACGGATGCAGAAACATTTCCGTTTATGGGAGAAAGACGTCTCGTCGTGATCAAGAATCCTTATTTTCTTACAGCTGAAAAGAAAAAGGAAAAGATTGAGCATGAGCTTTCTGTATTAGAAGCTTATTTAGAAAAGCCAGCGCCCTATACCATTCTCGTGTTATTGGCACCATATGAAAAGCTGGATGAGCGTAAAAAAATCACCAAATTGCTAAAAAAGAAAGCTGCTGTCGTTGAGGCGAAAGAGTTAAACCCAAAAGAAACAATTGATTTCACCATCACACTGGTGAAGACAGAAGGAAAGACGATTACATCTGAAGCGGCTGAGCAGCTTGTGATGCTATGCGGCGGAAGTCTCTCCTCTCTATTCCAAGAGGTTCGGAAGCTAAGTACATATATTGGAGAGCGGGAGGAAATTGAGTTAGCGGATGTCAATCAGCTCGTTGCAAGAAGCTTAGAGCAAAATATTTTCGAGCTGATTAATCAAATTGTAAACAGACGCCGCTCTGAGGCCATGCAGATGTTTTATGACCTCTTGAAGCAAAATGAGGAACCCATTAAAATATTAGCACTCATTTCAACTCAATTTCGATTGATTTTGCAGACGAAGTACTTCGCTCAGCAAGGCTATGGACAAAAACAAATTGCTTCAAATCTAAAAGTCCATCCATTTCGGGTCAAACTTGCGATGGATCAGGCAAGACTGTTTTCAGAAGATGAGCTCAAGCAGATCGTCAAAGAGCTTTCAACGATTGATTATGAAATGAAAACGGGTAAAAAGGACAAGCAGCTGTTGTTAGAATTGTTCCTGCTTCGTTTGTTAGGCGCTTGAACATAAAAAAACGACCTTCTAAAAAGAGGGTCGTTTTTGTTTAGATGTATAATTGCCAGTCTGTCCTTAAGGCTATGCCGGTCAGGACGGACGTACAGTTAAACAGGTGCCTCATCACTGAGGCGTTGCAAGCATTATGCAGAAAGTCCGTTTACTTGTTTAGCAAGTCTTGATTTGTAACGCGCAGCTGCGTTTTTGTGTACAAGACCAGTTTTAACGGCTTTGTCAATGCGTTTTGCAGCAGAAGCAAGAGCAGCTTTTGCTTGCTCAGCATCGTTGTTAGCTACAGAAACTTCAACTTGTTTAATCGCAGTACGCATCGCAGACTTGATTGTTACGTTATGTGCACGGCGTTCGTTATTCGTTTTTGTACGTTTGATCGCTGATTTAATATTTGGCATGTGTTTCACCTCCTAAGATACAACCTAAACACAATTGTCTTAAGGTTAAATCTTCACAATAGAACAAATTGTATTCTATCAAACACACCTTTAGAATGCAATATAAATGTAAAGTATTTTTCATTGATGACGTGCTCGAATGTTTCTTTCAAGAGATGGAAAGACTACTGTTAATTACTTGGTGGAAGGAGTCTTTTTATGGAGAAACAAAAACTCGATTTAAGCGTTTATCAAATCCGGACAGACCTCGCTGTTGAAACAAAAGAGATACTAGAACAAGAGAACGATCCGAATGTCGTCAAAAAAGACGGGATCCAAGGGATTGTCGAAAAGGAAAAAGAAGAGCAAGGCATCCGCATACGTACTGTGGAAATCACGAAAGAAGGGGAGGAGCTGACCGGCAAAAAGGCAGGGACATACTTGACGTTTGAGGCACAAGGCATTCGGGAGAAAGACTCTGAGATGCAAGAAAAAGTCGTCGAAGTCTTTGCCCATCATTTTGCTCAGTTTTTAAAAGACAGAGGCATTCAGGCTGATGCGAGCTGCCTTGTAGTAGGGCTGGGAAACTGGAATGTCACGCCAGATGCATTAGGTCCTCTCACGGTTGAAAATCTGCTTGTAACCCGCCATCTCTTTGAATTGCAGCCGGAAAATGTTCAGGAAGGCTATCGCCCGGTTTCCTCTTTGTCTCCAGGGGTGATGGGACTGACCGGTATTGAAACAAGTGACATTATCCAAGGCGTGATTGAGCGATCTAAGCCTGATTTTGTCATTGCGGTCGATGCCCTTGCTGCTCGTGCGGTGGAACGAGTGAATACAACCATTCAAATTTCTGATACAGGCATCCATCCCGGTTCTGGTGTAGGGAATAAGCGAAAAGAATTAAGCAAAGAAACATTGGGAATTCCAGTGATTGCGATTGGCGTTCCGACAGTGGTGGATGCAGTAACCATTGCAAGTGACACAATTGATTATGTCTTAAAGCATTTTGGTAGAGAACTAAAAGATGATAGACCATCTCGCTCTCTTGTGCCGGCTGGTTTGACATTCGGGAAGAAAAAAGTACTTAACGAAGAAGACTTGCCAGATGAAGAAACGCGTCAATCATTCTTAGGCATCGTAGGAACCCTTCCTGAAGAAGAAAAAAGGCAGCTGATCCACGAAGTGCTTGCGCCCCTGGGGCAAAATTTAATGGTCACGCCTAAGGAAGTCGATACATTCATTGATGATATGGCAAACGTACTTGCCAACGGATTAAACACAGCGCTTCATCAAAAAATCACTCAAGATAATATGGGTTCATATAATCATTAATCGGTTCTACTTTCTCTAGCTCGCTCATAGTGTAATTACTAGAAAGCGTGCTGGAGGGAGTAAATCATGAAAAAAAGACCCCGCCGTCCTCGACAGTTGGTCGTTGCGATTAATGGAACGAAAGTAGTAAAAAGCATCTTCTTATTTATTGCCTCTCTTGTTGTGGTGTTTGTGATGTCAGGGGCTTTGACCTCTTTAAAACCCGAGCTGAGGCCGCAAGCCTCGTTATATGGTGTAGCAGATGAGCTCTCTGGCGCATTTTTTGCCACATTAATGGGCATGGAAAACCAATATTTCGCCTCAGCAGTTCCAGAAGCTCAAAAAGGATTTCATTTCTCTGGGCTGTCACTGAAGCTTGCAACCAGTATTAATTTAGAAGACCCGCGCAGTTTCCTAGGAAGAGAGCTCCCAGGCTTTGAACATTTTGATACAAAAATCATCTTAGCGGGTGAAGGAACAGACTATACCAATATGCCAATGGAATCGCCGCCGCCTAGTGAAGTGATCCAAGATGAAAAAGAAGCAAATTTGGCTGAGCTGGACAAGCTCGATGATGATACGCCGAAAAAGCCTGCCAAAGAACCGGACCGGTCAACAGGAAAACGAAAAGCTGTGTACATTTATCACACACATAATACGGAATCATATTTACCATTTTTAAAAGGAGAAACGAATCCAAATAATGCACGGCACTCAAAAGTGAATGTCACCCTTGTCGGCGACATGTTTGGAAAGGCGCTTGATCAGCAAGGAATCGGCAATACAGTCGACAAAACGGAAATTGAAAAAAGACTGGTGAAAAAAGGATTAAAGTATCCGCAGTCTTATAATGAATCAAGATTGGTCGTGAAAGAAGCCTTAGCGAAAAATGATGACCTCGATTATTTAATTGATATTCACCGGGACTCAAGAAGAAAGAAAGATACGACTGTCGAAATCAAAGGGAAAAAATATGCGAGAATTGCGTTTGTTGTTGGGAAGAAGAATCAAAACTATGAGAAAAACTTAAAGCTTGCGACAGAGTTCCACCATTTGATGGAGAAAAAATATAAAGGTCTTAGTGTCGGTGTGTTTGCCAAAGGAGAAATTGGCGATAATGGAATCTATAATCAAGATTTATCCGACAAAGCCCTTCTTTTAGAATTTGGTGGAGTAGATAATAATATGGAAGAATTAAGAAATGCATCCAATGCGGCAGCTGATGTATTCAGCGACATTTTCTGGGACGCGGAAAAGGTGGACGGCAAAGCAAAGGATGAGAAAAAACGCTCTTAAGGTGGTGACGGGTATGGGCTCATTTATTGGAAAAACCATTATTTTAGGATTGGTCTTGCTGTTTGGTGTCTTTTTAGGAATGCAGCAAGCGAATAATGGCATGCTGCAAATGAAGGGCTACCATGATCCGCAATTAAAAGGAGCTTTCTCCATTCAAATGAACGACAATGAAGAGAAGGAAGCTTCTATCTTAGGAACGGCTGTTACAGAAAAGGATCTTGCCGAAAAACAAAAACAGCTGGAGGAAATAGAGGGCTTTAATGCCTTTTCCAAGGCAGGAAAAGCCCTGTCTGATGGCATGACACATGCAGCCCGTTCTCTTTATGACTGGGTGAATGGGAAATAAACGAATTTCATGAGATCTCACCCTTTTGATCAAAGCCGCTGACCGATAAGCGGCTTTTCTTGATTTCGATTGAATCTTTACAGCCCTATTGATATAATCTAACCTAGCGCAACCCGCGTTTTATAGTAGGAGTGATAGATTGTGACAGATAAAGAAAAACGATTAGAGCGGCAATCAAGAATTCGAAATTTCTCCATTATCGCCCATATTGACCATGGGAAATCCACATTGGCGGACCGTATTTTGGAAAAAACAGCGGCGATTACTCAACGGGAAATGAAAGAACAATTGCTTGATTCCATGGATTTAGAGCGTGAACGCGGCATAACGATTAAATTAAACTCTGTCCAGCTGAAGTATAAGGCGAAGGATGGAGAAGAATATATCATGCACCTGATTGATACACCAGGGCATGTCGACTTCACCTATGAGGTATCTCGAAGCCTAGCTGCCTGTGAGGGTGCGATTCTTGTAGTAGATGCAGCACAAGGAATTGAAGCACAGACACTTGCGAACGTTTATTTAGCTCTTGATAACAACTTAGAAATTCTTCCGATTATCAACAAAATCGATCTGCCAAGTGCAGAGCCTGAGCGTGTAAGAGAAGAAATTGAAGATGTCATCGGGTTGGATGCGTCTGAAGCTGTTCTCACCTCTGCTAAGGCGGGTATTGGAATCGAGGATATTTTAGAACAAATCGTTGAAAAGGTGCCGGCTCCCGCTGGAGATCCAGAAGCACCACTTCAAGCCCTTATTTTTGATTCTCTTTACGATGCGTATCGCGGCGTTATTGCGTACATACGAATTGTCGAAGGAACCGTCAGAC
This sequence comes from Bacillus sp. F2HM, assembly GCF_019266135.1. NCBI lineage: Bacteria > Bacillati > Bacillota > Bacilli > Caryophanales > Bacillaceae > Bacillus > Bacillus sp. F2HM. Next base: position 24,338 of record NZ_LRMO01000022.1, read on the forward strand.
CTGGTCAGAAAATTAAAATGATGGCGACGGGGAAAGAATTTGAAGTACTTGAAGTCGGCGTTTTCACACCAAAAGCCATGCCAACAGACGAACTCACCGTTGGAGATGTTGGCTACTTAACCGCTGCGATTAAAAATGTCGGTGATACACGTGTAGGGGATACGATCACAAGCGCGGAAAACCCTGCGAAAGAAGCACTTCCAGGATACAGAAAGCTAAATCCAATGGTATACTGCGGACTTTATCCAATTGATACAGCGAAATACAATGACTTACGTGAAGCGTTAGAAAAGCTTGAATTAAATGATTCTTCACTTCAATATGAGGCAGAGACATCCCAAGCACTTGGCTTCGGTTTCCGCTGCGGCTTCCTTGGAATGCTTCATATGGAAATCATCCAAGAACGGATTGAACGTGAATTTAAAATTGATCTGATTACGACAGCGCCAAGTGTTATTTATGATGTATATATGACAGATGGAGAAAAAATCGTCGTAGATAACCCGTCCAATCTGCCTGATCCACAAAAGATTGAGCGAATTGAAGAACCATACGTAAAAGCAACAATGATGGTGCCGAATGATTATGTAGGCTCTGTGATGGAGCTTTGCCAAGGAAAGCGCGGGAATTTCATTGATATGCAGTATCTTGATGCGAACCGCGTGAGCATTGTGTACGAAATTCCTTTGGCAGAGATCGTATACGAATTCTTTGATCAACTAAAGTCCAACACAAAAGGCTATGCGTCCTTTGATTATGAGCTGATTGGCTATCGTCCTTCGACGCTGGTGAAGATGGATATCATGCTGAATGGCGAAAAAATCGATGCCCTTTCCTTTATTGTTCACCGCGATTATGCATATGAACGAGGCAAGATCATCGTAGAAAAGCTAAAAGAACTGATTCCACGCCAGCACTTTGAAGTGCCAGTTCAAGCAGCAATCGGTCAAAAAATCGTTGCTCGTTCCACCATTAAAGCGATGCGTAAAAACGTACTTGCTAAATGTTATGGTGGAGACATTTCCCGGAAAAGAAAGCTTCTTGAGAAGCAAAAAGAAGGGAAAAAGCGCATGAAGCAAGTGGGCTCTGTTGAAGTCCCGCAAGAAGCATTTATGGCCGTGCTGAAGATGGACGACAGCACACCGAAAAAATAACATCCTCAAGGCTACCTGCTTTACAATGTCTGCCTTGACGTTTATAGTCGATAACAAACAAAGGCGCCGCAGCGATAAACTGCGGCTCTTTACCTGTAAAGAAGGTGTCATCAAATGAAAGCAGCATACATTCACATTCCATTTTGTGAGCATATTTGCCACTATTGTGATTTCAATAAATTTTTCATTAAAACGCAGCCAGTCGACGAATACTTAGCGGCTCTAGAGACAGAGATGCAGCACACGATTGAGCAAAAAGGCGAGCAGGAACTAAAGACGATTTTTATTGGCGGTGGAACCCCGACATCACTGACTGTCAGCCAGCTAGACCAGCTCATGAACAGCATTCACCGCGTACTAAAGCCGACAAAAAACCTGATTGAATTTGCAGTAGAAGCAAACCCAGATGAATTATCGCTTGAGAAACTGCATGTGCTTAAAGCAGCCGGCGTGAATCGGCTGAGCTTTGGCGTTCAAACCTTTGAAGACGATTTGCTCAAGAAAATCGGACGAGTTCATCAAAAGAAGGATGTCCTTACATCCTTTGAGCGAGCTAGAGCGGTTGGATTTGACAATATTAGCCTGGATCTCATGTTTGGCTTGCCGCATCAAGAAAAGCATCATGTGATGAATTCACTTGAGACGGCTTTCTCGCTGGGGGCAGAGCATTATTCGGTTTACTCACTCATCGTCGAGCCGAAAACCGTTTTTTACAACTTAATGCAAAAAGGAAAACTTCATTTACCGCCGCAAGAACGTGAGGCTGAAATGTATGAGCTTGTGATGGATGAAATGGAGCGCCATGGATTAAAGCAGTACGAGATTAGCAATTACGCCAAACCTGGCTTTGAAAGCCAGCATAACCTGACCTATTGGAGCAATGAAGATTACTTCGGTTTTGGTGCAGGCGCACACGGGTATGTAGATGGCATCCGAAATGTGAACGCAGGGCCGGTGAAACATTATTTGGAGCTGATTGACCAAACAGGGTTCCCGTATAAGGAAACACACCATGTCACAAAAGCAGAGCAAATAGAAGAAGAAATGTTTTTAGGTCTTCGAAAAATCGAAGGGGTAAAAAGCGCTGATTTCCAAGCCAAATATGGTGCTGCACCAGAAGCACTTTTTTCCACTGTTCTTGAAGATTTAGAAGAAAAAGGCCTCATTGTAAATGATGACAAGGGGATACGTTTAACAAGAAAAGGAAAATTGTTAGGCAATGAAGTATTTCAAGCGTTTCTCGGTGAGTTATAATTGACATTTTAATTTGAGTTTGGTAATTTTGTTTATACAATTAGCACTCGTTGAAAGAGAGTGCTAACAGGGGTGATGATGATGTTAACAAATCGTCAGCTTTTGATTCTGCAAGTCATCATTAATGACTTTATTCGTTCGGCGCAGCCAGTTGGATCAAGGACTCTTTCTAAAAAAGAAGACATTACATTCAGCTCTGCGACGATTAGAAACGAAATGGCTGATTTGGAGGAACTTGGTTTTATTGAAAAGACCCATTCTTCATCAGGAAGAATTCCTTCCGAAAAAGGATATCGTTATTATGTAGATCATTTGCTCTCTCCGCGAAAACTGTCGTCTAAAGAGCTTGTGCTCATCCAGTCGGCCTTTCAGGAGAAAATTTTTGAGCTGGAAAAGACAGTTCAAAAATCGGCGGAAATTTTATCAGATCTCACAAACTATACATCGATTGTGCTTGGTCCGAAGCTAAGTGAAAATCGATTAAAGCAAATTCAGCTTGTCCCTGTTCAGCCAAACAAAGCAGTGGCGATCATGATTACAGACAGCGGACATGTTGAAAACAAAACCATTACCTTCTCTGAGCATCTCGATGTCTCCGATATTGAGAAGCTGATGAATATTTTAAACAGCCGCCTAGCCGGAGTCCCGATGGATCAGCTGAAGGACAGAATGTATAAAGAAGTTGTGATGCTTCTTCGCACGCATTTAAAAGATTATGATCATATTTTAGATGCGCTCGGCAATACATTTACATCGACTCAAAATGAATCAAAACTTTTCTTTGGCGGGAAGATTAATATGTTGAATCAGCCGGAGTTTCATGACATTGACCGCATCCGTTCACTCATGATGCTGATTGAGCAAAAGAATGATGTCATGCAGCTGTTTCATCCAAATCAGCAAGGAATCACCATTAAAATCGGTTCAGAAAACAATTTGGAAGCGATGGAGAACTGCAGCCTAATCACAGCCACTTATTCGATTGATCAAAAATCACTCGGCTCCATTGCCGTCATTGGTCCAACCCGTATGGATTACGGGCGGGTTGTTAGTCTCTTGCATCATGTATCAAAAGACTTGTCAAACGCACTTTCCAATTTGTATGATGAGTAGGGTGATAGAAGATAGGGGCACAGCCCCTTCGTATTTTTGAATCTTTTGAGGGAGGTGAACACAATGTCAGAAGAAAAACAGACACCTGAGCAAGAAGCAGAGGTTGAAGCACAAGAAGAAGCAGTTCAAGCAGATACTGAGGAAGTAACAAATGATGAACAGTCTGCCTTCCAAGAAAAAATCGATGAATTGCAGCAGCTTCTAGATGAAAAAGAAAACAAAATTCTGCGTGTTCAAGCAGATTTTGAAAACTATAAACGCCGTGCTCGAACTGAAGTGGAGACCGTGCAAAAATATCGTTCTCAACATGTTGTCAGTGATCTTCTCCCAGCTCTTGATAACTTTGAAAGAGCGCTTGGAATTGATCCAGACAATGAGCAGACGAAAAGTTTGTTAGAAGGAATGCAAATGGTTTACCGCCAGCTGGTAGAAGCGTTGAAAAATGAAGGCGTAGAACCAATTGAAGCTGTCGGCAAAGAGTTCGATCCAAACCTTCATCAAGCCGTCATGCAAGTTGAAGATGAAAACTACGATTCAAATATCGTTGTAGAAGAATTGCAAAAGGGCTATAAACTCAAAGACCGAGTTATTCGTCCATCAATGGTAAAAGTAAATCAATAACTACATAATGGGAGGTCATCGAATATGAGTAAAATCATTGGGATTGACTTAGGAACAACAAACTCATGTGTTGCAGTACTTGAAGGCGGCGAGCCAAAAGTCATTGCTAACGCTGAAGGAGCACGTACAACACCATCTGTTGTCGCTTTTAAAAACGGAGAGCGCCAAGTGGGTGAAGTAGCAAAACGTCAATCAATTACAAACCCGAACACGATCATGTCTGTTAAAAGACATATGGGTACTGATTATAAAGTAGAAGTTGAAGGCAAGAACTATACACCGCAGGAAATCTCTGCGATTATTCTTCAGCACCTTAAATCTTACGCTGAAGGCTATCTTGGCGAAGAAGTAACAAAAGCTGTTATCACAGTTCCTGCTTACTTCAACGATGCAGAACGTCAAGCAACGAAAGATGCTGGTAAAATTGCTGGTCTTGAAGTAGAACGTATTATCAACGAACCAACAGCAGCTGCACTTGCATATGGTTTAGATAAAACAGAAGAAGATCAAACGATTCTTGTATACGACCTTGGCGGCGGTACATTTGACGTATCGATCCTTGAGCTTGGAGACGGCGTCTTTGAAGTGCGCTCAACTGCTGGGGACAACCGTCTAGGTGGAGACGATTTTGACCAAGTCATCATTGATCACCTAGTGGCTGAATTCAAAAAAGAAAATGGCATTGATCTTTCTAAAGATAAAATGGCGCTTCAGCGTTTAAAAGATGCTGCTGAAAAAGCGAAAAAAGATCTTTCTGGTGTATCTTCTACACAAATCTCACTGCCATTTATCACAGCTGGAGAAGCAGGACCTCTGCATCTTGAATTAACGTTAACGCGTGCTAAATTCGAAGAGCTTTCTGCAGATCTTGTAGAGCGTACAATGACACCTGTACGTCAAGCACTGAAAGATGCTGGTTTATCTGCTAGCGAGATTGATAAAGTCATCCTTGTTGGTGGATCAACTCGTATTCCTGCAGTACAAGAAGCAATCAAAAAAGAAACAGGCAAAGAGCCTCATAAAGGTGTAAACCCTGATGAAGTAGTTGCACTTGGTGCAGCGATCCAAGGTGGAGTAATCACAGGGGATGTCAAAGACGTTGTTCTTCTTGACGTAACACCACTTTCTTTAGGAATTGAAACAATGGGCGGCGTATTCACGAAGCTGATTGAACGCAATACAACAATTCCAACAAGTAAATCTCAAGTATTCTCAACGGCTGCTGACAACCAAACAGCTGTAGATATCCATGTCCTGCAAGGTGAGCGCCCAATGGCTGCAGATAACAAAACATTAGGCCGCTTCCAATTGACTGATATCCCGCCAGCACCACGCGGCGTACCGCAAATCGAAGTATCTTTTGATATCGATAAAAACGGTATTGTCAACGTACGTGCGAAAGATATGGGTACAGGCAAAGAGCAAAACATCACAATCAAATCTTCTTCAGGTCTTTCTGATGATGAGATCGAAAAAATGGTCAAAGAAGCAGAAGAAAATGCTGAAGCAGATGCGAAGAAGAAAGAAGAAATCGAAGTGCGCAACGAAGCAGATCAATTAGTGTTTACAACTGAAAAAACATTAAAAGATCTAGAAGGCAAAATCGATGAAGAGCAAGTGAAAAAAGCAAATGACGCGAAAGATGCGCTAAAAGCTGCGATCGAAAAAGGCGAGTTTGAAGACATCAAAGCGAAAAAAGATGAGCTGCAAACAATCGTTCAAGAATTAACGACAAAGCTCTATGAAGAAGCTGCAAAACAAGCACAAGCTCAGCAAGAAGGCGCTGAAGGTGCTCAAAAAGCAGATGACAATGTAGTGGATGCAGAATACGAAGAAGTAAACGACGATCAAGAGAAAAAATAATCACCTTTACTTTTGAAAAAGACTGCTGAAACGTACTCGTCAGAAAGTCAAAGTCAGGATCTCTTGGCTTTGACTTTTTTTCTTTTCAACGATGAAAGGAATTGAAAAAGGTTAAATCAAAATGATACAATCGTATTTATGTGAGAAAATCGGGAGTGTGAAGAGATGAGTAAGCGTGATTACTATGAAGTGCTTGGCGTAAGTAAGAGCGCCTCAAAGGACGAAATCAAAAAGGCATACCGCAAGCTTTCAAAAAAGTATCACCCTGATATTAATAAAGAAGCTGGCTCAGATGAGAAATTCAAAGAAGTAAAAGAAGCCTATGAAACCCTTTCTGATGATCAAAAACGTTCGCATTATGACCAGTTCGGTCATACCGATCCAAACCAAGGCTTTGGCGGCGGAGGTTTTGGTGGAGGAGGAGATTTTGGCGGCTTCGGCGGCTTTGATGACATCTTCTCTAGTATTTTTGGCGGCGGAGCGAGAAGAAGAGATCCAAATGCACCACGCCAAGGAGCGGACCTGCAATATACAATGACGCTTTCATTCGAAGAAGCGGCATTTGGAAAAGAAGCAACGATTGAAATCCCTCGTGAAGAATCTTGTGAAACATGTCATGGATCAGGAGCAAAGCCTGGTACGCAGGCGAGAACTTGTTCACATTGCGGAGGATCTGGTCAATTAAATGTTGAGCAATCCACTCCGTTTGGTAAAGTGGTCAACCGCAGAGTATGTAACTACTGTAGCGGAACAGGGAAACAAATTGACCATAAATGTTCAACATGCGGCGGATCTGGCAAAGTGCGCAAGCGTAAGAAAATTAACGTGACGATCCCTGCAGGTGTTGATGATGGTCAGCAGCTCAGAGTATCTGGTCAAGGTGAACCAGGTGTAAATGGAGGACCTCCAGGCGATCTATTCGTTGTATTCCATGTGCGTGCGCATGAATTCTTCGAGCGTGATGGAGATGACATATACTGCGAGATGCCGCTCACCTTTGCCCAAGCTGCATTAGGTGACGAAATTGAAGTGCCGACATTACATGGAAAAGTAAAATTAAAAGTTCCTGCTGGCACTCAAACTGGCACGAAGTTTAGACTTAAAGGAAAAGGTGTGAAAAATGTACGCGGCTACGGCCAAGGCGATCAGCATATCGTTGTACGTGTCGTCACACCGACAAATTTAACAGACAATCAAAAAGATATCATTAGAAAATTTGCTGAAGTGAGCGGAAATAAACCAGACGAACAAGAAATGAGCTTTTTCGATAAGGTAAAACGCGCATTTAAAGGCGAGTAAGACGGATAAGGAGTTGGTAGTATTGAAGTGGTCAGAAATTAGCGTCCATACAACAAATGAAGCGGTGGAACCGATCACCAATATTTTGCATGAAGCAGGTGCAAGTGGTGTCGTGATTGAGGACCCGCTTGATTTAGTCAAGGAACGTGAAAATGTATACGGTGAGATCTACCAGCTCGATCCGAATGACTATCCGGATGAAGGTGTCATTGTGAAAGCCTATCTTCCAATGAACAGCTTTTTGATGGAAACGGTAGATGAGATCAAAGAAGCCATCAACAACCTTCTTCTATACGATATTGACCTTGGACGCAATACACTGTCAATTTGTGAAGTAAATGAAGAAGAATGGGCCACCGCATGGAAGAAATACTATCATCCTGTGAAAATCTCTGAAAAATTCACCATCGTTCCAACGTGGGAAGAATATACACCGGTTCATTCTGATGAACTGATTATTGAAATGGACCCTGGAATGGCATTTGGAACAGGTACGCATCCAACAACCGTCCTTTGCATTCAGGCGCTTGAGCGTTACGTGAAGGAAAACGATACGGTGATTGATGTTGGAACAGGCTCTGGAATTCTAAGTGTGGCAGCAGCGATGCTTGGTGCAAAGGACATTCAAGCCTTTGATCTCGACACCGTTGCGGTAGAAAGTGCGAAGCAAAACATCGAATTAAATGGTGTAAGTGACCAAGTGACGGTCAAACAAAACAATTTGCTTGATGGAATTTCAGGTGAGCGTGATGTGATTGTCGCCAACATTCTGGCAGAAGTGATTTTGCGCTTTACAGATCAAGCCTATGACCTATTGAAGAAAGGTGGCTATTTCATTACATCAGGCATCATTGGACAAAAGAAATTACAGGTCAAAACAGCATTAGAAGAAGCGGGTTTTGATATTGTTGAAGTGCTGTCAATGGAAGATTGGGTCAGCATTATAGCGAAAAAATAAAGCGAGTAGGTGTCAGGACACGTATGCAACGATATTTTATCGACCTCACGAAAGAAGAAGTGACGTTAAAGGGAGCCATCGTTATAAAAGGTGAAGATGTACATCATCTTTCCAATGTCATGCGGATGAAAGCAGGGCAGGAAATCCTTTGTTTAACGACAGACGGCTTTGAAGCGCTCAGTAAAATTGATACAATAACAAAGGAAGAAGTGATTTGTCACCTTGAAAGCTGGACAAATCAAGACAGAGAACTTCCGATTAGGGTGACGATTGCAAGCGGTCTTCCAAAAGGAGATAAGCTTGAGCTCATTATCCAAAAAGGCACAGAGCTTGGCGCAAGTGCTTTTATCCCGTTTCAAGCGGCTCGTTCTATTACAAAGCTAGACCAAAAAAAGTCACATAAAAAACGAGAGCGCTGGGAGAAAATCGCGAAAGAAGCAGCCGAGCAGTCCTACCGGAATATCATTCCGCGTGTTTATTCAGTATCAACGTTTAAAGAGCTGACGCAATTAGCTGGTGAATTCGATAAATGTGTCGTTGCATACGAAGAATCATCGAAAGAAGGAGAGCAAAGCCGCTTTCAAACTGTGCTTCAACAGATGAAAGGCGGACAAACCTTGCTAGTGGTTTTTGGCCCTGAAGGCGGTTTGGCAGAAAAGGAGATAGAAGAGCTTGAAACGCTTGGTGCAGTCATTTGCGGGCTTGGACCGCGCATTTTAAGAACAGAAACTGCTCCTTTATATGCGCTTTCCGCTATATCTTATCAAACAGAGTTATTAAGAGGTGAATCATCATGGGAACAGTAGCGTTCCATACACTTGGCTGTAAGGTCAACCACTATGAAACAGAGGCGATCTGGCAGCTGTTTAAAGAAGCTGGCTATGAAAGAAAAGAGTATGAATCAAAAGCAGATGTATATGTCATTAATACATGTACGGTCACGAATACAGGCGATAAGAAAAGCCGCCAAGTCATTAGAAGAGCTATTCGCCATAACCCGGATGGTGTCATTTGTGTAACAGGCTGCTATGCGCAAACATCACCAGCAGAAATCATGGCGATTCCTGGTGTTGATATTGTGGTTGGGACACAGGACCGACATAAATTACTAGGCTATATTGAAGAATACCGCAGAGAAAGACAGCCGATCAACGGGGTTGGCAATATCATGAAAGCACGTGTGTTTGAAGAACTTGATGTTCCTGCCTTCACAGACAGAACGCGCGCTTCATTAAAAATCCAAGAAGGCTGTAACAATTTCTGTACATTCTGCATTATTCCTTGGGCGCGCGGCCTTCTTCGTTCTCGTGATCCAGAAGAGGTCATCAATCAAGCGCAGCAGCTTGTTGATGCGGGCTATAAAGAAATTGTGCTGACAGGTATTCACACAGGCGGATACGGAGAAGACTTAAAGGATTATAACTTTGCAAAGCTTTTGAGAGAATTAGATGAACGTGTTATTGGCTTAAAACGAATCCGTATTTCATCTATTGAAGCAAGTCAAATTACAGATGAAGTGATTGAAGTGCTTGATCAGTCAGATAAAATTGTCAGACACTTACACATCCCGCTTCAATCTGGCTCAAATACTGTGCTAAAAAGAATGCGCCGTAAATATACGATGGAATTCTTTGCAGAGCGTTTAACAAAGCTGAAAAAAGCATTGCCAGGACTTGCTGTCACCTCTGATGTGATCGTTGGATTCCCTGGGGAAACAGAAGAAGAGTTCTTGGAAACGTACAATTTTGTCAAAGATCATCAATTCTCTGAGCTGCACGTATTCCCTTACAGCAAACGTACAGGTACCCCGGCTGCAAGAATGGAAGATCAAGTGGATGAACATGTGAAAAACGAACGTGTCCACCGTTTGATCGCTCTTTCTGACCAGCTTGCGAAAGAGTATGCATCAGCATACGAAGGTGATGTGCTAGAGATTATTCCGGAAGAATCCTTCAAAGAACAAGAAGGAAACCACAATCTTTATGTAGGTTATACCGATAACTACATGAAAGTTGTTTTTGAAGGGACAGAGGACATGATCGGCCGTCTGGTCAAAGTGAAAATTACGAAAGCGGGCTATCCTTATAACGAAGGACAATTCGTTCGCATCAGCGATGATGTGCAGCCAGACAAAGTGAGAATGACCTCATAATAGATAAAAAACCGGCAGCCAAAAGGGCAAGCCGGTTTCTTTTATTTTGACTGATTCGGCATGAGACACAAGATCAATGCGTGAAAAGGGCGTATGAACGGGAAGAAGAGGAGAGAGCTTGCCACATTAAACAGCAGACTGAAATGCGCAATCTGCTGGGCGGGTGAGCTTGCGAGAAGGGCGACAACCTCTGTAATCAGGGCGAGAAACGGCAGGCATAAAAGAACCCCAAGCACATTAAACACGACGTGTGCATAAGCCGTTTGACGTGCTGCGTAGCCGCCAGATATCGCAGCCATCACAGCCGTAATACATGTCCCAATATTGGACCCCAACACAAAGCTGATGCCTTCCTGAAGTGCCACAGTTCCTTCATTCATAAATCCCATTAAAATACCGATACAGACTGAGCTCGAATGAACAATTGCTGTGAAAATGGTACCCGAAAGCAGCGCTGTCCAGTCTGAATGCTGCATCATTTCAAGAAAACGCAATGTCTCAGGCTGGCTTGTCATCATCCCTGCAATTTTTGAAAAGCCTTGTATGCAAAAAAAGATCATCCCGAGCCCAAATAAACTTTTTCCTGCATGTCTAAAAGATGTCCTGCCAAAAAGGATAAATACAATACCGGCTATGATCAAAACCCACATGAACACGTCCATTTTAATGGCGATAAATTCTGTCGTAAACGTGGAGCCGATATTGGTTCCAAGAATCATTGGGATCGATTTTTTAAAAGAGAGAATGCCAGTACTGACAAAGCCAATGACGATGACCATAAAAGCAGAACTGCTTTGTAGAACCCCTGTAAACACAATGCTGACCAAGAATGCTTTTACCGGGTGATCTGTAAAGAGAAGAAGTGATTTCTCAATACGAGACGAAGCAAGCGCCATTAATCCTTTTCTCAGCAAACCCATTGACCATAAAAAAATGAAAATAAGTGCACAAAAATAAATGATCGCCATCATAGAAAAGTCCTCCTCTTACCAATGAATATATGGACTTGTCTACCTGCTCATGACGAAAATATATTTCCAAATCACTTAGTTGACCTCACACTAGGCTTATATTATAATGTCTAGGTACATGTTTTGCATGTATATCTTTTTTTAATGCAGTCGATTGGTGTATTCGGAGGGAGGGAAAGAGAATGTCAAAAACGGTCGTTAGAAAAAACGAATCGCTTGAAGATGCTCTTCGTCGCTTTAAACGCAGTGTATCCAAAACTGGAACATTGCAAGAAGCAAGAAAGCGTGAATTTTATGAAAAGCCTAGCGTAAAGCGTAAGAAAAAGTCTGAAGCTGCTAGAAAACGTAAATTCTAAAGAGGGTGGATTTTATGAGTCTTCTTGAGCAATTAAATTCTGATATGAAGCTTATGATGAAAAACCGTGAGAAAGACAAGCTTGTTGTCATTCGTATGGTAAAGGCTTCGCTGCAAAATGAAGCAATTAAGCTTAAGAAAGACAGTTTGACCGGCGATGAGGAACTAACCGTCCTTTCCCGCGAGATTAAGCAACGTAAAGACTCCCTCCATGAATTTTCGAAAGCTAATCGCTTAGATTTAGTAGATAAAGTTCAAAAAGAGATTGACATATTAGACGTTTATTTACCTGAACAGCTTTCTGAAGAAGAACTGCAAACGATCGTGAAAGAAACGATCACTGAAACAGGTGCTTCCTCGAAGGCTGATATGGGTAAAGTCATGAGCGCTATTATGCCAAAAGTAAAAGGTAAAGCTGATGGAGCTGTCATTAACAGACTTGTCAGCGAGCAGCTGTCTCAATAAAAAGTATCCTTCTATTGTTAGAAGGGTACTTTTTTTATGCCCTCGTGATTCTGTCATATAAAAATGAAACCTATGATACATTTGTAACGTATGTAAAGGAACAGTAAAATGGAAGAAAGAGAGGAGGGATCACCAAATAGATGAAAAAAATAAAAATTTCTATTGCTCTCTTCAGTTGTTTTATAATATGCTTGTTATTAGGGGTTCAATTGACCGCGAAATCAGCAGATCAGAAAGTTCATGTTATCCCAATTGAAGATACAGTAGAAAAAGGACTTTCTAAATTCATTGAACGATCGTTTGAGCAGGCAAAGTCCGAACGGGCGAAGCATATTATTCTCGACATCAATACACCGGGTGGTGCAGTCGATGCAGCGCTTGAGATCGCAGATACTATACGTGCTTCCGATATCCCAGTAACAGCGTTTGTCAATCATAGAGCGCTTTCAGCCGGGGCCTTCATCGCGTTAAATGCCGATCAAATCTATATGACCCCGAATGGAAAGATGGGGGCTGCTGCGATCATTGATGGAGAAGGCAATGCTGCCGATCAAAAATCTGAATCTTTATGGCTTGCTGAAATGAGTGATGCTGCCGAAAAGCAGGGGCGTGATCCAAAGTATGCTCTTGCCATGGCGGATATAGATATAGACGCAAAAGAAGCCGGTGCACCAAAAGGAGAATTGCTCACCTTCAACACAGACCGGGCGCTGCAATTCGGTTATGCAGAAGGGGAAGCAAAAAATATGGATGACTTGCTTCAGAAGCTGAAATTAAAAGATGCTTCTGTTCAATACGATGAAGTGAGCTTTGCTGAAAAGGTTGCGCGTTTTCTTACGCACCCAATTGTCATCCCAATCCTTTTATCCATTGCAAGTTTAGGGTTAGTTGTTGAGCTCTATTCTCCTGGCTTTGGGGTCCCGGGCACCATGGGAGTGACAGCGCTTCTTCTATTCTTTTATGGTCATCTCGTGGCAGGTTTTGCAGGATATGAGACGTTGTTCCTGTTTTTAGCAGGGATTGCACTCATCATTCTGGAATTGTTTTTGCCAGGGGGAATCGTAGGTGTCATTGGACTGATCTGTGTCGTTGTCAGCTTATTTTTAGCAGCTGGAAGCTTTACAGAAATGGCGATTTCCATCTTGATTGCCACTGCTGTTTCAATCATAGCAGTTATTTTATTGACAAAGGTGTTGGGGAAACGTATGAAATTCTTTAAAAAGTTCATTTTAACCGATTCAACCAATAAGGAAAGCGGTTATGTCTCCAATGAAACAAGAGAGGATCTTGTTGGACAAATCGCAGTGACAGCTACCGCACTTCGTCCATCTGGTACGATCGTACTCGGAGATGAGCGCATTGATGTTGTGTCAGAAGGTGCCTTTATCGATAAAGATGAACAAGTAAAAATTGTGAAAGCGGAAGGCTCACGCATTGTCGTGAGGAAAGTATAGATATACTGATTTTAGAGGAGGAATAAAATGGATCCATCTACTTTACTATTATTTGTGATTATCGCAGCAGGTTTGATTGTTCTATCGATCTTTTTCACCTTTGTACCGGTGATGCTGTGGATTTCTGCCCTAGCGGCTGGCGTAAAAGTGAGCATTTTTACACTTGTAGGAATGAGACTGCGCCGAGTGATACCAAACCGAGTGGTCAATCCGCTCATCAAAGCACATAAAGCAGGTCTTGATGTGTCGATTAACCAGCTGGAGAGCCACTATCTTGCAGGTGGTAACGTGGACCGAGTGGTGAACGCATTAATTGCAGCTCAACGCGCGAATATCGAATTGAACTTTGCCCGCTGTGCAGCCATCGACCTAGCAGGCCGTGACGTACTAGAAGCAGTTCAAATGAGTGTAAATCCTAAAGTCATTGAAACACCATTTATCTCTGGTGTTGCGATGGACGGGATTGAAGTCAAAGCAAAAGCACGTATTACAGTTCGTGCAAACATCGACCGACTTGTCGGTGGTGCAGGAGAAGAAACAATTATTGCCCGTGTAGGTGAAGGGATTGTCTCTACAATCGGTTCATCAGATAATCATAAAAAGGTTCTTGAGAATCCTGATATGATATCTCAAACGGTTCTTGGTAAGGGATTAGATTCAGGTACTGCATTTGAAATTCTCTCGATTGATATCGCAGATGTTGATATCGGTAAGAACATCGGGGCAATTCTACAAACAGACCAAGCAGAAGCAGACAAAAATATTGCACAGGCGAAAGCAGAAGAACGCCGCGCAATGGCTGTTGCACAAGAACAAGAGATGCGTGCAAAAGTTGAAGAAATGCGCGCGAAAGTCGTAGAAGCAGAGGCTGAAGTACCACTTGCAATGGCTGAAGCATTACGTGAAGGCAATATTGGTGTCATGGACTACATGAACATTAAGAATATCGATGCTGATACGGATATGAGAGATTCATTTGGCAAAATGACAAAAGGTCCATCTGATAATGAAAACAAATAAGCATCCTCTCACGCTTTAAGGAGGGAGCCCATTGGACATTCTATTTGAAAATCCGCTACTAATTGCGATTATCATCGGTATCATCTCTGCCGTCTTTGGGAAGATCGGCAAACAAGAGGAGAACGAAGAGCAGAATCAGCAAAAGAAGCCCGCTCCTCAGCGTAAGCAGGTGCCCCAAAAGCAAACAAAGCAAACAAGTCCAGATCCAGTCGTGACGGATCAGCTGGACGATTTCGGTGATGTGCATGATCATGGCGGGATGAAGAAAAAAACTTCTCAGTCCTTACAAGATCGCTATACGGCTACACTTGCCGAAATGGAAGAAAGAAAAAACGAGCTGAACAAAGAGTTCCAATCGCTTGAAAGAGAGCTGACAAGGCCAAAGGCTGCATCTGCTGAAGAGAAGCCAAAAATCATTGAGAAGCTGAACCAAGATACAATTGTTCAAGGAATGCTCCTTGGAGAAGTATTTGGAGAGCCGCGCGCGAAAAAGCCGCACAGAACGATGAAACGGCCATATAAAAGATAAAGAAGAAAGCCCCCTTTTTCATAAAGGGGGCTTTTTTTGCCTGATGACGATTTTTCTTGAAGAAAATGCTGAAAAGGCTATTTTACGGGATTCATTAGCATGATATGAACCCCTGAGGAATAGGATGATATAGAGGCTTTCTCATCAGTCTCACCATCTTTCAGTTTGATCTCATACACATGAGGTGGGAAGGGGTTCTTATTGAATGGGAAAAAGAAAAAATCGACTTAAAGCATGGCTGACAAGAACACTTGAAATCCCTCCAGACGTGATGATGGATCTTCCCCGTATTACGATGGTTGGCAGACTCCACATTTACATAGAGAACCATAAAGGGCTTTTGCTTTTCAGTGATCAAGAGGTAAGGCTGATGCTCAAACAGGGACAATGCATTATTTCAGGGAAAGATTTTGTGATTAAAACGATTTTGCCAGAAGAGATTTTATTGGAAGGGAAAATCGATGAGGTCCGTTATATTGATTCTTAACTGACGGAGGGGAGAAGCGTGAAGAATAAATGGTTCGCCTATTTTATTGGCAGAGTGGAAGTGGAGATCAAAGGAAACGGCATTGAGCGGCTCATTAATGAGTGCACGAGGCAGGGGATCACAATGTTTCAAGTGAGCCGCCGTCAAGACAGCGTGCGCTTATTTATTCGCTTATCAGATGTACATGCCTTCAGAAAAGTACGCAGACATCATGACGTGACATGTTCATTTCATCAAAAAAAGGGCTTTCCATTTCTACTCCTATGGTCAAGGAAGAATATCGGATTTACCCTTGGGATTGTATGCTTTCTAGTGACGATATTGGCGCTTTCAAACATGGTATGGAAAATTGATATTAAAGGAGCCAATCCAGAAACTGAACATCAAATGAGAAAGCATTTAGACGACATTGGGGTGCAAAAAGGACGTTTTCAGTTTCTCATGGGAACACCTGAAAAAATTCAAAAATCCCTTACAACCAATATTCCAAGCATCACATGGGTCGGCGTAGAACTAAACGGCACAACCTTTCAAATGAAGGTTGTGGAAAAAAATGAACCCGAAAAAGAGAAATACACGAGTCCTCAGCATATCGTCGCCAAGAAAAAGGCTGTCATCACGAGAATGTATGTAGAAAAAGGGGAGCCGCTTGCTGCGGTTGATGAACATGTAAAGAAAGGACAGATGCTTGTCTCTGGACTCATTGGCAGCGAAGATCAGCAAAAAACGGTAGGAGCCAAAGCGAAAATCTATGGTGAAACGTGGTATCGTTCAGAAGTTTCTGTCCCTCTTCGAACATCTTTTGACGTCTTTACGGGTAAAATGAAGACAAAGCACAAGCTCTCCGCATTTGGAGGCTCACTGCCATTTTGGGGCTTTTCTTTTAAAAAGGATGATTTTAAGCAGCCAAAAACAGAAACAGAAGTTCATCCGCTTCATTTCTTAAACATGCAGCTCCCATTCTCTTATGAAAAGGAAATCACACGTGAAAGTGAGAAAATAAATCGAGAATACACAAATAAAGAAGCGGTTCAAGCAGGGATTAAAATGGGTAAAAAAGAATTAGAAGAGAAGCTAGGTCAAACAGGAGAGGTGAAAAGTGAAAAAGTTTTGCACGAGACAACAGGGAATGGTAAAGTTAAGTTAATCATCCTTTACCAAGTAATAGAAGATATTGTTCAACCAACACCTATTGTTCAGGGAGACTAGAGAATGACAGAACATTTACTTGAGATTCAACAAAAATTGGATAGCCCAAACGAAGCGATTGCTTTATTTGGCAATCAAGATGCTTATCTGAAACTAATGGAAAACGAGCTGAACGTCTCCATTATTACGCGTGGAGAAAAAGTGTATGTTTCTGGTGAGGAAGCATCAAGAGATACAGTAAGCCGTTTGATCACATCTCTTTTACATCTCATCCGTAAAGGAATTGAGATATCTGAACGGGATGTCGTCTATGCCATTAAAATGGCGCAAAAAAACAAGCTGAATTATTTTGAAAATATGTATGAAGATGAAATTACGAAAAATGCCAAAGGAAAATCGATCAGGGTGAAAACAATCGGCCAGCGGGAATATGCTGCGGCGATGAAAAAAGATGACCTCGTCTTTGGAATTGGACCCGCTGGTACAGGGAAGACGTATTTGGCAGTTGTCAATGCGGTACATTCACTGAAAAATGGACATGTAAAACGGATTATCCTGACAAGACCAGCTGTTGAAGCAGGAGAGAGCCTTGGCTTTTTACCAGGTGATCTAAAGGAAAAAGTAGATCCTTATTTAAGACCACTATATGATGCCCTGCATGATGTGCTTGGCAGTGATCATACGGAACGTTTAATCGAGCGCGGCGTGATTGAAATAGCGCCCCTTGCCTATATGAGAGGCCGGACGCTTGATGATGCATTTGTGATTTTAGATGAAGCGCAGAATACAACACCTGCCCAAATGAAAATGTTTTTGACGAGACTTGGGTTTGGCTCTAAAATGGTCATTACAGGAGATATTACACAGATTGATCTGCCAAAGGGCATGCAGTCAGGTCTTGCGGCTGCAAAGGACATGCTTGCAGAGATCAAGGGCATCTCATTTATTGAATTAGACCAGACAGATGTGGTCAGACACCCGCTTGTGGCGAAGATCATTGGCGCATACGAAAAGCAAAAATGAACTGAGTGACCCGATCGTCTTCATCGGGTCATTTTGTTTCGATCGTGGTTTAAAGTAAAAAAGGAGGTACTTTCCTTGAGAAAGAATCAAAAAGGCAGTAAGCGCAAAAGAATGCTGTCTAAAAAAGAACCTCAGAAAATGGAGCGCTCACGTTATTTAAATGTTTTGCTGTACGCTGGTTTAGCAGCCATTTTATTCGTGGTGCTCTTCTTCCATGTAAAGCCTGAATCGCTCGACTTAGATTTATTTTCAGTGAGCGAACAGACCATCTATTCTCCGTCAACCGTTGATGATCAAGAAGCGACAGAAGAAAAGAAACAAGAAGCAACAGATCAGGTAGAAGATCAATATACGCTCAAAAAAGCGTATTCTGATAATCGTGTAGACCTCATCTCATCCCTCTTTGAAGCCATTAAAGAAGAGAAGAAAGCAGCTGATGATAAAGAGAACGCGCCATCAGATCAAGAAATGGTCAAGCGTGTCAAAGAAAAGCTTACAACAGATATGCAGGAGGCTGTTTCGGATCAATCCATCAAAGCACTGCTCCAGGCAAGTGATGAAAATCTCTCATTTACTAAGGATTCCATCATCACAGTGGTGAATTCACTGATGAGTAAAGAAATCACAGCAGCGAAATTACAAGATGAGAAAAAACAAGTCAAAACAGAGCTTAAAAACAATTCAATTCCATCAAAATACTTAAATGCAGCGAAAGAAATCGGTGAATTTGCGATCATTCCAAACTATGTATTTGACCCAGTGGCAACAGAGAAGAAAAGACAGGAAGCGGCTGACAATATTCAGCCTGTGCAAATTAAGCAAGGACAAATCTTAGTTGAAGAAGGAGAGCTCATTGACCGGGAAGTTTATCGCAAATTAGAACTCACGGGTCTGTTAAACAGCTCAAATTTATTTAAGCCTGTAAGTGGTCTTCTTATATTAATTGGACTTTTCTTAGCAGCGATTGTTCATTCCCTTGAATCGAGGAAAAAATCGCTTGTCCATAAGAATAAGTCGTTACTGCTTTACTCGCTTATTTTCACGATTATATTAATTATCATGGAAGTGTTCAGCCTCTTCCAAGAAACGAAGTATACGACGATAGGCTATGTCGTGCCAGTGGCACTTGGCACGATGCTAATCAAGCTGCTCATTAATGAGCGATTAGCGATCTTCTCCGGTCTTGTATTTGCTCTTTGCGGCAGTATGATGTTTAATCAAGGAGTAACCGGCGTCTTTAACTATGTGATCTGCGCTTATTATCTGATGAGCGGGATGGCGGGTATTTTATTTTTAAGAAAACATAATGCAAGATCTAAAATATTGCAGGCTGGGCTTTTGGTAGCTTTGGTGAATGTACTTGTGGTTTTATCCATTACACTCATCCAAAACTCTTCACCATCAGGGCTTGAAATCGGTGTGAACCTTATGATGGCGATTGTGTCAGGGTTTGCATCATCTATCTTGGTTATTGGGTTAATGCCTGTTTTTGAGAGCATGTTTGGTATTCTTTCCACAATGAAACTGATTGAATTATCCAATCCAAATCATCCGCTGCTCAAAAAGATTTTAACCGAGACACCAGGTACATATCATCATAGTGTCATGGTGGCGAATTTAGCGGATGCTGCATGTGAAGCAGTCGGCGCAAATGGTCTTTTAGCAAGAGTCGGTGCTTATTATCATGACATTGGGAAAACGAAAAGACCGCAGTACTTTATCGAAAACCAAATGAACATTGATAATCCGCATGACAAGCTTTCTCCTCAGCTGAGTAAAAATATTATTATTGCCCATACGACAGATGGCGCTGATATGCTGAGAGAAAAGAAGTTTCCTGAAGAACTTGTCGACATTGCCGAACAGCATCACGGGAAGTCTCTTTTAAAGTTCTTTTACTATAAGGCGAAAGAGCGTGATGATCAGGTGACAGAAGAAGAATTCCGTTACCCTGGTCCAAAGCCGCAATCAAAAGAAGCAGCGATTATTTCTGTGGCTGACAGCGTTGAAGCGGCGGTTCGTTCGATGCATAATCCAAATCCAGAGCGGATTGAAAAGCTTGTCAAAGGCATTATTTCAGATAAAATGCAGGACGGGCAATTTAGTGAGTGTGACCTCACATTTAAAGAATTAAATATTATCAGCCAAACGATTTGTACAACATTAAAGGGGATTTTCCATTCTCGGATTGAATATCCAGATGCCCCGAAGCAGAAGGTGAAGTAAATGACATTGTTAATCGATTTAATAGATGAAACAGGACAAGTATCAAAAGAGCAGCTTGAAGAAGTGGAAAAGCTTCTTCAGTTTGCTGCAGATGAACTTGAGGTCAAGGATCAAGCGGAAGTATCAGTGACGATCGTTTCGAATGAAGAGATTCATCAAATCAATAAAGAATACCGCGGAAAAGACGCACCAACAGATGTGATCTCCTTTGCACTTGAGGAAGAAGGAGAAGGGGAGATTGAAATCATTGGAGCGGATGATATCCCGCCTGTACTTGGTGACATTATCATTAGTGTGGATCGAACGAAAGAGCAGGCAGAGGAATATGGACATTCCTTTATGAGAGAGCTTGGATTCTTAACGATTCATGGCTTCCTCCATTTGCTTGGGTATGATCATATGACAGAGGAAGAGGAAAAAGAAATGTTCGCCAAACAGACAAAAATCTTGGATGATTATGGTCTTTCGAGATCATCGTAAGAAAAGAAGGCCGCTCGCCCGTTTTTTTCGGAGTTTTTACTATGCATTTAGAGGAATATGGCGAACTTTCTTGAATGAACGGAATTTTCGATTTCACACAGTCGCAGCCATCATCGTGGTGATCTGCGGCTTTTGGTTCCGCATAGACCCATTTGAATGGCTGATCATTCTTCTTCTTTGCGGGGGAATGTTTGCGCTTGAGCTTGTCAATACAGCCATTGAACATACAGTGGATCTGATGACAGAAGAAAGGCACCCGCTTGCAGAGAGAGCGAAGGACGCTGCGGCAGGCGCTGTTTGCGTTTACGCCGCGATTTCGGTTATGATTGGGTTGATCATCTTCTTACCGAAGATCATGCAATAGAACAATATTACTATTTATTAACATTTTTAGAAATGGGCGTGAAAATGTCACGTGAATTATGTAAAATATAAATGTGACAGTGGTACCATTTCTTCTGAAAGTGGGAACTAGGAATGAACAAACAAGAGTTGATTTCAGAAGCAATCAAAGCAAGAGATTTTGCATATGTACCCTATTCTAAATTCAAAGTCGGTGCAGCATTACTGTCGAATGATGGAAAAGTGTATGGCGGCTGCAACATTGAAAATGCAGCATATGGTATGTGTAATTGTGCGGAAAGAACAGCACTTTTTAAAGCCTATTCAGAAGGCATTACATCTTTTCAAATGTTAGCAGTGGTGGCTGATACAGACCGTCCTGTTTCGCCGTGCGGCGCATGCAGACAGGTCATTTCAGAGCTATGTGCACCTGATATGCCAGTGATTCTAACGAACTTAAAAGGACATATATACGAAACAACAGTAAATGAACTATTGCCAGGCGCATTTTCACCGGAGGATTTAAATGACTAACGAAAGTTTCAAATCAGGATTTGTATCAATTATTGGAAGACCAAATGTAGGGAAATCAACCTTTCTTAATCGTGTCATTGGACAAAAGATCGCCATCATGAGCGATAAGCCCCAAACGACGCGAAACAAAGTGCAAGGTGTTTTGACAACCAACACATCACAAACGATCTTTATCGATACACCGGGGATTCATAAACCTAAGCATAAGCTTGGTGATTTTATGATGAGGGTGGCTCAAAATACACTGAAGGAAGTCGACCTGATCTTGTTTATGATCAACGCACAGGAAGGCTATGGCAAAGGTGATGAATTCATCATTGAACGACTAAAGCAAACATCTACACCGGTGTTCCTAGTCGTTAATAAAATTGACCAAATTCATCCAGATGAACTGTTCCTTTTAATTGATGAATACCGCACACGTTACCCATTCAAGGAAATTGTGCCCATTTCAGCTCTTGAAGGAAACAATATCGACACGCTTCTTCAGCAGATTGAAGGTTATCTTCCAGAGGGCCCTCAATTTTATCCGGCAGATCAAGTAACAGATCATCCAGAACGGTTTATTATTTCTGAATTAATTCGTGAAAAAGTGCTGCATTTAACGAGAGAAGAGATTCCGCACAGTATTGCGGTTGCGATTGAATCGATTAAGCCAGATGAAAACGGCAAGATCCATGTCGCGGCGACCATTGTCGTAGAACGTGATTCGCAAAAAGGGATCGTCATTGGTAAACGAGGCAGCTTGTTAAAAGAAGTGGGACAAAAAGCGCGCAGAGATATTGAAGCACTTCTAGGCTCAAAAGTGTATTTAGAGCTTTGGGTCAAAGTTCAGAAGGACTGGCGTAATAAATCCACTCACTTGCGTGACTTCGGATTTAGAGAAGACGAATATTAAAAAATCGCGCATTTGTCAGCAAATCTGACAATGGTGCGGTTCGATTAGTAAAAATTGTTTATCATGAAATGGAGGTAGCCTGGTCAAGATAAAATTAATATGTTGGATGTAGCGTTGCTGCTTCTAATAAAGAAAGGTGGGGTTTTTATGTTGAATTTTACATGGAACGTATTTTCACAAACAGGAAGCGTTGACACGTATCTGCTTTTCAAAGAGTTAGAAAAGGAGAACCTGGAAAGACCCGATGTACTTGAAGAAGAAATAGCACGATTTGATTTTCCAATCTTATAATTCTTGACCCCCTCCAGCGTTCGGAGTGTAGACAAATGCTCATTAAAAGTGAAGGAATCGTCCTTAGAACAACAGATTATGGCGAAACAAACAAAATTGTCACGCTGCTCACAAGAGAACATGGAAAAATTGGCGTGATGGCAAGAGGCGCAAAAAAATCAAACAGCCGCCTGTCAGCCATAAGCCAGCCGTTTTTATACGGCACCTTTCTTATCCAATCATCAACAGGACTTGGAACGCTCCAGCAAGGCGAAATGATTGAAAGTATGCGGGCCATTCGGGAAGACTTATTTCTGACCGCATATGCCGCATATATGACGGAATTGATGGATAAAGGGACAGAAGAAAAAAAGCCAAACCCTTATTTGTTTGAGCTTCTGCTTCAATCTCTGCGTCATCTCAACGAAGGCACAGATGCTGATATTATTTTATTTATCGTAGAGGTTAAAATGTTATCAGTGATGGGGATGAAGCCTGAACTTGATCAATGTGTTCACTGTGGTCAAAAAGAAGGGCAGTTCCATTTCTCGATAAGAGATAACGGCTTCATTTGCCAAAATTGTTTTTCGAAAGATCCATATAAACTGCCCTTGTCCCCCGCAGCTGCAAGGCTGCTCCGTTTGTTTCATTATTTTGATTTATCAAGGCTTGGTCAGGTTGATGTGAAGCCGCAGACGAAACAAGAAATTCGTCAAGTGCTTGATCACTACTATGACGAATATTCTGGCCTCTATTTAAAATCAAAAAAATTCATGAATCAGATGGAATCCATGAAAAAGCTAATGGGTGACGAAAACAAAAGTTGACATCTCCCATGACTTTTTGTAAGATCATCTAAGATAAAATATGTTGCATTGACAGAAAGAAGTACTTACGTAAAATCCATAAAAGCGACCTTAGGGCGGTGTGAGCTAAGGATGGAGGCGTAACGAAAGGCATTCTTGAGCAGCGTAAAACAAAGCGGCTGGATGCTACGACACCAGCAAATAGGGTGGAACCGCGGGAAAAACTCTCGTCCCTATGTTTGCAAAGAACCTTGCGAGCATAGAGACGGGAGTTTTTGTGTTCTCTTACAAGGTTCTAATCCCACCCGCCATACATAGCGGTTGGTGTAGAAAAGATGGAGGTGCGATCATTGAATATTCAAGACATGATTTTGACGCTGCAAAAGCATTGGTCAAATGAAGGCTGCGTATTAATGCAGGCGTATGACACAGAAAAAGGTGCCGGAACGATGAGTCCATACACGTTCCTCAGAAGCATCGGCCCAGAGCCATGGAAGGTAGCATATGTAGAGCCTTCAAGACGCCCGGCTGATGGCAGATATGGAGAAAACCCAAATAGATTGTATCAGCATCATCAATTTCAAGTGATCATTAAGCCATCACCTGACAATATTCAAGAACTATATCTTGAATCATTGAAGGCACTTGGCATTGACCCGCTGAAACATGATATTCGTTTTGTGGAAGACAACTGGGAAAATCCATCTCTTGGCTGTGCAGGACTTGGATGGGAAGTATGGCTTGATGGGATGGAAATTACACAATTCACGTATTTCCAACAAGTCGGCGGCTTAGAATGTAAGCCGGTTTCTGTTGAAATCACATACGGTATTGAACGTCTTGCTTCTTACATCCAGGACAAAGAGAATGTCTTCGATCTTGAATGGACAGACGGATTTACGGTCAGAGATTTATTCTTAATGGCTGAATATGAGCACTCTGTTTATACATTTGAAACATCTAATACTGACATGCTGTTCGAGCTATTTACAACCTATGAGAAAGAAGCACATAGTCAAATGGACAAAGGGCTTGTTCACCCGGCATACGATTATGTCCTCAAATGCTCTCATACGTTTAACCTGCTTGATGCAAAGGGCGCTATTTCTGTGACTGAGCGAACTGGTTATATCGGAAGAGTGCGTCAGTTAGCAAGAAAAGTAGCCAAAACCTATTATGAAGAACGCGAAAAATTGGGATTCCCTATGCTAAAAGAGGAGGCGGCTTCTCATGAATAAACAAGATGTATTACTTGAAATCGGCTTAGAAGAGATGCCGGCTCGTTTCATGCCAGAGAGCACAAAACAGCTAGGTGAGAAAGTAAAAGCATGGTTTGAAACGCAAAATATTTCATTCGAAGAGACTGCTTTATTCAACTCACCAAGACGTCTTGCTGTACTTGTGAAAGGTGTCGCAGAAAAACAAGAAGACATCAAAGAAGAAGCAAAAGGCCCAGCTAAAAAGATTGCCCAAGATGCCGAAGGCAATTGGACAAAAGCTGCTGAAGGCTTCGCCCGGGGCCAAGGTGCTTCAACAGATGATCTCTATTTCAAAGAGATCAAAGGAGTGGATTATGTCCATGTCCAAAAGTTTCAAGAAGGTAAGCAAGTCAAAGACCTTCTGCCAGCGTTAGGTGAGATCGCTGCTTCATTAAGCTTTCCAAAGAACATGAGATGGGGAAGCGAAGATTTACGCTATATCCGTCCGATTAAATGGATTGTTTGTTTATTTGGACAAGAGATTGTACCTGTTGAAATTGCTGGTGTGAAAAGTGGCCGTGAAACAAGAGGACACCGTTTCCTTGGAACAACAGCCAGCATTGACACACCTGCTTCCTATGAACAAACATTGCGCGATCAATTTGTGATTGCAGACTCAGATAAAAGAAAACAATTAATTACTGAACAGCTAAATGCGCTATCTTCAGAAAAAGGCTGGGTCATTCCTGTTGATCCTGAACTTCTAGAAGAAGTGAATGATCTTGTAGAATACCCAACTGTGCTGTTTGGTTCCTTTGAAGAGGAGTTTCTTGCATTGCCGGAAGAAGTATTGGTGACAACAATGAAAGAGCATCAGCGCTACTTCCCTGTGAAAAATGAGCAAGGAGAATTATTGCCGCACTTTATTACAGTCAGAAATGGAAACAGTGAGGCGCTGGAAAATGTCGCAAGAGGGAATGAAAAAGTACTTCGTGCGCGTTTATCAGATGCTGCATTCTTCTATAAAGAAGACGAAAAACTAGTGATTGAAGACAATATTAAAAAGCTTGATAAAGTGGTATTCCATGAGAAACTTGGAACAATCGGCGACAAGCTGAAGAGAGTGACAGACATTGCAACTCGTCTAGCGGCGCATGTCGGGGCAGATGACGAAACCACTAAACGTGTGGCGAGAGCAGCAAGTATTTCGAAGTTTGATCTTGTGACTCAAATGGTCTATGAATTCCCAGAATTACAAGGAATCATGGGTGAGAAATATGCAAGAGCTCTTGGTGAACATGAAGAAGTAGCAAGAAGCATCAACGAGCACTATATGCCGCGCTTTGCTGGTGACGAGGCGCCATCCACTTTGATTGGTGCGATTGTGGCAGTAGCAGATAAGCTTGATTCTATTTGTTCATTCTTCTCAATTGATGTAATCCCAACGGGTTCTCAAGACCCTTATGGACTTAGAAGACAAGCGAGCGGTATCGTTCAAATCCTGCTCGACCGTCATTGGAATATTTCATTTAAAGAGCTGTTAGCACTTGCTCAAGTAAAGGCAGAACATGAAGCTGCTCTGATTGAATTTTTAACGCATCGTTTAAAGTATGTTCTTCAAGCAGAGCATATTCGCCATGATGTTGTTGATGCAGTGCTGGATGTTGAAAATATTGAGCCATATGCAGTCGTCAAAAAAGCAGCTGTTCTTGAAGAGAGTGTGAAACAAGAAAGCTTCAAAGAAACGGCTGAAGCATTGGGACGCGTCATTTCAATCAGTAAAAAAGGGGAAGACGCAGAGATTCAGCCTGAACTGTTTGAAAATGAATATGAGCAAAAGCTGTTTGAGGCGTATCAGCAAGTAGAGAAAGCTGTAAAGGAACATGTAGCAGCAGCACAATACAGCCTGGCACTTGAGGCGCTAGATACGTTAAAAACACCGATTGTTCATTATTTCGATCATACAATGGTTCATGCGGATGATGAAAAACTGAAGCGAAATCGTTTGGCACAAATGGTCAAACTAGCCAAAGTCATTCAATCATTTGCGAATATGAACAATTTAATTGTAAAATAAATACCTAAGAACGGTTGCCTTTTCCGAAGGGCAATCGTTTTTTACTCATTTAATTCACGGTTTTTGAGTGGATTTTTGTTTCATTCGGACAAAGATGCGCTATAATATGATGAGTTATGAAAATGATATACATAAAATAAAGATTTCGCTCTCTCTATTTAAAGGTGGTGAGTACAATCGAGTTAAATAAACGGCAAGAGCAGATTTTACAGATTGTCAAAGAGAATGGTCCGATCACTGGAGAGCATATCGCCGATCGGCTGAACTTAACAAGGGCGACCCTCAGACCGGATTTAGCCATTTTAACAATGTCAGGCTTTTTAGAAGCAAGACCAAGGGTCGGCTACTTTTTCACAGGAAAAACAGGCACGCAGCTTCTCGCAGATAAGCTGAAAAAACTTCAAGTGAAAGACTTTCAATCCATTCCAGTGGTGATACATGAGAATGTTTCGGTTTATGATGCGATTTGTACGATGTTTTTAGAGGATGTGGGCACATTATTCGTTGTGGACGATCACTCTATTTTAACAGGTGTGTTATCAAGAAAAGACCTCCTTCGCGCAAGTATAGGGAAACAGGAGCTTCCATCTATCCCTGTCCATATTATTATGACAAGAATGCCGAACATCACCGTTTGCCGCAAGGAAGATTTCATTATGGATGTGGCGAAGCACTTGATTGAAAAGCAAATAGATGCACTTCCTGTGATAAAAGATACGGATAAAGGCTTTGAAGTGGTCGGTAGAATTACGAAAACAAACATGACGAAAATACTTGTTAGCTTATCGGAGAACGAAATAATCTAATGACAGAAGACTGCGAGGGGATGTTATGAGTAATCGCGTAATTTTTGTGGTATCAGATTCAGTAGGAGAAACGGCAGAGCTCGTGGTCAAAGCGGCGCTTAGCCAATTTGATGGCGGCTCATCAGACCATTCAAATATTAGAAGAATCCCGTATGTAGAGGATGTTGGTACGATTAAAGAAGTCATTTCACTGGCGAAAGCAGATAATGGGATCGTCTGCTTTACTCTTGTTGTGCCAGAAATGCGCCAATTCTTAATTGAGGAAGCAGAAGCAAACGGTGTTGTTTATTATGACATCATCGGTCCACTCATTGATAAAATGGAGACGGCATATGGAAATGAAGCGAAACATGAGCCGGGTCGTGTACGTCAATTAGATGAGGACTATTTTAAAAAGGTAGAAGCTATCGAGTTCGCTGTGAAATACGATGACGGCAGAGACCCAAGAGGTATTCTAAAGGCTGATATTGTGCTCATTGGTGTATCACGCACGTCCAAAACGCCATTATCTCAATATTTAGCGCATAAACGGCTGAAGGTAGCGAACGTTCCAATTGTACCTGAAGTTGATCCGCCAGAAGAGTTATTTTCAGTTGATCCGAAGAAATGTATCGGTTTGAAAATTAGTCCAGACAAATTAAATCATATTCGCAAAGAGCGGTTAAAATCTCTTGGTTTAAATGATCGCGCTATTTATGCGAACATTGAGCGGATTAAAGAGGAACTAGAGTATTTTGAAAAAGTGGTTGACCGCATTAACTGTCAAGTCGTTGATGTATCGAATAAAGCAGTTGAGGAAACGGCAAATGTCATTCATCAAATGCTGACCAAAAGAGGTTCCGAATAAACTCAGGATGCTCCTCCTGGGTTTTTCCTATGGTGGGAAACGGGTAAACAAAAACAATAGCATATTTGCTGCATTTGTATTATAATAAAAAATTGTGATAAAATGATTGATTTTAGGTTTAAGTTAAGTCAAGAACGAATAAACTAATATTGGCAGAAGTCAAGTGATTCTGAACATAACTTTTCGACAAAATGAGTTTTACTGTTGATTGCTCTATGGGGGAAAAGTATGGTCTTTTTGCTTCTCTAAAGCAGGAATAAGGTGGAGGGATGGAGAATTAGTCACCTGAATGAACGTAAAAAAGAGAGGACGATTTATGTCGATGCAGATGCTTGTCCTGTAAAAGACGAAATCCTTTCTGTCGCATCTCAATTTCAAGTACCAGTGACATTCATTGCTTCATATGAGCATTTTCAAACCAAAAGATCTCCACTTGAAGATTGGCGGTTTGTAGATACACATAAGGAAGCAGCGGACTTAGTCATTGCCAACTCAGCTGCCGCACATGATATTGTCGTCACCCAAGACATTGGTCTTGCCTCCTTACTGCTTCCGAGACAGGTCATTGTTCTGTCTGAAAGAGGACGAATGTACACAAACGAAACAATTGATTTTGATTTGGAACGCAGGCATGTTTCCAGCAAACAGCGAAGAAAAGGTGTATACGGAAAAGGTCCCAAAAAGCTTTTAGAAGAGGATAAGAAGCGATTTATGGCGCAACTACAAAAAATCCTGTCGAATCATGAAGGATTTTTAAATTAAAAGGCGAATAATGTACGACGGAGTGTTATTAGGATGAGCAAACGTATACCAGATGAACTTTTGGAGCAGATCCAAAAAAACGCAGACATTGTCGAAGTGATTGGAGAATACGTACAGCTTAGAAAGCAAGGTCGAAATTACTTCGGTCTTTGTCCATTCCATGGTGAAAATACTCCTTCATTCTCTGTTTCAGCAGATAAGCAAATCTTCCATTGTTTTGGCTGTGGTGCAGGAGGCAATGTGTTTTCTTTCCTCAGACAAATGGAGGGCTACTCATTTATTGAAGCCGTTTCACATGTGGCTGATAAGTACCATATTGATCTGCCTGAGCAGGTGGCGAATGCTCAGATGAGTTCCTCTCAGCAAGAGGACACTGCAGATCATAAAATGATTGAGGCCCATGAGCTTCTTAAGAAATTTTACCACCATTTGCTGGTAAATACAAAAGAAGGTCAAAACGCACTCGATTATTTACGGTCCAGAGGCTTTACGGATGAAACCATTGCCAAGTTTGAGATCGGGTATGCTCTTGATTCTTGGGATTTCGTGACCAAGTTTTTAGAAAAACGAGGATTTGATCCTGTGATGATGGAGAAGGCTGGTCTTTTGATTCAACGTGAAAACGGCACAGGCTTTTTTGACCGCTTTAGAGATCGTGTCATGTTTCCCATTCATGATCATCATGGAACGGTCATCGCTTTTTCCGGAAGATCGCTTGGTGATCAGCAGCCTAAATATATGAATAGTCCTGAAACGCCGCTTTTTCATAAAAGTAAGCTGCTTTATCACTTTCATGACGCACGTATGCATATTCGCAAACGCGAACGGGCAGTTCTTTTTGAAGGATTTGCAGACGTCATCTCAGCTGTTACATCAGGTGTCGGTGAAAGTGTTGCAACAATGGGTACGTCTCTTACAGAAGAGCACGTAAAGCTTCTCAGGCGGAACGTAGAAGAGATCATCCTTTGCTATGACTCTGATACGGCCGGATACGAAGCGACCATGAAAGCATCAGATTTGCTTGGAAAAAGAGGATGTAAAGTTCGCGTTGCCATGATACCAGATGGACTTGATCCAGATGATTACATTCGTAAATATGGCGGCGAGAAATTTAGGAATGACATCATAGATGCAAGTGTGACATTAATGACGTTTAAGATGAATTTTTTCCGAAGAGGAAAAAACTTATCAGACGAAGGAGACCGTCTTACTTATATGAAGCAGGTTCTCCGAGAAATCAGCCGGTTAAATGGCTCTTTGGAGCAAGAGATTTACATGAAACAGCTTGCTGGGGAGTTTTCGATCTCACTTGATTCATTAAAAGAACAACTGGAGCTGTTTGAAAAACAGCAGCGGCAAGAAACCAAAAGCACGCAGGAAGAAAACGGGCTTGAAAAACGGCGTGCACATCTGTCAACACAAGTGAGAAGAAAGCGTCTGCGGCCGGCATATGAAAATGCAGAGCGAATGCTGCTTGCACATATGTTAAAAAGCGATGACGTGATCCGCAAAGTACTTGACAGAATCGGGATTGAATTTAATATAGATTCGCACAGGGCGCTGGCAACGTACATTTATGCCTTGTATGAAGAAGGCAAAGAACCAACGCCGCAGCACCTGATGAACCGGATAGAAGATGATGTCATGAATCAGCTGTTGACGGATATATTGATGATTCAAGTCGGAGACGAACTAAGTGAAGCTGAATTAAGTGATTATGTAAAAAAAGTGTTGAATCATCGGAATTTGTCAATGATAAAGGAAAAAGAACTAGAACGTGCAGAAGCGGAGAGGCAAAAAGATTTCTTCAAAGCGGCAACACTTGCAAAAGAAATTATTCAGTTGAACCGTTCGCTGAAGTAATACGTCTATTATTAATGACAGGACTTACGGCTGGCAATGAATCCTTTACGGGAGGAGCATAAGACCGCAAGCATCTTGCCTTCATCATTATTTATTTTATTTCCTATTTGCTTCGTCATCTGTTTGATAGAGAGAGAAAAGCAGGGCGGAAGTAAATCGCAAGTTACTTTAGAATTCGTTGCAAGCTTTGGAAGGAGGGATCCATAATGGCTGATAAACAAGCCCACGAAACCGAAACTGAATTAACCTTTGAACAGGTGAGAGATAAGCTCACTGAAACGGGTAAAAAACGGGGCGTTTTAACATACGAAGAAATTGCAGAGCGTATGTCTAGCTTTGAAATTGAATCAGACCAAATGGATGAATACTATGAATACTTAGGCGAACAGGGTGTAGAGCTCATTAGTGAAAACGAAGAGACAGAAGACCCAAATGTTCAGCAGCTGGCTAAAGCAGAAGAAGAATTTGACCTGAATGATTTAAGCGTACCACCAGGTGTCAAAATCAATGATCCTGTTCGTATGTACTTAAAAGAAATCGGACGCGTCAATTTGTTATCTGCAAAAGAAGAAATTACGTATGCTCAAAAGATCGAAGAGGGCGATGAGGAATCAAAAAGAAGATTAGCGGAAGCGAACCTTCGTCTCGTTGTCAGCATTGCGAAACGCTATGTCGGTCGTGGTATGCTGTTCCTTGACTTGATTCAAGAAGGAAACATGGGTCTGATGAAGGCGGTTGAGAAGTTTGATTACCGCAAAGGATATAAATTCTCAACATATGCGACTTGGTGGATTAGACAGGCGATCACACGTGCGATTGCCGATCAGGCGAGAACAATCCGGATCCCGGTTCATATGGTGGAAACGATTAATAAATTGATCCGTGTTCAAAGACAGCTTCTGCAAGACCTAGGCAGAGAACCAACGCCTGAGGAAATTGCTGAAGACATGGATTTAACTCCAGAAAAGGTAAGAGAGATTCTTAAAATTGCGCAAGAGCCTGTATCTTTAGAAACACCTATTGGTGAAGAAGATGACTCGCATCTTGGTGATTTTATCGAAGACCAAGAGGCGACATCTCCATCTGACCACGCTGCGTACGAACTCTTAAAAGAGCAGCTTGAAGATGTATTAGACACGCTGACGGACCGTGAAGAAAATGTGCTAAGACTACGTTTCGGACTAGACGACGGAAGAACTCGCACGTTAGAAGAGGTTGGTAAGGTGTTCGGCGTAACAAGAGAGCGTATCAGACAAATTGAAGCGAAAGCTCTTCGTAAATTAAGACACCCAAGCAGAAGTAAACGATTAAAAGACTTCTTAGAGTAGAAACCGGACGGATCTTGAAAGAGATCCGTTCTTTCTTATCAAAAATGAAAACGCTTTTTTCAATCTGATTATATTTTACTGAATAACAAATGAATTTGCAACGTTCTTAGAGAAAAGATGTATAAAAAATACATCTAAATGTGCTGAAGGCTTCATTTCTCATCTTGAATCATTTTTGTCTAATCTGTGAACTTGACCAAAGTTTTGTATCATAATTCGTTTACTTTTTGTAAAATTAAAGTAGAATTAGAATTGTTTGCATAGTCTCAAAGGGGTTTTCACAAAGGGGAGGATGAAAGAAATGAAACGGAATCCACTTATACCATTTTTATTGATTGCCATTTTAGGTATTGGACTCACTTTTTTCTTATCAATGAAGGGGCTGAAAGATGAAGAAAAGATTGCCTCAGGGGGCAAAGAGCAAAAGCAAGAAGAGACAGCAAATGCAACGCCGGAAGAATTGTATAAGCAGAACTGCATAAGCTGTCACGGGGAAAACTATGAAGGCGGTGCAGGTCCTGCATTAAAAGGTGTTGGAGACAAGCTTGAAGTAGCCGACATCAAGAAGAAAATTCAAGAAGGCGGCAACGGGATGCCAGGCGGGCTGATTCCAAATGAAAAGCTCGATGAAATGGCGGAATGGGTGTCTAAAATTAAATAATCTTATACAAAAAGCTCTTTTTCAAAAGAAGAGCTTTTTTCATTTGAAAACGACTTTTAAAAAGTCCATAATTTATATAAGATAGACAAGTATGAACATTAAAGAAAAGTAGTGATACGTATGAATGAAATGAATTTATCGAAACGATTAAAAAAAGTCGCAGACTTTTTACCAGATGAGGCAGTCTTCGCTGATATCGGCTCAGACCATGCCTATTTGCCATGCTATGCGATTCTGCATCAAAAAGCAGTGAAAGCCATTGCTGGTGAAATTACCGATGGACCGCTTCAATCGGCGCAGCAGCAAGTACATAGACTTGAATTAGATGAACAGATATCGGTCAGAAAAGGAAATGGCCTTGAAGTCATTGAAAAAGGCGAAGTGAATGCAGTGACGATTGCAGGTATGGGCGGGGCACTCATCGCAAGCATACTAAATGAAGGAAGGCATAAGCTCGCAGGCAATGAGCGGCTCATTCTTCAGCCGAATATCCATGCCCACCATATTCGTTTATGGCTTTATCAAGAGGGGTATGAATTGATAGATGAAGTCATTTTAGAAGAGGATGGCAAAATATACGAAATCATCATCGCAGAAAAAGGTGATAAAGATAAAGCTTATGAAGGAATGTCACTTGAAGCAGGCATGCTAGTTGGCCCGTTTCTTGCGAAAGAGCAAAATGACGTTTTCCAGCGCAAGTGGATGCAAGAGCTACAGCATATGGAGAAGATAGAAAGTCAAATTCAGCAGGCGGCGCGGACAGAAGAAAATAAAGAACGCCTTGAAGAGCTGAATGCGAAAATAAAGATGCTAAAGGAGGTTTTGACTGTTGGCTAAAACAGTAAACGGGCATGAAATCATCCAATTGTTTGAACAATTTTCACCAAAGGCATACGCCATGGAAGGGGATAAAATTGGTCTTCAGATTGGGACATTAAATAAAAAAGTAACCAATGTGATGATCACCTTGGATGTATTAGAGAATGTAGTAGATGAGGCGATCGAGCGAAAAGTGGATCTTATTATTGCTCACCATCCGCCGATTTTTCGACCATTAAAACATGTAGCGACGGATCAGCCGGCTGGACGTATCATTGAAAAATGCATCAAACATGATATTGCAGTATATGTGGCACATACGAATTTAGACGTAGCTGATGGCGGAGTCAATGACTTGCTTGCTGAGGCCTTAGAGCTTGAAGAAACAAGAGTGTTAGTGCCGACATACGAAGATCCAATCAAACAGCTTGCTCTGTATGTCCCAGAGGAATTTGAAGAGGCCATCCGGACAGCTTTAGGAAATGCGGGCGCCGGCCATATCGGCAACTACAGCCATTGTGCGTTTTCAAATGAAGGGACAGGCAGCTTTTTGCCATCAGAAGAAGCTGAGCCGTTTATTGGTGAGTCGGGTCAATTAGAATTTGTGAAAGAAGTGCGGATTGAAACCATTTTCCCAGCAAGTATAGAAAAACAAGTGATTCGCGAAATGATCAAAGTACATCCTTATGAAGAAGTCGCCTATAGTGTACACACGACAGATCTTCCTCCTATTCAAAAAGGGCTTGGCCGTATTGGAGAGCTAAATGAGCCAATGACACTGAGAGATTTCACGCAATTTGTGAAAACGAAGCTGGATGTGAATGGTGCTCGTTTTGTAGGAGACCAAGATGCTGTTGTGAAAAAAGTGGCGGTGCTTGGCGGAGACGGAAATAAATATATCCATCAAGCGAAAAGAATGGGTGCCGATGTGTATGTGACAGGAGACCTTTATTTCCATGTTGCGCACGATGCCATGATGCTAGGGCTGAACGTTGTGGACCCAGGACATTATGCTGAAAAGATTATGAAAGAGGGCGTAAAGGCGAAGCTCCAATCGCTATGTGCGGATAAAAAGTATGACGTACAGCTCTTTGTTTCTGAATCAAACACAAACCCATTTCAATTTATGTAAACAAAAAACGTCAGAGCATATCCGCTCTGACGTTTTCTTATTTCTTTGTTTTGACGCGAGGTAAAATTTTAGAAAGAGGAACGGTTCGTTCAATCTTCCAAGTTGTTTCATCATCTGGTTCATAGTTTTCTAAGAAACGAATGACTTCCTTTGTAATAGGTGTTGGTGTTGAAGCACCAGCAGTAACGGCAACGGTTTTGACGCCCTGCAGCCATTCCAGCTTGAGTTCACTTAAGTCGCCAATACGGTAAGCCTGCGTTCCGGCAATCTCCATTGACACTTGTGCGAGACGGTTAGAGTTATTACTTTTTGGATCGCCGACAACAATGGTTAAATCGGCTTGGCCAGCTTGCTGCGATACAGCTTCCTGACGCACCTGTGTCGCAAGGCAAATTTCTTGATGATACTCGACGTGAGGGTATTTCTCTTTAATCAGCTCCATCAGGTCGTGGACATCCCATTGAGACATCGTCGTTTGGTTCGTGATGAGCAGTTTTTCTGATGTTAAATCGAGTGCCTCAATGTCAGCTTCTGTTTCGACAAGATGTACCTTGTCAGGGGCTACTCCGACAGCTCCTTCTGGCTCGGGATGACCCTTTTTCCCAATATAAATAATGTCATAGCCATCGGCTGTTTTCTCTGAAATGAGTTCGTGAGTTTTCGTTACATCGGGACAGGTCGCATCAATGGCGACAAGGCCTTTTTCTTCTGCGATTTGACGAACCTCAGGAGAAACGCCGTGAGCTGTGAAAATGACTGTTCCACTTTCAACCTGCTTTAAAATGTCTAAGCGGTTTGGTCCGTCCAGTGTGTAAATACCGTCTTCTTCGAAGGCATCAGTGACATGTTTGTTGTGCACAATCATACCTAATATATAAATTGGGCGTGGCAAGTTCTTATCAAGTGCGGCATTTTTAGCAATGACCATTGCATCCACAACGCCATAGCAATAGCCACGCGGCGATATTTTAATTACATTCATTTATTCGTCCTCCTGTAGGGAAGTGCTGCTAGAGAAGAACAATATAAAAAGCCGTAAAAAACGGCTTTTTATCATTCTCTTGCTTCCATTATAGCCAAAGTAAGCGTATATATCAAAGATTGTTATACGCAGTGAACACTTCGCCGTTAAAAGATCACTAGACATATAGTTTTGGAACAGAGCTGCCAGATCTTTTTTTCGGTTTTGCTTCAGGAGCAGGTGAAGTGTGAGGTGCTGTTTTTTTGACGAGGATGTCTTCTGGTTCTTTATTTTTTTCTATTTCGTCAGTTTGTGCTTCTTCCTCGTGCACTTCTGTTTCCGCGCTAGTCTCCGTTGATTCTGCATCAGCATCATTTGCACTTTCTTCATCATCATCCGCACTGCCAAGCTGGCTGTACAGTTTAATCATCGCAGGCAAATTTCTCACTAAAGGACCGTATTGCTGAATCATTGGCGTAAATTGCTGCGCCATCCCGAGCACTTTTTGAACATTTCCTAACATGCTTGAGAGGGTCGCAGGATTTGTGAAGCTCTGGATTCCTTGTAATCCCGCACCACCTCCAGAGACTCCAGCTCCTCCTGCGCCAGGAAGAAATTTAGAGAGCATGCCTTTAATTCCTGCTCCGCCGCCTAGTGCACGGCTCTCACCTCCTGGAATTCCGCCCATCCCGGGTAAACCGCCTCCCTGTACAGACGGGGAGCGAGGCATCATTTGCTGAAATGGATTGCCCTGCCCTTGAAAAGGCTGTTGGATAGGAGGCTGCTGCCTTCTTTGAAACATTCCGGGCTGTCCGCCATTTCCAAGGTGCCGGCGTGAGGGACGGCGCGGCTGAAAATCGCCCATAGGCCTTTGCCCTAACATACTTGTACCTCCCTTACTGCATTCTCTTTCTCTTCATAGGTTATGCAAGGAAGCACCAATTGGTTTCCTGTAGGAAAAGCGGACATGGTTTTTTTACTGAAAATCAGCTATAATGAGGAGATGAGCAAAAAGGCATTGCCTTAAGGAGTGAAAACATGAAAGAAACGAAATTTACGACATATGAATTAAAGCCTTTTATTATAGATGCTATTCATGAACTAGGCTTTTATGAGCCGACTGATATTCAAAAAAGAATCATCCCTGCTGTTTTAAAAGGAGAAAGCGTGATTGGCCAGTCACAAACCGGAACAGGAAAAACTCATGCGTACTTACTGCCGCTGATTCATTCAATTGATCCAAGCAAAGAACAGGTACAAGTAGTGATTACTGCACCTACAAGAGAATTAGCCAATCAAATTTTCAAAGAAGCTCAAACGATTTTAAAGAATGCTTCTCCAGAAGAAGAGATCAAAGCAAAGCTTTACATTGGCGGAACGGACAAGCAGAAATCAATTCAAAAGCTAAAAAACCAGCCGCATTTGGTGGTCGGTACACCTGGACGTATTGCTGACCTCATTCATGAGCAGGCGCTGAATGTTTATAAAGCGACCTCTCTTGTTATTGATGAAGCGGATTTAATGCTGGATATGGGATTTTTAGAAGATGTGGACCGTATTGGTGCACAAATGCCAGAACAGCTGCAAATGCTTGTGTTCTCTGCAACCATTCCAGAAAAACTAAAGCCTTTCCTGAAAAAATATATGGACAATCCAAAGTATGCGCATGTTGAACCAAAACGGATTACAGCTGAAAACATTCAGCACATTTTAGTTCCTTCTAAACAGCGTGATAAATTAAAATTGCTCCATGAGATGGTGACGAATGTACAGCCATATTTAGGGATCATTTTTGCCAATACAAAAACAACTGTTGATGAAATCGCAGCATTTTTACAAGAAAAAGGAATGAAAATCGGTGTGCTCCATGGCGGGTTGACGCCGCGCGAACGTAAAAAAGTCATGAAACAAATAGAAGATTTGGAGTTCACTTATATTGTGGCATCTGATCTTGCAGCTCGCGGGATTGACATTAAAGGCGTCAGCCACGTGATTAACTATGAACTTCCATCTGATCTTGATTTTTATGTGCACCGTGTTGGAAGAACAGCTCGTGCTGGTTCATCTGGAATTGCCATGACCATTTATGAGCTGGCTGATGAGGATGCACTCATTCAAATTGAGAAAATGGGCGTTGTGTTTGAAAACAAAACCATTGTTCATGGCGAATGGCGAGATGCAGATGACCGTCTGAAGCGTCAAAGACGTAAAAAAGCACCAAATGAAATTGAAGAAAAAGCAAAACGTCTTGTGAGAAAACCGAAAGCCGTCAAACCTGGATATAAAAAGAAAATGACACGTGAGATGGATAAAATCAAAAGACAGGAACGTAGAAAGTCAAAGCGTAATGGAAAGTAGGGGGAAACATTGTTAAAGATTGGTTCACATGTATCCATGAGCGGAAAACATATGCTTCTTGCAGCGAGTGAGGAAGCTGCCTCTTATGGTTCGAATACGTTTATGATTTATACTGGTGCACCGCAAAATACGCGCCGTAAAAAAATTGAAGACCTCAATATTGAAGCTGGACAAGCGCATATGAAAGAGCATGGCATGACGGATATCGTCGTGCATGCTCCGTATATTATCAATATTGGAAATACAGTGAATCCAGCGACATTTGAGCTTGGTGTAGACTTCCTTCGCTCTGAGATTGAGCGTACGGAAGCGCTGGGAGCAAGACAAATTGTTCTCCACCCGGGTGCGCATGTAGGAGCAGGGGCAGAGGCAGGGATTCAAAAAATCATTGAAGGTTTAAACGAAGTCATTGTGAAAGGTCAAGAGGTTCAAATTGCACTTGAAACAATGGCGGGAAAAGGATCAGAATGCGGAAGAAGCTTTGAAGAGCTTGCCCAAATTATCGACGGAGTGACACATAACGAAGCTCTTTCTGTCTGCTTTGATACGTGTCACACGCACGATGCTGGTTACCCGATTGTGAGTGACTTTGATGGTGTATTAGAAGAATTTGATCGAATTGTTGGTATTGACCGAATCAAAGTTCTTCATATTAATGACAGTAAAAACGTACAAGGCGCAAGAAAAGACCGACATGAAAATATCGGTTTTGGTGAAATTGGTTTCGATGCACTGAGCTATATTGTGCATCATCCGCAGCTTCAAGATGTGCCGAAAATTCTAGAAACGCCTTATGTAGGTGAAGATAAAAAGAACAAAAAACCACCTTACAAATTCGAAATTGCCATGCTGAAAGAAAAGCAATTTGATGAAGGCTTACTAGATAAAATTACGGGTCAGTAAAAAAGGATGCAACATGTTGAGGTGCCGCTAAATGCGGCCCTTTTTTGCTTAACTTGTAAACTGGTTAAACAAATCATTCACAGTCTGTGCTGTCTGTTTAGAAGTAATCGCTTCCACTTGTTTAAGGAGCCGGTTACGCTCTGAGTCATTAAAAATATTGATGTTTTTCCCGTTCATGAGTTTGGCCACCTCAGCAGCTTGATGAGACGTTAAACTGACGCCATACTGTTTCGCATACCTTAACAGATCATTTGCTGTGATCTGATTGAGCCGCTGCAGGACAATTTTTTGAATTAAAATCAATTCCATTCCTCCCCTCTGTAACAATGTATGGGCGAAAACGGAAAATGTGCAAAAAATTTTATTTTATTCTGTGAAATGATAAAATAGTAAAGTGGATAAAATGTTCATTGAAAATTTAACATGTGTAGAAGGGAGAACGTATGGCAAATAGTAAACAGCACAAAAAGGAATCAGTGCCTCATTTTATTTTGAGAATTTTTCTGATTCTAGTAGGAGCTGCATGTGCAGCAGTCAGCATTGAATTATTTTTAGTGCCAAACAATATTATTGATGGGGGCATCATCGGCATTTCGCTTATTTTGGATTATCTCTTTACAGATAACCCGTTTATTAATTTTGCGACGATTGTTGTCATTTTAAATATTCCATTTA
The DNA here is from genome assembly GCF_019266135.1 of Bacillus sp. F2HM. NCBI lineage: Bacteria > Bacillati > Bacillota > Bacilli > Caryophanales > Bacillaceae > Bacillus > Bacillus sp. F2HM. The sequence continues at coordinate 64,152 of NZ_LRMO01000022.1, forward strand.
TGATATCAGGATACAAGCATATTGGGAAAACCTTTCTCATTTCCACTGTGATTGGGATTGTCAGCTTAGCCGTCATTGAATCTTCACTTCATCATGTGGAGGCATTTACAACACAGCCGATCTTAGCCACTGTATTTGGCGGGCTATTACTTGGATTTGGTGTTGGACTTGTCATCCGTAATGGAGGTTCAATGGATGGAACAGAGATCTTGGGAATTCTTCTGACGAAAAAAATTCCTTTCTCCGTCGGTGAGTTTGTCATGATCGTCAATGTGTTCATTTTTATTTGGGCGGGCTTTGTTTTCGGACCAGAGCAGGCTATGTATTCTGTCATGACATATTATTTGGCAATGAAAACAATTGATGCTGTCATTCAAGGGCTTGATGAAACAAAAGCTGTGATTATCGTATCAGACCATTATGATGAAATTTCAGATGCGATTCTGCATCGACTCGGCAGGGGAACGACAAAGCTGAGAGGAAAAGGCGGCTATACAGATGAAGAAAAAGATGTTATCTACGCTGTTGTCACAAGGCTTGAAATTACAAAGCTGAAATCCATTGTATTTGAAATTGATGACCAAGCATTTATCACGATTATGGATACGCATGAAACAAAAGGCGGTAAGTTCAAAACAGCCATTCATTAGCTTTTATTTTACTTTTTTATCTTTCTTTTATATAATGAAATGTATGTATGGACAAAGAAAATGGCAAAAGCCATTTTCTTTTTGTTGTATAAATCGTAATCATTCTTTTTATATTGATTAAAGGTGGAAAGATTCATGGCAAAGCCAATTATTGAAATGAAAGACATTTCGTACTCGTATGGACAGCGAAATGTCATTGATCACATTCATTTAACAGTAGAGGAAGGAAACTTTCTAGCACTTGTTGGACCGAATGGTTCTGGTAAAACAACCTTATTAAAATGTCTGCTTGGGCTCATTAAACCGCAGCAGGGTGAATTAAAGCTATTTGGCACGCCTGTCTCAAAATTTAGAGACTGGGATCAAATCGGATTTGTTTCTCAAAAGGCGAATAGCTTTAATACAGGTTTCCCTGCTTCTGTATATGAGGTCGTCGCAAGCGGACTGACCGCAAAAATTGGTTTGTTTAAACGAATGAGCAAACAGGATAAATGGCAAGTGGAAGATGCCATTCGCTCAGTTGGCATACAGGATTTAAAGCATCAAAACATCGGTGAGCTTTCTGGCGGGCAGCAGCAGCGTGCATTTATTGCCCGTGCGCTTGTCAGTCAGCCGAAGCTGCTCATTTTGGATGAGCCTACGGTTGGGGTCGACCAGCGGACAGTAGAAGGCTTTTATCAGCTGCTCGAAACATTGAACAAAGAAAAAGGAATGTCTTTAATTCTCGTCACACACGATGTTGGCACCGTTTCTGATAAAGTCACCCATGTGGCTTGTTTAAATCAGACACTGCATTTCCACGGGGATGCAGAAGCGTTTGATTCAATGGATGATCAGGCGCTATCCCAATTTTACGGGCATGACATTCAAGTGATTCATCACGACCATCACCATCATGGGGGACATGAATAATGCTATTTCCATTTTTTCATTATGAATTTTTACAAAATGCGTTTATCGCAGGTATACTGATTGGTTTTATTGCGCCCTTACTTGGTGTATTTATTGTCGTAAGAAGGCTCTCGCTTATTGCAGATGCCCTCAGTCACGTATCACTTGCCGGTATTGCCGCAAGTCTATTTCTTGATAAAAAGTTTGGCCTTTTGACAGGGGTAAGCCCGCTCTACTTAGGGATGGCTTTTTCTGTTGCAGGTTCATTGTTTATTGAACGCCTGCGCTCCGTGTATAAACATTATCAGGAGCTTGCCATTCCCATTATTTTATCAGGGGGTATTGGGATCTCCGTCATTTTCATTTCACTAGCGAATGGTTTTAATACAGATTTGTTTAGTTATTTATTCGGAAGTGTTAGTGCGGTTTCAAGACTTGATCTTTGGATTATTGTAGGAATCTCACTCGTTGTTGTGTTAGTTGTTGTGCTTTTATATAAAGAATTGTTTCTGCTTTCTTTTGATGAAGAGCATGCAAAGGCTTCTGGTATTTCAGCAAAATGGATTCATTTTATTTTTATCTTAGTCGTTGCACTTGTCATTGCGGCATCGATGCGTATCGTCGGTACACTGCTTGTGTCGGCGCTCATGACGCTTCCTGTTGCGGCAAGTATCCGCATTGCCAAAGGATTCAAACAGGCGATTTTCCTTTCGATCTTATTTGGTGAATTGTCTGTATTGGCCGGATTGATTTTAAGCTATTATCTTGATTTAGCGCCAGGCGGAACCATAGTGATGCTGTCGATCTTGATTTTAATCGGGTGTATTAGTATTGGGAAATTCAGAAGGGGGAATCAACATGAACGTACAAGAAGCGCTTGATTTATTAAAGGAAAAAGGTTACAAATATACAAGCAAACGTGAAGACATGCTTCAATTGTTTTCTGATTCTGATAAATACTTGACCGCTAAAAATGTGCTGACGGCACTAAGTGAAGACTACCCGGGTCTCAGCTTTGATACGATTTATCGAAACTTGTCACTATATGAAGACCTTGGTATATTAGAAACAACGGAATTGTCAGGGGAGAAACTATTCCGTTTTAAATGTTCATTTTCCCATCATCACCATCACTTTATTTGTCTTACATGCGGGAAAACAAAAGAGATCGATGCCTGCCCTATGGACAAGCTCGACGCCGATTTAGAGGATTATCATATTAGCGGACATAAATTTGAAATATATGGAACGTGTCCTTCCTGCGAACCGAAGGAAGTTCACTCATAAAAAAGCCAGCCATGGAGCTGGCTTTTTTGTTTTCTCTTTTGAAAACGTTTTACAAAGGGAGGCTGTTTCATTAAAATGAGATCAAGGTACTACATTTTGAAGTAAAGGGAGGGGTAAAAGTGGCCTATTACGTCGTGTTTGATGTAGGCGGGACGAGAACGAAACATGGATTAATGGATCAGGATGGAAAGCTGGTCTCTAGCGGTGACTATCAGACGAACTGCCGGCAGCTTGAACCGTTTTTAAAAGCCATGGCAGATGTGGTCAAGGAATATCAAAGGGTGACGAATGTCAGCGGTATCGCCATCAGTCTACCAGGCTTTGTGGACAGTGAATCAGGTTATACAGAATTTGCAGGCGCCATCATCGCCTTAAATGGTCAAAATGTAAAAACACTTTTAGAAGAGAAAACGTCTCTTCGTGTAGAAGTGGAAAATGATGCGAACTGTGCAGCTCTCGCAGAAAAATACAGCGGTCATGCGAAAGATTGTGACAGCTTTATTTGTATGACAATTGGCACTGGTGTCGGCGGAGGTATTTTTGCTAATGGTCAGCTTGTGCGCGGTGCATCCTTCCGCGGTGGTGAATTCGGCATGATGCTGACAGAGACGGAAAATGGCCAGTTTACAACTCTTAACAGCAGCGCTTCAACGGCTGGATTAATTCGGAGCTATAAAGAAAAGCAAGGAATACCGCAAAGTACTCAAATAGACGGTCAAGAAATTTTTGAAAAGGCGAAGCATGATCCGGCCATTGAGAAGCTGGTAGATCAATGGTACAAGCGAATAGCCATTGGCGTTTACAATGTAGCGACTGTTCTTAACCCGGAGAAAATCCTCATTGGCGGAGGCGTAAGTGCAAGACCAAATTTATTACAAAATATTGAAAAACATTTACATACACTGCATGCGTGGAAGAACATTCAGGTGAAGCTGGAAACTTGCTACTACTTAAATCAGGCAGGCATGAAGGGGGCACTTTACCATTTCCTCATGAAAGAAGGGCAGCTTGCTCCATCAAAAAAGCCGATACATTAAATGTATCGGCTTCAGCGTGTAGACAAATCCTCGTGTTTGTTCCGCTTCGGTGCTCGCTCAGTTACATTAATAAGCAGTTTGCAGATGCTGCTCATATTGTTTGATCCACTTAGATGCTTCCTGCCAGTTGTTTACGCGTATAATTCTGTCGTCAATTGGCATCTGGTTATAAGGGGAGTTAAAAAGTATAACCGGGATGTCAGCCTCTTTTGCAATCATTGTGGCATTGCCATGATGGTCTTCAAAAAATACATCAATTTTGTGCTTTTGAACGGCTTCCAGCTTATGATGACCGCCAACCAGCTCAATAGCATCATAGTGCACATCATGTTCTTGAAACCACTTGTAGGTGATATCCGAATGCTGCTGCCTTCTTGCGGTAATATAAATCAGTCTGTGCTGCTGCTTCATTTCGTCGAGGATCTCTTTTGCACCCTCAGCAGGCTTTGCCTGTTTATAAATAAGAGGCTCGTGCTGATCCATCCAGCCCCAAAATTCTTCTTGAGAAATTTTTAAAAGCTTCGTCAAATCATACTCTGTCATATCATCTAGTGTCATGGCACATTGGAACGACTCATTTAAGTAGGGAACAAAGGTGTCCTGTGCCGTCACTGTACCATCAATATCAATTCCTAAACGTAACATGCCCACACTCCTCATTTTTATACTCTTAAAGTGTAACATAATCAATTCACAATTCCAGCAAGTTTTAGCAATCATGAAACAGACATTTTTGCTCATACTAAAAAAGCTCCTTTCTATTAACCAAAAGGGGGAATTGATCATGGAAAGAGACGAGGATTTCAGAAGAAATGATCGTGAAATCGACACACACTTTAGTAATGATGATGGCTATTTAGAGGAAACAGCTGCTGAAATTGCAGAGCCATATCAAGCTTCAAGAGATCGAGAAGATAGACGAGGACGTGACCAAGCAGGTGACGAATCAGGCAGTAAAGGGATAGGCTATACAGCACTCGCGATTGCGATTATCTCATTATTTGTCTTGCCGGTGCTATTAGGGGTAGCGGCAATCGTCGTTGGTTATATTGCAAGAAGAAAAGGAGCACATGCGCTTGGCGCGTGGTCAATTGGGATCGGAATTGTTTCCGTCATCCTAGGCATATTTATCACCCCGTTCTTTTAATAAGAACAGAAAAACGCCTGACTATGACGTCAGGCGTTTTTTGTTAGGCATTCGCTTGTTTTTCTTTTTCAGCTTCCATTTTCGCATAATGTTCTTCAGCGATTTTATCGATTTCTTTTTTCAGTTCTTCGACCATTGTTTCTTCCGGTACTTTACGAACAATTTCACCTTTACGGAACAATAAGCCTTCGCCTCTAGCGCCTGCGATTCCGATGTCCGCTTCACGCGCTTCACCTGGACCGTTTACAGCGCAGCCGAGAACTGCTACTTTAATCGGTGCTTTGATTTTAGAAATATATTCTTCGACTTCATTTGCAATGCTGATGAGGTCAATTTCAATTCGTCCACAAGTTGGGCAGGAGATCAGTGTTGCTGCATTTGATGCAAGACCAAATGATTTCAACAATTCACGTGCTACTTTTACTTCCTCAACTGGGTCAGCACTTAATGAAATACGGAGGGTGTTCCCAATCCCCATATTCAAAATAGCGCCAAGTCCAGCTGCACTTTTGACTGTACCTGCAAATAACGTACCTGATTCTGTAATCCCAAGGTGAAGAGGATAATCAAAGGCTTTAGCCGCTTTTTCGTATGCTTCAATTGCAAGGTTTACATCAGATGCTTTCATACTGACGATGATGTCATGAAAGTCTAGGTCTTCTAGAATTTTAATGTGATGCAGTGCACTTTCGACCATACCATCTGCTGTTGGATAGCCGTATTTATCGAGAATTTTTTTCTCTAATGAACCAGCGTTTACGCCAATACGGATTGGAATGCCTTTTTCTTTTGCTGCTTTGACAACAGCTTCGACTTTTTCTCTTCTTCCGATGTTTCCTGGATTGATTCGGATTTTGTCTGCGCCTGCTTCAATCGCTTTCAGTGCAAGCTTGTAGTCAAAATGAATATCCACAACAAGCGGGATGTTAATTTGTTTTTTAATGTCCGCAATTGCATTTGCTGCACGCTCATCTGGACATGCGACACGCACGATTTGACAGCCTGCCTCTTCTAAACGTTTAATTTCAGCGACTGTCGCTTCGACATCATGTGTTTTGGTTGTTGCCATACTTTGAATGACAACCTCATTATTTCCACCTATAGTTAAAGGTCCCACTTTGACGGGACGCGTTTTAGTACGATGTGTGACTTCACTCACTTGTCAATCGCTCCTTAGTGTACAAGCAATTCTTTGCCGTGTACGTCGTGTTTTACAGTTCATATTGTAACAGTCTCTTTGTATGAATGACAAGGAATTAACGTTTTATCTCTTATAGACAGGAAACTTATACGTGCTGCCTGCCCTGATTTCGTTCGCTTTAACACCTTGATTCAGCTCCTCGAAATCCTTAATGACATCATCAAGTGGCTTGCTTGTATGTACGATGGAGAGGACTGTTTCACCTTGTTTAACAGTGACATTCTTATAAGCCTTTTTCTCAGCTGTTTGAAACGCACTTGCTGGGACAGCTGGGTTTTCCTCAACAGGGATGGTTCCATTTTTCAAATCAAAAAAGATAATAAAGAGGACAAACAAACTGATTAGTAAAAAAAGAATTCGCCGCATTTTACTCACCGCTTTTAAGAGTTTACTTCAGTCTATGCATGTCCTGAAATGATAGAACCAAAAAGAGGAGAAAAGCTGGAAAGGGTGGTTCTAGTTCGTTCTAGTATGTCTTGTAATAAAACTGCTTGGGTCGTTGGTGTAAATAGGAGAGCAAGCTCATATGACGGTTATGATAAAATAAGAAAGGGGGAGATTTAATGAAGAAAGTTAGTCAGCATATATATGTAAGAACACTAACAGAAAATGATGCAGAATCACTTTTAACATTAGAGCTTGAGAATCGCTCATATTTTCAGGAATTTACACCTTTGGTCAAAGATGATTTCTTCACGTTACCTCGTCAAATTGAACGAATTCAGCGGAGTAGGCAAAGAATTGCACAAGATGAATCTTACATGCATGGTATTTTCTTAAATGAAACCGATGCTTTAATTGGGACGATCTCATTAAGTTCTGTCGTAAGAGGTCCGATAGAAGGTGCTTGGCTTGGGTATGTACTCGATCAAAGGCAGGGCGGAAATGGATATATGACAGAAGCCATTCGTTTAATCATTGACTATGCCTTTTTTGAGTTGAATCTCCATCGTATTGAGACTGGAGTAAAGCCAAGTAATAAAGGTTCCATTCGTGTACTTGAAAAGACAGGTTTTGAAAATGAGGGACTAAATCGTAAAAAAGTAAAGATTAATGGAGTGTGGGAGGATCACTATTTGTTTGCGATCATCCATCCAGATGAGTCCTAGCATGAATATACATAAAAAGCTCCTCCGAGCCGGGGGAGCTTTCATTGTTGGATGGATCATTTGCTTTTTTTTGCAGGAATTTCTTTAACAACAAGATATAAAAAGATAAAGTTAATGACCCAATTTAATAAAAATGAGTTTGCAACAGGCGTGTTTAATGCACTCATGATGGCGAAAAAGACCGTTGTTAATGTGAGTGAATAAGCAGAGAGCTTCCAAAGCATTTGGAAGGACAGCTCTTTTTGCTGCATTCGTTTAATAAATGTACCAAGCATCGCAAGGAATGTTGCGCTGATAAACATGAGAGCCGCAGTTGATAGATATAGCAGTACACAGATGACAGGGATGATAATCGCTTGGTTCTGATTTGTGACGCGGGCGAGTTCATCTTTTGTCAGCGTTCCACCAAGGAGCTGGTATGGAATATCTGTCATTTGTCCATCAATGGCAATCACTGCTTTTTCCTTTAACAAAGCGATAGCCGTTTGCTTTGATTCAAGCTCACTTGCTTTTATTTTTTCAGCAGGATCAAAGATGATCGTGATGCCGTTTTCTTCTTTTTCTATTGGTTCACTTTGATCCGCTTGAAGCTTTCCTTTTTCGATTGAAAAGTCGGGTAAATCTTTTTTGATCACATGCTGAAATCCTGACATCGCATTCGAGATCTCTTGGCTCATATGATACCCCTGAGGAACTGCTGCGATAATTGAGAGGATAAAAATGAATAAAATGGCTTTACCGATCCCTGTAAAACGGGCTTTCGCAATATCTTTTGGTGAATAAATTCCTTTTAACAATAGATTAAATACGTTCAATACCTATTCACTTCCTACATTCTTTTCTATTTCTCATATTGTATCAATGTCTATCCATCAAGTACAAGTATGGCCTTCATTACTGGTTAAGATAGAGGGAATGAGGCATAATGTATACAGCATATAAAAAGGAGGCGGCAGGGTCTTGGACATTCTGTATTGGATACTGATTGGCTGTGCATTTATCATTGCGTTTGTTGGACTGGTTTATCCAATTATCCCGAGTGTGGTCTTTATGGTTCTCGGATTTATTCTATATGGCTTCTTCTTTAGCTTCGAGCCGCTTACCCTGACGTTCTGGCTCATTCAAGCCATGTTTACTGCCGTCTTATTTGCGGCAGACTATGTCTCAAACCTTATTGGGGTAAAGCGCTTTGGCGGCAGCAAGGCAGCTATTTGGGGAAGCACCATTGGGTTATTAGCTGGTCCTTTTGTGATACCCATTGCAGGAATTATTATTGGTCCATTTCTTGGGAGTGTCATTGCAGAGCTACTTGTTCATCAAAAAGATCTGAAAACGAGTGTGAAAGTCGGATTAGGCTCATTAATTGGTTTTGTATCAGGTGTTTTTGCAAAAGGATTGATTCAAGCGCTGATGCTGGGGATCTTTTTATTTTATGTCCTTCGCTAAGTGAAAAAGGGTGTTTAAAACTTTTTCAAAAGGGCTAAATACAAAATAAACACTGAAATGTTTCAGAACATGAGCAATAACGTTGAAACAAGCTGTTTCTTTTGATACTCTTTGAGTAGGGTGAATTGCTGACTTACAGAGGAAGCATTTCAGTACATACATTTTAAGGAGGAATTTAACCATGGCTTTTAAACTTCCAGAATTACCATATGCTTACGATGCATTAGAACCACATATCGACAAGGAAACAATGACGATTCACCACACAAAACACCACAACACATATGTAACAAACTTAAACAAAGCAATCGAAGGTGTATCAGCTCTTGAAGATCAATCAATTGAAGAGCTAGTGGCTAACTTAAACTCAGTGCCTGAAAACATTCGTACAGCTGTACGTAACAATGGCGGAGGACATGCGAACCACTCATTATTCTGGACGCTTCTTTCACCAAACGGTGGCGGCGCACCAACTGGTGAACTTGCAGATGCAATCGAAAAAGAATTAGGCGGATTTGAAAAATTCAAATCTGATTTCGCTGCAGCAGCTGCAGGACGCTTTGGTTCTGGTTGGGCATGGCTTGTTGTGAACAACGGAAAACTTGAAATCACAAGCACGCCAAACCAAGATTCTCCTTTAACTGAAGGAAAAACGCCAATTCTAGGACTAGACGTTTGGGAGCATGCTTACTACCTAAACTACCAAAACCGTCGTCCTGATTACATTTCAGCATTCTGGAATGTTGTGAACTGGGATGAAGTAGCTCGCCTTTACAGCGAAGCTAAATAAATCATTTGATTTGAAAAGACCTGCTCTTTAGAGAAGCAGGTCTTTTTATATTTTCCCTCCTTTTTTTACATATCTGCCTTTTGATGAGACAGACTATTGTGTAGAAAAGGAGAATGAATGGTATGAGCAGATTAAAGAAAATGTTCGGGGACATGGATGTTACAAAAGATTTATTGCTCCTCCTCACGATTGGCGGGTTATACGCACTTGCCATTGCGCTTTCGAATACGTTTGTAAATGTGTACTTATGGAAACAGTCTGGGAAATTCACGGATCTTGCGATTTATAACTTGGCCATTGTGGTGCTTCAGCCCATTACGTTTTTATTCGCTGGCCGGCTCGCAAAAAAAATAGACCGGGCGTTTGTCCTTCGTTTCGGTGTCATCTTTTTAGCCGCTTTTTATTTAATTGTCTTAATGGCAGGAGAACAAGCGGCCGCACGGCTTGTTTTGTTGGGAAGTGTCCTTGGGATCGGCTATGGTTTTTACTGGCTTGCTTTTAACGTACTCACCTTTGAGATCACCGAGCCTGAAACAAGAGACTTCTTTAATGGATTTCTCGGTGTGCTTTCCTCAACTGCCGGCATGATCGGTCCTCTCATTGCGGGGATTGTCATTTCTCAGTTAAAGGATGATACAGGCTACACAGTCATTTTCACATTATCGCTTTTTTTGTTTTCACTAGCGGTTGTGATGAGCTTTTTCCTCAAAAGAAGGCAGTCTAAAGGCAAATTTATGATCAAACAAATTTGGAAAGAACGTCATGCAGACGAGAATTGGCGTAGGATTACAACAGCTCACTTTTTTCAAGGGCTTCGTGAAGGGGTCTTTGTCTTCTTAATCAGTGTCTTTGTGTTTATTGCAACAAACAGTGAGCTTGCTCTCGGGACGTTTGGTTTAGTGAATTCAGGTGTTGCCTTTTTTGCTTATTTCTTCGCTACACGTTTGATTAAGAAAAAGTGGCGGAAGAAGGCCATCATGCTTGGCGGGCTGATTTTATACGGCGCCTTGTTTTTAATCGTTTTCCACTTGTCCTATGTATCACTTCTGATGTATGCGGTAGCCATTGCAATAGGATATCCGCTCCTGCTTGTTCCTTATGTATCCTTAACATATGATGTCATTGGCCATGCAAGGTACGCCAGAAAGGCCCGAATTGAATATATTGTGGTCAGAGAGCTATTTTTAAATGCCGGCCGTATTTGTTCGATTGTTTTGTTCCTGCTGTCTGTCACCTTACTAGGTGATGAGCTCGGAATCCCTGCATCACTTGTTGTGCTCGGAGCGGGACACACTCTTATTTATTACTTTGTAAAAGATATTCATTTGAAAGAAAAAACAGCTGATATGAAAGAGGCTGACGGTCAAAAGCCAGTTTCTCAAACGAACCTTATTAAGGGAGAAAGGTAAAATTTCTTACCTATGGAACATCAAATTTCTAGATAAATGATAGAAAAACCGCTAAAATGATGATGGCACCTTTTATACACAAAAAGGGGTGCCATTTCTTTCTTGATAGAAAAGGTGATGTGATGAGAAACAAGAAAAACAAAAAAGACGCGAAGGAAGGGCGCAAAACACTTCCGATCCGGCTGAATTTATTATTTTTAGCTGCCTTTATTATTTTTACCGGCGTTGTCGTTAGGCTCGGATTTGTGCAAATTGTCAATGGAGAAGATTATAAAAAGCAGGCAGAAAAACAAGAGGATGTGAATGTCAGCTCATCTGCTCCGCGCGGAAAAATTTATGATCGAAACTACAATACGATTGTCAGCAATAAAGCGCTGAATGCCATTACATATACGAGAACCTCGACGACTTCACAAGAAGAGCGGCTCAAAGTGGCATCGAAATTAGCGGATATGATTCATGTGAGTACGAAAAAAATCACAGATCGTGACAAAAAAGATTTCTGGATCTTAACGCATCCGAATGAAGCGAAAAAGCTTGTTCAAAAGGAATCAGAATTAAAGGGTGACGATAAGGTCTCTGATGATAAACTATATGAGCTTCAGCTAAAACGCATCACAGACAAGGAATTAAATCAACTGACGAAAAAAGATTTACAAGTGCTTGCCATTAAAAGGCAGATGGATGGAGGCTATGCACTTACGCCTCAATTTATTAAAAATGAAGATGTAAAGCCAAGCGAAATTGCTTACGTCTCTGAGCATTTGGACGAGCTGCCAGGTGTTGATGTGACGACAGACTGGTCACGCAGCTATCCGTATAAAGGACTGCTCCGCAGTATGCTCGGCAGTGTGTCTTCGAGTGATGAAGGTCTTCCGCAGTCACTTCTTGAGCATTATCTATCACTCGGCTACAGCCGAAATGACCGTGTAGGAAAAAGCTATCTCGAATATCAATATGAAGATGTCCTGCAGGGCCAAAAGGAAAAAGAACAGAGTACAACTGATAAACAGGGCAATGTCACAAGCTCTAAAGTCTTAACAGAAGGTAAGAGCGGGAAAGACCTTGTGCTTACCATTGATATTCAGCTGCAAAAAGCGGTTGAAAAAATTATTGAAAAGAACTTGAAAAGTGCGAAACAAAGAGGGGGAACTGAGCTTCTTGACCGCGCATTTGTTGTCATGATGGATCCGAGAAATGGAGAGGTTCTCTCTGTTGCGGGTAAGCAGATTTCAAACAAAAACGGAAAATACAAATTCGATGACTACGCATTAGGAACGATGACATCCTCATATGCGATGGGATCAGCCGTAAAAGGGGCAACGGTACTGACTGGATATAAAACAGGCGCTATTCATATTGGAAGTACCCAATACGATGAACCTCTCTATATCGCCAATTCACCGCCGAAGAAATCCTATCAAAATATGGGACTTATTAATGATTTAACAGCACTAGAGCGTTCATCAAACGTATATATGTTCAAAACAGCGATCGCCATTGGGAAAAGCGAATATCGTAAAAAGCAGCCGCTCCCAATTGATCCGAAAGCATTTGATACGTTCCGCTACAATTTCAGTAAATTTGGCCTTGGCGTCAAAACCGGTATTGACCTGCCAAACGAAGCAACGGGCTACAGAGGAACGTCTACACAATCGGGGCTCTTACTTGACTATGCGATTGGACAGTATGATACGTTTACACCGCTGCAAATGGCGCAATACGTTTCAACCATTGCAAATGGCGGGTATCGTTTACGTCCGCAGCTTGTCAAAGAAGTGAGAGAGTCAGACCCGCAGCGAGGCATTGGAGCTGTGACGGAATCCGTCAAACCGGATGTATTGAATAAGCTAGACATGACAAGTGATGAGATCAAACGCGTTCAGCAAGGCTTCAAGCTTGTCATGCAGAACCCAAGAGGGACAGCCTATTCAAACTTTGGCAACAAAAAGTATAATCCAGCTGGCAAAACAGGAACCGCTCAATCATTCTATGACGGTCCAATTAAAAGCAAGCGCGGTACATCGACGTATAACACAACTCTTGTTGCGTATGCGCCAGCTGATAATCCAGAAGTGGCTATTTCCGTTGTCGTGCCATGGGTGTATCAAGACTACAACCAGCGCTATCCAATTACAAATGATATTGGTGAACAAGTATTAGATAAGTACTTTGAACTGAAATCAAAACAGGAAAGCAATGATACACAGGCGAAAAACAAAAACAAAATTGAAAATGAAGCAGAAACAAATAACTAGACCTTTCATAGGTAAAAACGCTCACTTTTTGTGGGCGTTTTTTTACGTTTTCTTCAAAAATTCCGATATAAATTGACAAAATTCATAAAAAACGCCGCAATTTCTCTACAAAACTTCGACATTTACAAAACCTTAACATTCCATTTAAACGAAATTAATAAAGAACCTTTAATGTATTACTCGTAGGACAAATTATTCAGGGGGTATTCTTGAAATGAAAAAGAACAAATTATGGCTGCTTACTTTCCTTACTATCGCATTGTTAGCATTCGTCACAGCATGCGGAAACAGCAGCTCAAGCGGAGATTCAAAAGACAGTAAAGGAAATGCTTCAAACAAAGATGAGGCATCAGGTTCCATTACCATCTCAGGATCATCTGCGATGCAGCCTTTAGTTCTTGCGGCAGCAGAAAAATTCATGGATAAACATCCAAAAGCCGATATTCAAGTACAAGCCGGCGGTTCAGGAACAGGACTTTCTCAAGTTTCAGAAGGATCTGTACAAATTGGAAACTCAGATGTATTCGCTGAAGAGAAAGACGGAATCGACGCAAAAGCTTTAAAAGACCACAAAGTAGCAGTTGTTGGAATGGCCGCAGCTGTAAACCCTGAAGTGGGTGTCAAAGACATCACAAAGGACGAATTGAAAAAAATCTTCACTGGTAAAATCAAAAACTGGAAAGAGCTTGGCGGGAAGGACCAAAAAATCACGCTTGTCAACAGACCTGATTCTTCAGGAACACGTGCAACATTTGTGAAATATGCACTTGATGGTGCAACACCTGCAGAAGGAATCACAGAAGATTCTTCAAACACAGTGAAAAAGCTGATTGCAGAAACACCAGGTGCGATTGGATACCTAGCATTCTCTTATTTAACAGATGACAAAATTACACCGCTTAGCATTGATGGTGTGAAACCAGAAGAAAGCAATGTAGAAAGCGGGAAATATACAATTTGGGCATACGAGCACTCTTATACAAAAGGTGAGCCGGAAGGTCTAGCAAAACAATTCTTAGATTACCTTATGAGTGACGAAGTACAAAAAGAAATCGTCAAAGACCAAGGCTACATCTCAGTCTCTAATATGAAAGTAGAAAGAGACGCAACAGGCAAACAATCGGATAAGTAAGAGGTCTTGAATTGCTGATGAAGGAAAAGTGGAGCATTTCACTTTTCCTTTTATGACATTCATAGGAGTGTAGAAAAAGATGAAGCAGATAGAACATACAGAAGCGAGCGATCGGCTGATCAGCTCGAAGAAAAATAGGCAAATGGATGAAGTAAGAGGAAGTATTTTGGTGAAATTCTGCGCATTCTTAATGATTGCAGTATCCATCGCCATCACAATATTCCTTGGCATTAAGGGTTTACAATCTTTCATCGTAAATGGTGTAAGCCCAATTGAGTTCTTAACCAGTATCAATTGGAACCCAACAGCAGAAAACCCGGTGTACGGTGCATTTCCTTTTATCTTTGGATCGATCGCCGTCACGCTTCTATCGGCACTTATTGCAGCGCCGCTAGGCATCGCAGGAGCGATCTTTATGACAGAAATTGCACCTGCATGGGGCCGGAAAATTCTCCAGCCAGTCATCGAATTGCTTGTAGGGATTCCATCCGTTGTTTACGGATTCATAGGTCTTACAGTATTGGTGCCGTTTATCGGACATTTCAAGTCAAGCGGCTCAGGGCACAGCGTGTTAGCAGGAACGATTGTCCTTTCTATTATGATTCTGCCAACCGTTACTTCTATTGCAACTGATGCAATGGCTTCCCTTCCAAAAAGCTTACGTGAGGGATCCTATGCACTTGGCGCTACAAGATGGCAAACGATTAGACGTGTGCTTGTACCGGCAGCTCTTCCAACATTAATGACAGCAGTCGTTCTTGGAATGGCAAGAGCATTTGGTGAAGCCCTTGCCGTTCAGATGGTCATTGGAAACACGCGTAATTTACCAGAGAGCATTATGGATACAGCTGGTACATTAACAACCATTATTACGTTAAACATGGGTCACACAACGTATGGAAGTGTTGAAAACAATACACTTTGGTCAATGGGGCTTGTCCTTCTAGTTGTATCGTTTATGTTCATACTCATTATCAGATACTTGTCGTCTAGGAGGAAGATTTAATGAATAGCAAAATGACCGATCGTTTTGCCACGTTTGTTTTTGGATTATGTGCCGCCATTATTACGGCGATCCTAGTTGGTTTGTTTTCTTATATCATCTTCAACGGTGCAAAAGAATTAAATTTTGACTTTTTGACAACCCGCTCAAGTGCAATTGGCTCTGGCGGCGGTATTAGGGATCAGCTGTTTAACTCGTTTTACATTTTGTTTATAACAATGCTGATCACAGTACCACTTGGTGTCGGCGGCGGAGTGTACATGGCTGAATATGCGCCTCAAAACAAAGTCACTGATTTTATTCGCACATGTATTGAAGTGCTGTCTTCACTTCCTTCTATTGTCATTGGTATGTTTGGTTTACTCATGTTTGTCAATTTAACAGGCTGGGGCTATACGATCATCGGAGGAGCTCTTGCGCTCACGGTGTTTAACCTGCCAGTCATGGTCAGGGTGACAGAAGACGCGCTTCGCTCTGTACCGAAGGATCAAAAGGAAGCATCACTTGCGCTCGGTGTGACGAAATGGCATACAGTGAAGACAGTCCTGATTCCTGGTGCGATTCCTTCTATTATTACCGGTGCGATTTTAGCATCAGGAAGAGTCTTTGGGGAGGCAGCAGCGCTTCTTTTCACAGCAGGTCTCACCACACCGCGTCTTGACTTTACAAACTGGAGTCCATTTTCTGATACGTCACCGCTGAATATTTTTAGACCGGCAGAAACATTAGCCGTTCATATATGGAACGTCAATACACAAGGAATCATTCCAGATGCAGAGGCCATTGCAAATGGTGCATCAGCCGTACTTGTGCTTTCAGTTTTAGTATTCAACTTAGCAGCTAGATGGCTTGGTTCATTTATTCATAAAAAGCTTACGTCAAAATAATGCGAGAGAGGTGTGAAGGGGATATGGTTCAAATGCTAGCAGAAAAAAAAGAGATTGCAGCAAAAAAGGCTCCACTTCAAGCGGAACAGATTTTACAGGTGCAGGATTTAAGCATTTATTATGGTGAAAAAAGAGCGGTCAATCACATTTCATTTGAAATTGAGAAGAACGCAATTACCGCATTAATCGGCCCATCTGGGTGCGGGAAATCAACCTTTTTACGCAGCATTAACCGCATGAACGACTTGATCCCAGGTGCGAGAAGTGAAGGTGCGATCATGTACGAAGGGCTCAATATTTTGGATGACCGCATTAATGTGGTGAATTTACGAAGAGAAATCGGCATGGTTTTCCAAAAACCAAACCCATTTCCTAAATCGATCTACAATAACATTACCCATGCGTTAAAGTATGCGGGTGAAAAAAGAAAATCAGTGCTTGATGATGCGGTAGAGGAAAGCTTAACAAAAGCGGCGCTGTGGGATGAAGTCAAAGATCGTCTGCACCGCTCGGCTTTGTCATTATCCGGCGGTCAGCAGCAGCGCCTTTGTATTGCGCGTACGCTTGCGATGAAGCCCAGCGTTCTTTTGTTAGATGAACCCGCTTCTGCCCTAGACCCGATCTCAAATGCAAAAATTGAAGAGCTATTATCAGAATTGAAAAATGATTATTCGATCGTCATTGTGACACACAACATGCAGCAAGCGTTACGTGTATCTGATCATACGGCCTTTTTCCTGAACGGTGATCTAGTAGAATATGATGCCACTGAACGTATCTTTACACGTCCTGCGCAGCAAAAAACAGAAGACTATATCAATGGTCGATTTGGATAAGGCGGGTGGATTTTGATGAATGCAGTAGCAACTGAAACAGCAAAAAAAGAAGTGTTTCGTGTGAATGATATGAACCTTTGGTACGGACAGCATCACGCACTGAAGCATATTGATTTAGACATTAGAGAGCATGAAGTCACAGCAATTATCGGTCCGTCCGGCTGCGGAAAGTCAACGTTTATTAAGACCTTAAATCTTATGGTCAAAACAGTGCCAGGTGTGAAAATCACCGGAGATATGATGTATAACGGCGACAATATTTTAAAAGGCCGCGTTGATCTAGTGGAACTGCGTAAAAACGTCGGGATGGTCTTTCAAAAAGGAAACCCATTCCCTCAGTCTATCTTTGATAATGTCGTCTACGGACCAAGAATTCACGGCGTGAAGAGCAAGCAGCAATTGAAAGAAATCGCTGAAAAAGCGCTTCGTGATGTTGCCCTTTGGGATGAAGTGAAAGATCGATTAAGTGCACCTGCATTAGGTCTTTCCGGCGGTCAGCAGCAGCGTCTTTGTATCGCAAGAGCTATTGCCACAAGCCCAGACATTTTACTAATGGATGAACCAACATCAGCGCTTGATCCTGTCTCAACATTAAAGATTGAAGAATTGATTATGAAATTAAAAGAGAAATACACGATTGCCATTGTGACGCATAACATGCAGCAAGCGGCGAGGGTATCAGATAGAACAGCCTTCTTTTTAATGGGAGAGCTTGTTGAGGTCAATGATACGAATGTGATGTTCTCTGAGCCAAATGATCAAAGAACAAATGATTATATATCTGGTCGATTTGGTTAATAAAAACCCCCTGGAGGTCAGCGCCGCCAGGGGGTTTTTGTTGTTATTTTGTTAAGGCTTTGACGATTTGTTTAAACGTCATCCCTGTTTTTAAATTGAACTTGCCTGCACGAATTTCTTTATGGTAGCCGGCGTCAATCACGTAATCATTAAAATCTTTAGACGAGTTGATGATTCCGTCCTTTTCAAGCATGTCTGAAACATCACTTGTGCTCATCCCGTTTTTAATAACAAATTTGACCGATTTGCCTTTAGGCTTGTCTGATGTTTCTTTATCATTTTTCGAATCGCCGTCTTCATTTGCCTTCAGTGCTTTTTCTTTATAATCAAGAAGCTGCTGATATGTTTCACGGCTGACAGAGACTTCTTTTTTAGAGTCTAAATAGTTTTTCACGTCGGTGTCTGTTACTTTCGCTGCGAGCGTTTCTTTTGTGGTTGTATCAGCCGCCGCTTCATCTTTTCCAGTGAGGAAAAAAACGATCGCCAGAACACCAGTTGCAAGAATCATACCTGCCGCAAACGTTTGGATGCTTTTTTTCGTCATACAAGCACCTTCTCATTGTCTTTAATGATCATGTTGACCTCATCTACAGATACATGCTCAGCGCGCGCAATGGCCTCAGGAGACATGCCATTTTGATGCTTTGAAATGATTTGTCTTGCGATAGATGGATCAATTTCTGAATGTTTGCGGACGACAATGTTTGTTTCAAGCAATTCTTCTTCAAGAACCTTCATTTTCTTTTTCAGTTTATAGATTTCTTGCATTGCAGATAGTTGAAGCGTTTCAAGTTCCTGCTCGACTTCTTTAATCGGCTCTCTTTGAAAATATGAGAATGCGATCAGTACGATACTGACAACAAGCAATCCGATAATTGCAATTTCCATGTTTCATCACCTTTTATTCATATTTTAATGCTGAAAGCCATAAAAGGCTTTCATGATCGTTTCAGACAGTTTTCGACCCTTCTTTTTTATACCATAAAAAAGCTAGTTTCAAAAGGAATTGCTGAAAAAATCACCTTTTTTTCATCTTTTTTCTTTTTATATGAAAAACGAGTATGAAAATCTTGCTCGCTGTCAAAATAAAAGAGGGTTCCTCATGTATACAGTACGACAAAGATTGAGGTTTTATAGGGGAGCAGGCCATTTTTCATGAAATGACGGTGTGATATGGATCAGAACGCGGACGGGATTGACTGAAATTCAAATTGGTGAAAAAACATTCTAGCATTCCTAAGCTAGAAGTGGTATTATAGTTAGGTCTGAATGTGAATTGATTTTAGTTTGGAGGGAAAAACATGCGCGTAAATATTACTCTAGCTTGCACTGAATGCGGTGAGCGTAACTATATTACTAAAAAGAATAAGCGAAACAATCCAGATCGCGTTGAATTCAAAAAGTATTGCTCACGTGATAAAAAACAAACTTTACATCGTGAAACAAAGTAAGCAGCAGGGAATTTTCCTGCTGTTTTTTTATGATGGGAGATGATCTGTGTGAAAAAAGAGCTTCGTCTTCAAACATTAGCCAAGCTGGACCAGATGAGTGCTGAGGAATTCAAGCGAAGCACCGCTTTACTTCATGAGCACTTGTTTCAACTGTCATCATGGAAACAAGCGAATACGATTGCACTCACCATGTCTAGAGGAAAAGAGGTACCGACAATGCCTCTCATTGAAAAAGCCTGGCAGGAGGGGAAAACAGTATGTGTACCCACCTGTTTTCCGGAAACAAAAGAGATGACGTTTTATGAATATACACCGGAAACGAAAATGATCTCCCGCTACTTTGGGCTAATAGAGCCAGACCCTCTGACGTCGGCCGCTGCATCTAAAGAATCAATCGATTTGATCATTGTGCCTGGTGTGTGCTTCGATCGAAAAGGCTACCGTATCGGATATGGGGGCGGCTATTATGACCGCTACTTAGCTGACTATCACGGCGAAACGCTTGCCCTTTGCTTGACAGTACAGCAAACCGAGCATATTCCGGCTGAAACGCACGACATCCCAGTCTCAATCATGGTCAGTGAGAAAGGTACCATATATCCAAAATAAAAGTCCGCTGCTTATACGTAAGAACGGGCTTTTTGTGTTGAGCGAAGGTGCTTGCTTATGATCAAAAGTCACATGAACGATAGCGATCAACAGTCTTCATTAAAAGGCATTTTAGCTGACGGAGGATATGTTTTGAAAAAATGTCGTGGAAAGAAAAGATACTTCCGTCATATGTGGGAGGAAGTAAATACTTGTGACTTAAAACTTGATCGTGATTCATGGTTTTATTTTTGGCATACGCACCTTGATTTTTTTGGAGTCGGGGAAAATAGTTTAAAAATAAGAAGAGAGCATATCAAAGCTCATATCGCTTGATATCATAGGCTGCTAAAACAGCTTGAAAGCTTTGAAAAGCCATACCAAACTTGGATGTGTATTCACGAACATGACCCTGGTTAAGACGCTGTATATGTTCATACACCAAATCCATACGACAGTTACTTCCCGCATAAGGTGGAGGAGTTAGAGCGGAATTGTAAGCTGCCTCATACTTTCAAGGATTTAATCGACCTTCATCAATTTGATGTTTCTTATGATCAATCAGAGTGCGGAGAGGTCTATTATATTCAATCAAAAGAACAAGGGATTAGATTGTGAAGGCCTGCTTATGAAAGGAACCTTTTAAGCGATAAAAACGATGGTTCATGCATAAACAAATCCTATTTAAGCCACGATACGAACATAGGAGGGAATATGATGAATAAAATGATTTGGAGCATTGTGTTCACACTGTTTGCATTCGTTCTCGTGCAAAATCGTTATCGGCTCATGAATTTGGTTTTAGGGCAAAATCAAGTCCGACACTTTTTGATTAAATGGCTGATGAAAATCCCATATTTTCGGACGAAATTTATTCGCCAAGCATTCTAATCCCGCAAAAGCCGGGATTTTTTTGTTTAGAAATGCGGATAAGAACGATTCTTGCTATAATAATGTAAAAAATGGAGCGCGAATGTATGAATGTCATAGATAGTTTATTTTGGCGAGTTGTTGATGAACTAAGACAAAAAGGATACGAGATGATTCAAAGTCCGTACCCAGAAGATGAAATATTTTTTGAAGCACCACGAAACTCAGGTTATGATCTCATCCGTCTATATAGAAAAGATGTGAATTTCAGGCAGGAGATCGTTCGAGATATCGAGGAGCAAACATATCGGATCAATCAGCTGAGAGAAGCTATGCGTAAACGATCTCTTCATCTCCTGCAGCTGCAATTTACAACTGATGTTCCAGTAGATGATTGGGAAGACCTAAACGGTCAGCCGCAAAAAGAGAATAAGGTGACAGTTACTCCTGTATTACTCAATGCAGACACGCTTCAAAACGATGTAAACGAACTGCAAAAATGGCTGAATACATCGCTTGCAGTAAATGTAGAAGAAGCGAAGAGAGACACAGCTGAGGGTGCAATGCAGCTGAAAAGGAACGTGCTTCAGGCATTTGATGATCAGGAAAAACAGCGAGAACGAGAACGGGCCGTGTTTCAAAATGGCAGACCCATTTTTACCTACTTGCTGATCGCTGTCCAAGTGGTGATGTTTCTTTTACTTGAGCTGTCAGGCGGAAGTACCAATACCGCAACTTTAACAGCATTTGGTGCTAAAAATAATGTGCTGATTTTAGAGGGTGAATGGTGGCGCCTGATTACACCAATGTTTTTACATATTGGCTTGACGCACTTACTCTTTAATACTTTTGCTCTTTGGTCCGTTGGAGCGGCTGTTGAGAGAATTTATGGGTCGGGAAGATTTTTGCTCATCTATTTCATTTCCGGCATATTTGGTTCTATAGCGAGCTTTGTGTTTAATACGGCAATTGCAGCCGGCGCATCTGGCGCGATCTTTGGCTGCTTAGGCGCACTGTTATATTTAGCCATCTCAAACCGAAAGCTTTTCTTTCGGACGATGGGGACAAATATTATTGTCATTATCCTCATCAACCTAGGAATAGGCTTCACTGTATCAGGTATTGATAATGCAGGGCATCTTGGCGGCTTGGTTGGTGGTTTTTTCACGGCATTAGCTGTCCGTCTGCCTAAACAGATCCAGCCTGTCAAAATGCTTCTTGCGAGTGCTGCTTTGCTCTTTATTGGCGGTTTTGGATTGTATACAGGGTTTCATTCTGACGATCAAAAGGAAGCAGCGGCAACAAGTGAGGCAGCAAGTTTATTTGATGAGAAAAAGTATAGCGAAGCAAGTGAACGACTAGAGGAATATGTGCACGATAAAGATGCATCAGCTGAGGCACTTCATATCTATGCACTATCGGAAGCGCAGCAGGGCCAACTTGATAAGGCTATTCAATTTTTACAAAAGTCGCTTGAAAAAGATCCAGATGATCCAAATAAACAGTATCATTTATCGCTTTTATACGTAGAAAAAGGAGAGACAGCGAAAGCAGAGGATCTATTAGCGAAAGCGTTAAAACAAGATCCTCAAAATGATCAATTTTTAAAGCTGAAACAATATATCGAAAATAGTCAAACACGTTGAATGACTTGACTGAAAGCGCATTTATGAATACGCTTATCCTATCTGTTGATGAAAAGAAATGGTGGAAACAATGAAAACGTTATATGATGTACAGCAGCTGCTCATGAGATTTGGAAATTATGTGTATTTCGGAGATCGTGAAGTAGAATTAGAATTTATGGCAGACGAATTGAAGGAAATGTATACATCGGGTATCATTGACCGGACCGAATGGTCAAACGCAATGACGATTCTTCAAATGGAGCTAGCCAAATTAAATCGAAAAACAATGTGAAGGTGGAGGGCATATGACAGGGGATTGGTTTGTAGGTATTGATCTTGGCGGTACGACAATTAAGCTTGCGTTCATTAATCTATATGGTGAAATTCAGCATAAGTGGGAGATTCCTACGGATAAATCCGGGCAGACGATCACAGTCGATATTGCCAAATCAATTGACCATAAACTGGTTGAGATCAGTATGCCGAAATCAGCACTTATTGGGATCGGAATGGGTGCTCCTGGACCTGTAGATAAAGTATCTGGCATCGTCTATAAAACAACGAATCTGGGCTGGACAAACTACCCCTTGAAAGATCACCTAGAGGCAGAGACGGGACTTCCATCTGTCATTGAAAATGATGCGAATATTGCTGCACTCGGTGAAATGTGGAAGGGTGCAGGCGATGGCGCAAAAAATATCCTGATGGTCACACTTGGAACAGGGGTTGGCGGCGGCATCATCGTCAACGGTGAAGTTGTTCAAGGGGAGACAGGTGCTGGCGGAGAAATTGGCCATATTTGTGCCGTTCCATTTCAAGGAGCACCGTGTAACTGCGGAAGAACAGGCTGTATTGAAACGATCGCATCTGCAACTGGCATCGTCCGGATTGCAAAGGATAAATTAGAAACCGAGCAGCATACATCTTCACTTGGCAAGCTCGCTTCGCTATCGGCAAAGAATGTATTTGAAGCGGCAGAAAATGGAGATGATCTTGCAATGCGTGTCGTAGAAGAAGTGACGACACATCTTGGACTTGTCCTAGCGAATCTTGCTAGTGCTTTAAACCCAACAAAAATTGTAATTGGCGGCGGTGTTTCAAAAGCAGGTGAGCTTCTTCGCAGTAAAGTAGAGCGCATTGTGAAACAACATGCTTTCCCGCCTTGCGCTGACGATGTTGAAGTGGTAATTGCATCACTCGGAAACGATGCGGGTGTTATCGGCGGTGCATGGATAGCAAAAACCAAATGGCTGTCTTGAACAAAAAAGTCATAATGATGTCATTTTTATTAAAAAAAGCGATAGATAGGCATGAAATTGGATGTTTAGCATATTCATAAGTTTGTCATGAGGAAAAAGACATTGATTTTCCATCATATACAGGATAAGATATACTTTAGTTATTTTTCTAGAAGCACCAATAATTAGGGTATATCTAGAGCCTGGGTGCGCGCTTAGCATAAGGAGGTTACAATGCGAAAGAATAGATTAAAGGCGATTTCATTTTTACTGATTGCGACATTGCTGATGTGGGTCAAAACCTATGTTATCTATAAATCTAGCTTCAATATTAAAATTGAAAATTTCATGCAGGAGTTTATCCTGTTTATTAATCCGCTTAGCTTTCTCTTGTTTATCTTCGGTATCGGTTTATTTTTCAAAGAAAAAAATCGCAATCGATATATCATCGTGACAAGCTTTATCCTAACATTTGTTTTGTTAGCCAACATTGTGTTTTATCGATTCTATAGTGATTTTCTAACCATCCCCGTCCTATTTCAAACAAACAATATGGGTGACCTCGGGTCCAGTATTACCTCTTTAATTGAACCAGTCGATTTACTGATGTTTGTTGATATTATCATTTTAATTTGGCTCTATAAAAAACAGCCTTCCTTTAGAACAGATGTCACAGTTTCACGAAAAGAACGAGCAGCATATTACTTATTTGTGGCAGCTACATTTTTCTTTAACCTTGGTTTAGCTGAAACAGAAAGACCAGAACTGCTTACTCGCTCATTTGACCGTGAGATGCTGGTGAAAAATATCAGCTTATATAACTTCCATATTTATGACGGGGTATTGCAATCGAAGCAGTCCGCTCAACGAGCCCTTGCTGACAGCAATAGCTTAACTGAAATTGAAAACTATGTAAGCGCAAATCAAACGGACCGTAATGAAAAGACATTTGGTCAAGCAAAAGGACGAAATGTCATTCTTGTATCACTTGAATCTACACAGAGTTTCGTGATCAATGAAAAATTAAACGGGAAAGAAATTACTCCGTTTTTAAACAAATTGATCAAGAAGAGCTATAACTTTACTAATTTTTATCACCAAACAGGTCAAGGGAAAACATCTGATTCAGAGTTTATTGTAGATAATTCTCTTTATCCACTTGGAAGAGGGGCTGTGTTCTTCACAAATCCAAGTAATGAGTATACAGCGACACCTGAGCTGTTAAAGGATGAGGGCTACCACTCTTCTGTTATTCATGCGAATAACAAAAGCTTCTGGAATCGTGACCTTATCTACGATAGCTTTGGCTACGATAAGTTCTTTGATATTAAATCATTTGATGTGAATGAAGAAAACTCAGTTGGCTGGGGACTGAAAGATGGTCCGTTCTTTGAGCAGTCCGCTGAATTAATGAAATCGATCCCGCAGCCTTTCTATACGAGATTGATTACATTAACGAACCATTTCCCTTTTGATTTAGACGAAGAAGATAAGCTCATTGATGAATATGATTCAAAGAGCAAAACACTGAACAAGTACTTCCCTACAGTGCGTTATCAAGATGAAGCCCTTAAGCTTTTCTTTAAAAAGATGAAGGAAGCTGGGTTATACGATAACTCCATTTTTGTTTTGTATGGGGATCACTACGGAATTTCTGAAAACCATAACGAAGCCATGGGACAATTCTTAAATAAAGAGATTACGCCATTTGAAGAAGTGCAGCTTCAAAAAGTCCCGTTTGTTGTACACATTCCAGGGGTAACGGATCAACATCCAAAAGAAATTGATACGGTAGGCGGTCAGGTCGATATCCGTCCAACTGTACTCAATCTTCTAGGGATTGATACAAGTAAACAAATTCAATTTGGTCATGACCTTTTATCAAAAGATAAGAATGACTTTACAGTACTCCGTGATGGAAGCTTTATAACGAAGGACAGCATTTTTACAGATGGTGTTTGCTACAATAAAGAGACAGGCGAGCCAGCAGAAGATAAAAATGTGTGTCAGTCTTATGAAGAGAAAGCGAAGCAGGAGCTTCAATTCTCTGATCAAATCATCTACGGAGATCTCCTTAGATTTTATGATCGAAACAGCCCGGACCATTCACCATCCAAAAAAGAAGGTGAAACGGAGCTGAAAAAGGCGTCCTAATAGATGAAAAAACCTCTGCTATTTTAGAAGCAGAGGTTTTCTTTTTTTGTCTGACGGCTCATATAGTATGAGAGGAGGGATGTAAATGAAGACAACGTCGTTTGGAAAAATTGAATGGCAGCTGGATGAAGCAGGGAGGGATGCTGTGGCAAAGCAGCTTGGTATTGGCAAAGCTGCTTTTCATTTATCTAATCATACAAGCACTGATAACCTTCTTTTGCCGGGATATAGACTTCCAGAAGGAGTCCATGTATTTAATTCTATTGGTGATGTGCAGAGATTTATTGCACCTTACAGACTGCAGCAATCCGATGATTGGATTAATGGAACATTTGAATATGATAGCGCTCAATTAGAAGAAGAGCTGAGCCGCTTGAAAGCCGTATTTCCTTTTCTTCATATTAGCGTCATTGGCCATTCAGTGCTTGATACACCTATTTATGAGATCCGAACAGAGCCTGTTCAGCATTTACATTCTATTCATCTCAATGCCTCATTTCATGCAAATGAATGGATCACGACGTCTGTTTTATTAAAATGGTTGAAATCGCTTTGCTTAGCAGCGTCTGACCCGGTGCAGGCAAGACATTATGAAGCGGTTCATATCCTGCAGACCACCGCTTTATCCATCGTGCCAATGGTCAATCCAGATGGAGTGGATTTGGTTCGTAATGGACCGGAGTCACTAGGTCTTCATCGTGAAGAATTCACACTGCTAAACGATGGATATTCCGATTACCGGGAATGGAAAGCAAATATTCGAGGGGTGGATTTAAACAATCAATTTCCTGCTTATTGGGAGATCGAGTACTATCGTCATCAGTCGAAGGCACCGTCCTACCGGGATTATCCAGGGCGCGAGCCATTAACAGAACCAGAAGCGAAAGCGATGGCAAATCTTGCGTTGCGAAAACGATTTGACCGGCTGATCGCCCTTCATACACAAGGAGAAGAGATCTATTGGGGGTTTCTTGGCCATGAGCCAGCCATCTCAAAAGAAACGGTCAAACGATTCGAACTAGTAAGCGGCTACAAACCGATCCAATATCTCGACAGCTATGCAGGCTATCGCGATTGGTTTATTTATCAATTTCATAGTGAGGGCTATACAGTCGAGCTTGGTCTAGGGAAAAATCCTCTTTCCATAGATCAATTTGATTCGATCTATGAAAAAACAAAGCGGCTTTTGTGGGAAGCGTGTAAGTGTTAAAAGCACCTGTCTGGTGCTTTTTCATATTTTGAGAAACAATCAATTGCTTATGGTCAATAAAAACAATGTTGAAGCAATTGACGAAGGCCTCCTTGTAAGCTATTGTGAAAGATATGGATGTAAAAAAAAGGATATGATTTAGGGAGATGTCGACTATTGAGTGCTCAAAGCCTGTGGAAAAGAAATTTTACTTATTTATTTGTTTCTAAAATGTGCAAAATTACGGCTGATAGTTTATCTTTCAACACCATCTTGTGGCTTTTAGTACTAGGAGGGAAAGGGGCCATAGGGACAGCTTTTTTTATTGCAGTCAGCTTTGTTCCTCAAGCGATTGTTGGACCATTTATTACGCCTATGATGAAGCCGCATCAATTGAAATTTTGGATGTGTTTTGCTGATTTAACACGAGGAGCAATTATCCTTGTGATCGTGGTTAGTTACTTTTATGGTTTCACACCATTAGTCCTCATCATTGGCTGTATGCTGCTGCATTCGGCGACAGGAGGCTCCTATGAACCGGCATCTGTATCGATTATTCCAAAGCTTGTCCATGAGGACCTCATACAAAAAGCGAATGCAACGATCCAATCAGCAAGTCATGTAGTAAGACTTGTGACGGTCACGATTTGTGGTGTCATGATTGCATTTGTAGGTGTAGGTTATACAATGCTTGTGATCATTCCTCTTTACCTTTTGTCCGCTTTATTGGTGTTCATGATTTCATATCAAACAGAAGCCATCATCGATAAAGCCAAAAAAGGGTTATCTTACGGCAAAAGATTAATTCGAGGTTTTTCACTTGTTAGAAGCCACCATATTTTGTTTCCATTAGCGATTTTTTGTGTCTGCTCAAACTTTGCTGCGGCACCATGGGAAGCATTGTCTGTTATTTATTTAACGGAAGACTTACATAGTGGACCGGTCGTCTATTCATTCATCAAAGTCACAACCGCACTAGGGGCATTTTTGATGGGGTTTGTTTTGACAAAGATAAAAGTGAATCGGTATGGATTGCTGTTTATAGGTGCTGGGATTGTTGATGGAATCGCCTTCTTTATCACAGGTATGAACGCATTGTTACCACTTGTGTTTATATCAGCTTTTGCTTTAGGAGCAGCCATTAGTGCAGTTAACGTACCCGAACATACGATGATTCAATTGTCAGTAAAGGCAGAGGATCAGCCGCAAGTGTATGCGATCATCAACATGATTTCCTACTTGATGATTCCGTTAGGCGCCCTCATTGGCGGTTATATGGCAACCCTGTTTGGGTCTGGGTATGTCATTGCGGCCGGCGGCATCATTGAAGCTGTTTCAGGTATATGCCTGCTTCTGTTTACAAAGATCGGGAAGGTAGAGAGAGCAGATTTGACGATAGAACGAGACAAACCTGCCGTAAACGCAACGTAAGCATGGCATGATTGAATGAGGATAGGTTACAATGAGGACGAGAAAACATGAGAATTTAATTGAAAGGGGAAAAATTATGGCTATAGCAGACGTCACCATCATTCCAATAGGCACTGAAACACCAAGTGTCAGTGCTTACGTAGCAGATGTACAAAGAATTTTAGAAGGCTTTCAACAAGAAGGGAAAATCAAATATCAATTAACACCGATGAATACGTTAATTGAAGGCGAATTATCCGTTTTATTTGAGGTCATTCAGCGAATTCATGAAGCCCCTTTTGAGAAGGGATTGCACCGAGTAGCGACCAATATTCGCATCGATGACAGACGGGATCAAACCACAACACTTACAAGCAAATTAGAAAGCGTGAATAAGCATTTAAATCCATAAAAAAAGCCTGCTATAAGCAGGCTTTTAATGTGCAGTTGGATAACCGCTATAGATGATGGTCATGACAGTGAACCATCCAAAAACCAAAAATGTAGCGCCTGCAAAAGCGATGGCAAGTACGTTCACTTTTTTTAGTGAGCGATAGATGCCGAGCGCAGCTAAAATCGTGACTAGACCAAAAATAATGACGAGCATCATGTGAAAGTCCCCCTTTGTCATCAATCCCCTTGATTTCCTTTCTTTTCATTTTAACCGTTTTCATAAAGCTTGTCGAGTAGATTCCAGTTGACGATTGTTTGAATTTTTATTGAATAGCCTTCATAATAAAAAAGAATGAATAAAGTAGGTGATGAAAATGAATTGGAGAAGAATGCCACTAGGCTATGTACAAGCGAACGCATATATTTGGAAAAATGAGCAGGGAGAGTGCTTAATTTTTGATCCAGGCGGTGAAGCGCAAAAGCTGATTGCTTATGTAAAAGAAAAACAGCTCACACCGCTTGCTGTCTTATTGACACATGCTCATTTTGATCATATTGGCGCGGCAGATGAGGTGCGCGAAGAGTGGGGAGTGCCGCTGTATGTACACGAAAATGAAAAAGAATGGCTCACGAATGCTGAATTAAACGGTTCAGCTCGATTGATTGGGAATGGAATTACGGTCAAAGAAGCTGAAAAATTGATTACGTCAGAAGGAACGCTTCAAATTGGATCTTTTACATTAGAAATGTTCCATACACCAGGGCATTCACCAGGCAGTGTGTCTTACTATTCGGCGGAAGAGGGCTTTGTTATTTCTGGTGACACGCTATTTGAAGGCGGCATCGGGAGAACAGATTTAGTAGGCGGCAGTCAGGAAGTGCTGCTACAATCAATCCATCATAAATTATTGTCATTGCCAGAATCAACTCTTGTTTTAAGCGGACATGGCAGGGAAACGACTGTGCTGACGGAGCAGGAGCAAAATCCGTTTATTAATGGATTTTCTCTTTAATTGCAGGCATGAAAAAGCATCTCTTCTAAAGAGATGCTTTTTTCAATTAATGTCCGGTACCGGGAACCATGATGAAAATCGAATAATATGTAAATCCGGCAAAGAAAATCGTCAAGTACGCTCCGAAAATGTAAATATACATTCTTTCGGATAAATTCAAGTAGGATAAAAATACAAAAAGAACGGTTTGACCGAAGAACAGCAGCGATGCATCTTTCATATGTCCTAAATAGAACATGACAGCAAAAATACCCGTCCAAAAGCCAAGCACGCGGAACATGCGATTCATTTCTTTCCCTCCCCTTAAAAACCCCTTTGATTCATATTATAGCTGATCATCACTTGTTATGTAAACATTTACATTTTTGACATCATGTGAACAATTTATTTTGAATGTAGAAAAAATTTTTTTGAAAAAATGATGAAAAAGTGTTTATGCCGAAAAACATGAGGGTACTTACTCCATAAGAGAAAAGGTTAACGACCTAAGGAGGAAGACTAATGAGTGACATTACTTTTTATTCATACCCGAGCTGCACGTCTTGCCGCAAAACAAAACATTGGTTAAAGGCGAATCAAATTGATTTTAAAGAGCGTCACCTTTTCAGAGAAACGCCAACACTAGATGAATTAAAAAAGATTCTTTCTTTAACAACAGAAGGAATGGATGAAATTTTAGCCACACGAAGTCAGGCTTTTAAAAGCTTAAATTTAAATATTAATGACTTAAAAGTAAACGAGGTTTTGCAGCTTCTCATTGAAAAACCAAAGCTGCTCCGGAGACCAATCATTATTGATGGAAATAAATTGGTAGTAGGTTATAATCCAGGAGAACTCATGAAAATATCAAAAAAGAAAGCGATTCATCAATCAGTTTCCTAATAAAAAACGAAGATCAGCTGAAACATGCTTCAGCCGTCTTCGTTTTTGTGCTGAACTGGGCTAGCTGGGTTCGAACCAACGATCACGGAGTCAAAGTCCATTGCCTTACCACTTGGCTATAGCCCAATATCAAACGTGTAATGATATTGTTCACCATCTGCGGTCATTTATACATAAAAGTTGTATGTCACGAGTTTTAGTGAAAAAGGAGCGAAAGAAATAAATGAAAAATGAAAAATCAAAGCAATTATACGAATTTATCCTAAAAGAAGCCCCTGTCATGACCGAAGAATGGCTAAAAACAAGAACAGAAGAAGGCTCATTATATTCTAAACATGCTTCAGAGGAAACGGAAAAGAAGCTGAAGGAACAGAACACAGCGTTTATTCAAACCATTGCAGCCACGCTTGTGACACTGTCTGACAAAGTAGAAAACCATTTGAAAAAGTGGTCTGTTGATATTGCACGTGATCGAGCAGTGCACGAGGTGCCGTTATATGAAATCATTGGACAATTTAAGATCTTCCGCCACATTTTCTGTTCGAGAATTGAGACATTCACCCAAGAAACAGAGCTTGAAGTGACGCTGCAAGATGTGTGTCAGTGGAATCAGCACTTTCACGCCACATTTGATGACATGATTGAGCGCTTATCAGAAGAATATGACCGCGTGACAATCAGTCAGCTGAATGCACAAAGAGAGATGATTCAAGAACTGAGTGCACCTGTTATTCCAGTATCAAAGGAAATTGGGATTTTGCCGCTGATTGGAGAGATCGATACGTACCGGGCCAAAATCATTCTGGAATCCGTACTAGAACAGGCTTCAAGATTGCGTCTAACGCACTTATTTATTGATATTTCTGGTGTTCCCGTTGTTGATACGATGGTGGCCTATCAGCTGTTTAAAGTGGTCGATAGTGCGAAGCTGCTAGGAATTGAGACGATTATTTCAGGCATCCGCCCAGAGATCGCTCAAACTGTAGTGAAACTGGGCATTGATTTCTCAAAAGTAAATACTGAGCATAGCCTTGCAAAAGCGTTAGAAAAAAGAGGATTTCGTATCTTTGAAGAGCAGCCGCAAGAAGCCACATCATGACCAAAAAACCTGTACTTGTAAAAGTCAGGTTTTTTTATATGCTCTTTTCTAAAAAATGATGTAATGCATCGTGAGTTGAGGGTTTTCATCATTTATTAGTCATGAAAATGATAAATTGCTCTTTTGTCAATCACGTTCCGCCATTCTACAATGTGATCAGAGAAAGGAGTGATCCACTTGTATGGAATTGAATATTTAAGGCAAGAGCTGCTAGAAGAAGCATGCCGCATGAGGGCTTCTGATGTGCATATTGTGCCAAAAGAAAAGGAAGCTTCGGTGTCATTTCGTGTTGATTCAGATTTAATCCAGCAGCGAACGATTGATAAAAAAAGCGGAGAGAGGCTTATTGCACATTTTAAGTTTTTATCTTCTATGGATATCGGGGAAAAAAGGAGGCCGCAAAATGGCTCACTAGCTGTGATGCTAAGAAACGGTCAAGTGTTTATTCGGATGTCTACCTTGCCGACAGTGAATGATGAGAGCTTAGTGATCAGAATTTTACCGCAGGATCATGTTCCGAAAATAAAACATCTATCATTATTTCCGAAAGCCTCAGCCAGATTATTATCCTTTTTAAACCACTCGCATGGACTCATTTTATTTACTGGGCCAACAAATTCAGGGAAAACGACAACACTATATTCATTGATCCAGTTTGCAAAAAAGAATTTTAACCGAAATATTATTACTCTTGAAGATCCTGTCGAAACAAGGAATGAAGAAGTGCTGCAGGTTCAAGTGAATGAAAAAGCCGGCATCACGTATGCCGCTGGATTACGCGCTATTTTAAGACATGATCCAGATGTGATTGTGCTAGGAGAAATAAGAGATGCTGAAACGGCCAGAACGGCGATTAGAGCAGCACTGACAGGCCATTTAGTATTGAGTACGCTCCATGCAAAAAATGCAAAAGGAGCCCTTTACCGCATGCTTGAATTTGGTGTCACGATGAATGAACTCGAACAAACCATGGTTGCGATTGCTGCCCAGCGATTAATTGAGCTCATATGTCCTTTTTGCGGAGAAACATGTCAGCTTTACTGCAAATTAAATCGGCCTTTCAGACGAACAAATGTATTTGAATTGCTTTTCGGAAAAGAGCTTGGTGAGTGTATGAAAGAGGCGAAAGGAGAATATGCTCATTCGTCATATGAAACATTGCAAAAATTAATTCGTAAAGGAGTGGCACTAGGCTATTTATCGAAAAACACATATCACCGCTGGGTTTATGAAGAAGCGAGCCTCTAAAGTATGGTCTAAAAAGGATCAAGCTGAATGCCTATCAAAACTGGCTCAATTGATTCAGGCTGGATATACATTGATTGAGGCATTAGTGATGGTGAATATCCAGTTATCGAAACAACAGCGGCAGCAATTAAAACTAGGTATTCAGTGGCTGCACGAAGGCGAGCCTTTTTATGTAGTGCTTGAAAGACTCCATTTTCAGCGGGAAGTCATCGCTATACTATGTTTTTCTGAGAAGCATGGCAGTCTAGCACGTGCTTTAGAACAAAGCGCCCGTTTTTTAGAGAAAAAAATCAAACAGTTAGACACGTTTAAACGTATGTTACGTTACCCGCTTTTCCTCATCTTCACGGTTTTGGTCGTGCTGGTACTCGTTCAGCAAATGATCATTCCTCAATTTTCTGTTTTGTACTCATCGATGGATACCCGCATGTCTTGGCTGATTCAAGGGATGTTTGGACTATTTCAATTCCTTCATGCTTTTCTGCTCATCACTAGTTGTCTGTGTATCTGTCTTATTGGATATTATGCTGTTTTTTTTAGGAAAAAGTCGACCCTTGAGAAACTGAGGGTGATGAGTAAGCTGCCTTTTTTATATAAAGGGATGCAGCTGATGCATACGTACCTTTTTTCTCTTCAGCTAAGTGGACTGCTTCAGGCTGGGTTATCGATGTACGAAGGTTTGCAAGCTTTTAAACAGCAAAGCTACCTGCCTTTTCTTCAAGAAATAGGTGAACAAATGATGGGAGAGTTAAGAAAAGGAGAAAGCATGGCCCATCAAGTAAGCGTGTCTCCTTTTTTCGAAAAACATTTTGCAGCCATTATCAAGCATGGTGAAGCCAGCGGAATGCTTGCGAGAGAAATGTACACGTACAGCCAATTTCTATTAGAGAATGCAGAGCTAAAAATTGAAAAATGGATTTCTTGGCTGCAGCCAGTTATTTATGGGGTAACAGCACTTCTTATACTCATCGTGTATTTATCTATTCTTTTACCAATGTATCAACTAATGGAGCAAGTGTAAGAAGGAGGACAGAGACATGAATGATAAAGGATTTACCCTGTTAGAAATGTTAATAGTCATGCTCGTAATATCCATTCTTTTACTCATTACCTTACCAAATATCACACGTCATCACCAAGCTATTCAGGCAAAGGGCTGTGAAGGGCTTAAATCAATGGTCAGCACACAAGTGATGGCATATGAATTGGAGCATGATGGGAAGACGCCATCTTTAGATGAATTAGAAAAAGAAGGTTATGTCAAAAAGGGATTAACTTGTCCTAATGGAAAAGCGATTGTCATTCAAAACGGCAACGTGAAGCATGAATAAATTATTTTTACATGAGAAGGGTTTTACCCTGATTGAACAGCTGATGATCTTACTTGTTTTATCGATTGTATTGTCGATCATGGGAGGGAAAATCCCAAATATAATAGAGAGCGCTGAAGCCAAAAGACAAGTAAACATCATGAAACAAGATCTTCAATTGGCATCATATACTGCATTTATCAAAAAAACACGTGTACATGTTGAGATCCATCCGCCGCATGTATCTTATCAGGTAATAGATCAAAAGAGTAACGAAGTCATTGCTTCTTATCAACATAAAAAGGGCAGCATTAAAACTTCTACATTCTCGCAAGGTATCTATTTTAATGCAAACGGACATCCAAGCAGCGGTGGATCTCTCATTGTCGAATTTGGTAGTCAAACGTATAAACTCACGATTTATTTAGGAAGCGGGCGAATCCATGTTCAAAAACAATAGAGGATTTAGTACGTTTGAAACGCTGTTTGCTTGTCATCTCTTTCTATTTGCTGCCCTAGTGCTCATGCCAGCCTATGAAAAACTCATGATGGGGAAAAAGGAAGTGAGAGCCAAGCTTGAAGCTTATCAGGTTTTACATGAACAGATGAATGAAGCGTTCATAAATGGGACAACATCTTCCATCAAAAAGAAGAGAGGCGAGATCACGTATGTTTTCAATTGGCGTAAACAGAAGGGATGTGTTTCATACAAAGTACAAAAAAAAGAGACCATATGCTTTCGGCATGTGGAGCGATGACCAAGCTTTTACCCTTCTACAAGCTTTGTGGCAATTGCAGCTATTTCTATTTCTTTCTTTTGGCTGTGTGCTGATCTTTTCAGCAGCTGAGAAAGCTCGTCCATTTGAAGACATCAATCGATTTTCCCAAATGGAGTGGAAACAGACTGTCCTGCAATTAGATGAGGAATTAAGTCGTGCAGCTGCTGTCAAATCGGTGAAAGGAGGAAAAGTGTTAGAGTATATTTCCGATCAAGGGCGAGTGGTAACGATTGAGCCATACCAAGAGATGCTTCGAAAACGAACGGATCAAGCTGGACATCTTCCTTTATTGCATAATGTGAAACAATTTCACGTGAGAACGAGTCAGCATAGAGCGATTCTTAAAGTCACAGATGGATCTGGTAAAGTGTATGAAGCCGTTTTTTTCACATATAAAGGAGTGGTTCGTAAATCGTGAAAAGAGAGGAAGGGTTTATCTATCCGCATGTACTTGCGGCAATTTTATTTTTTCTCTTGATCCTAGGGGCGGTAACGATGGGGGTTCAAAAAGAACTGAAAAGTGCAGAGCTGACGATTTCTTTTTATAAAAAACAGCAGCTTTTTAGGGTGGGTGTGAGTGAAGCTGCCAGCACAGTAGAACATATTTGTGAGAAACAGAAAACCCATATTGATACTGAGGAAGGCCGTGTGACACTGAAGCGGATGAAATGCGATCTAAAGAAAGAACTTGTCCTTGTTTTGGTGAAGGTGAAAACAAAAGATGGTTTATCCGATGAGCGTGAACTGATGCTGGATTGGAAGACCGGTGAAATCAATGAGATGGGCAAATCCTGATTAGCCAGTGTATAAAATCATACTCTTCCTGGTAACACTTGAAGGAAGAAGAGGTGAATGTGCTTGAAAACAAATGACTATGTAAAATATATGACGCAGGAAATCATTAAATATATGAATACACCACGTGACGAACGGAAGGAACACAAACAAGAAAAAATGGAAACGAAACCGCCGTTTTCACAGCGTTTATTTGGGGTTTTGCCGTTTGGCTTCTCCATGATGCTTAAAAAACGCCAGCGCCATCGACGAAAGTAAAAAGCCGCCCAGCAGGCGGTTTTTTTATGCCACTTTAGCTGTATTCCTCCACAACAATCACTTTATTCACCTTGTTTGAGTAAGGGTTATAGGAAATGGTGACGAACACCCCAAATTCCTTTGTATGGTCTTTTAACGTAATATGATACTGTTTCACAGATTCCTTGTCGCGGTGGCGGTCCCATACTTTTTGTTTAAATAAGACTTGCGTTAGCGGGTATCTTTTTTTTGCTTCTTTGACTGCACGCGTTTCCCATTGATCTGCGGCGGCAGTCAAACCTCTCGCATCAACGGGTTTGTCCTCTAGAATCATAGGACTCAGCAGTAAACTGAGCATGATTATGCTTTTTCCATATTTCACTTAACATCACCTCACCTTCTTCATATCCTGACCAAATCCTGCATTTTTATGTAAGTTTTAAGAAGTACAAATGTCACACAAAAAAATATTGAATATGGTGAAAAAATGAGAAAATGGGAGAATTTTCTCGTAATGGTTCTTGTTTAAGAACAAAATGGACTAATTTGACGTTTTGGGTTTTATAGGTATTTCCTTATACTGTATATAATCGTTCTTTTTAAAGAACAAAAGTTCAAGGAGTTGAAGGAATGAATGAAACAGTCGCTCTTTGTACTCTTTTGTGCCATTTGTTTGATTTTGACATCTTCCATTATGACACCAACAAATGCTTCTTTTAACGATGTCGAGCACAAAAGCTTTGTCATGAAAACATGTGAAAATTTTGAACAGACAGATCAGCATTGTCAGCCTAAAAAATGGGATCAAAGTCAATTGGAGCTTATCGATCAAACGATGATCGAAGGAACAGTCTGCGCACCTCAAAAGCTGAGCATGACACTAAAAAATAGTGGACAGCCTATTGCGTACTCTGAATGGAAGTGGGAATTACATAAAATAGGAAATGGTCAGAAGCCATTACAAGATGGTCATATTCTTGAAAAGGGCTTCATAAAGTCCCTGTTGTCGCAAGAAACAGCGACTGTCACGACAGATAAAGCAAAAACAAATGGCAGCTATGCATTTAAAATCTATTATCCTAAAGGGTTTGGCGCATCTGATCAGGCGTACTTTTGGTCTAAACCGATGGTGCTCTCAAAGTGTCAAGAAAAGGCGTCCTAAATGGAGCTGTCTTTTAAAGTGAAAAAATGATAGGCGAAGGGGAGAAGGGGTTATGAAAAAATGGATGAAGATGTCTGGGAGTATTCTTTATGTGATGGTGTTCACGGTGATGATAGCCTCTATTATTGTCGTGTTGTCATCAAGAACAACAGGAGGAGAACCTCAGATCTTCGGTTATCAATTGAAGCAAGTATTATCAGGTTCGATGGAACCAGAATTTTCAGCTGGGTCACTGATTGTTGTAAAGCAGGTCGCCTCACCTGAGACGCTCAAAAAAGGAGATATTGTTACGTTTCAAACAAAGCAGGATCAGTCCTTTGTGACCCACCGAATTGTTGGGGTGAAGGGAAAGGGTGAAAATAAAGCGTTTGAGACGAAGGGTGACAATAATATGTATCAGGACGGCACGCTGGTAAAAGCGGATCAGGTAACTGCGCAGTATATGGGAGTAAGCATCCCTTATGCAGGAAAGCTTCTTTCGTATGCAGGGACATCTGCTGGAACTGCTTTGCTCCTTATCATACCAGGTGTCATGCTGCTCGTTTATTCAACCATTCATTTTGTGGGCGCAGCGAAACATCGTAGACACACGGCTGATGTACATATGAAAGAGGAACAAGCTTAAATCGTTTGTAACCTAATCAGGTTTCAATAAAACAATAAATTAGGGGGTTTATTATTCATGGCAATGAAGAAATCAATTCGTTTAGGTGTATTATCAGGGGCTTTAGGTCTTGCATTAATTGGCGGGGGAACATGGGCGGCGTTTAATGATATTGAAAAGGCAAACGCGGTCTACTCGACAGGAGAGCTGGATTTATCTGCTAAAGAGAACTCCGGCGCCATCAACCTTTCGAACTTAAAACCTGGTGATCGGATCAAGAAAGAATTTCATTTTGATAATAAGGGATCACTAGCGATAAACCAAGTGCTGATGAGTCTTGATTATAGCCAGTTTACTGATGGATCTTCCGCGAAGAATGGCGGTAAAAATACAGCTGAAGAATTTCTCAGCCAGTTTCAGGTGAGTGTTCTTACGGTTGGAGCCGAAGGTGGAAATGGTTATCCGAAAAATATTATTTTAAACCATGCAAACCTGCTTGACTTGCATCAATTAACGTCAAAACAGGATCAGACCGCATTTGAAAAGCTTCGTCATGCCGTCGATGAGAAGTTTTTACATGAAAGTGGGAAAATTAATGTAGCAACTGTTGATGGAACAGTGGCTCCAGAGTATGACGGCATTCCAAAGAATCCGTTTGATTACGATAAAGTGGAAATGATCATTGAATTTATCAATGACCAGACGAAGGATAAAGCTGGTCACTATATCCAAAATAAATACCAAGGCGATGCGATTCAAATTGATCTTTCCTTCGAAGCGACTCAGTGGAATGGTTTAACGATCAATCCAAAAAAGCATACGGATGAAAAAGGCTACGTGAAAGAAAACGAAAAAGCACACAGCGAAGATAAAAAATAAAGCCAGTCTTTAGGCTGATATCAAGGTCTGCATAGCAATTGGAGGAGTATGCGCTAAAACGTGCGCTTTACTCCTCTTCTTGCTTTTTTCTCCAGATTTGATAATCTAAAAATTCACGAAATTGCTTTTTCGAAACCCCTGATGTCATTGCATCTCGAACTAGTTTTTCCCATTCACTATCTAATTGACCATCGTATTCGGTTTCATCTTTTTCGTTTAAAAGTGTATGAACCGAGACGTCCAGAACAGCGGAGATTTTTTCAAGAAATTGAATGGAGGGGTTTGTTTGCAAGTTTCTTTCTATTGAGCTTAAATAAGACTTCGCTACCCCAGCCTTTTCGGCCAGTTCTGATAGTGAGTAGCCTTTTTCATTGCGGTATTGTTTAATACGCTGGCCAATCAATGTCATCACCTTCCTTTCGATATTATAGCACATTCAGAAAGGTTTGATAGAATGACTTCTTACCAGAGGGGGAGACTCAGAGGACTTTTCATTTGATTTGAGGAAATGACGGACTTCTTCAACTGTTAGTCCTGCCTTGCGAGCTTCGCGTAATAATTGAATCCATTCACTGTCTAATTTGTTCGTTTTCTTTTCCATACAAATACCCTCCTAAAATACTGAATCATGTATTTCAGGCACTTAACGCATGAAATGGAAAGACATAGGTGGTAAGACCTCATAGTTTGCTTGCGTCATGTTTCCGCCCAATACAAACAGACAAACTTAGCTTTAGACTGATCGAAAATTGTATGTCACATAAAAGGGGAGGGGGACCATGAGTCAACCTCCTCTTTTTTGCTGTAAGTAAAAAAGTCCGCCATTTTCAATCGTAAGACTGATTTTTGGTTCATATAAAGTTTTAAGTGCTTGTCTTTCTATTTCATATTCTACAGATGTGTCTGAAGTCCCTTCATAAAATTGGTTTAAAAGTTCGAAGTCTTCCTTCCATTTTTGAACGGCTCGCACTGCCCAGTCGTCCGGCTCCTCATGGGCATAACGCTCCATGAGGCTGTAGAGCCGTTTGATTCCGCTTTC
Source organism: Bacillus sp. F2HM (assembly GCF_019266135.1). NCBI lineage: Bacteria > Bacillati > Bacillota > Bacilli > Caryophanales > Bacillaceae > Bacillus > Bacillus sp. F2HM. The sequence goes on from NZ_LRMO01000022.1 coordinate 104,001, forward strand.
AGGCTTAATCATTGTACTCATTGTAAAGCAATAATCGGGAATTTGAGACGACAGCTCACGAGCTTCCAGCTTTTCTTGAAATTGTTCAATGACTTCTCCGCGAATGAGATGAAGGCCTAATGATAAAAGCTTATCCTTCTTCCGGTCTGCAAGATAAGAAATTTTTACATTGAGACCAAGCCATGGCTCAAGGGCGATCTGGTTGTTCGTGAGCGGGCTGACTCGTTCATAAAGCCGGATAAAACGGCCCTGTTGTTTGACCGCCTCAAATATTTGAAATAACCGGGGGGAGCCGAAATGGATAAATTCACCATTGGTCGTATCACCCGCTTTTTTTTGATCTGTGATGAATGTCAATTGCCGCGGTTCAGGTACACCGCCAGTTTTTTCAAGCCAGTGCCAATAAAAAGGACGGTTCATAATCAATTTATCCATTTCGATTGTCAGCTGTACGGTCATATGTCCTGCACTTTCTTCTAATATGCTGCATTGATTCGCTTTGAAAAAACGGAGAAGAAAGGTGTGAATGTCATGCTGCTCCATTGATCAACTCTCCTTTATGAGCCTTGCTGTCTTTTTTCTAAAAGTGGTGTTTGTGCTTCAGTTAAATAAGAAGTAAACTGGGTTAATTTCTTTTTCATGTCTCCGTCCGGTTCATGCTGGAAGAGGATTTGATGCAACTTTGTTTCGACATCTTCAATATCAATCCTCGTTAAAATATCATCTAAATCGCCTATGACGTTTTCAAACAGCTGAATTTTCTCATATAAAAGCTTTAAAATATGCTCTTCAACTGTTCCGTTTGTTGACATATTGTAAATGTGGACATCCCGCTCTTGACCAAGGCGGTGGATACGTCCAATTCTCTGTTCTAAACGCATCGGGTTCCACGGGAGGTCGTAGTTAATGATTTGGTTACAAAACTGAAGATTGATCCCTTCGCCGCCAGCTTCTGTCGCAATTAACACTTGCGCCCGTTCTCTGAATAAATCTTTCATCCAATCTTTTTTGCCCCGCTTAAAGCCGCCTCGAAATGGCACAGAGCTGATGCCATTTTGCTGTAGAAACCATTGTAAATAAATTTGTGTGGCGCGGTATTCGGTGAAAATAATGACCTTCTCATTTAACTGCTGAATGAGTTTGACGACTTCAAGCGCCTTTGAGTTTTGCTCCACTTGATTGATTTTCTCCATGATTTGCGTTATAGCAGAAGATCCGAGAATATGCTTTTCTTCTTCCTGCATTTTTTTAATCGTCATATAAACTGCTTCACGGCTTGAACAGCATTCTCGTTCCAAGGTCATAATGGAAAACATATGCTTTGTATAAGACGGATTCTCTTTCAGCTTGCAGATTTCATCATACAATGCTTGTTCTGTCGGAGAGAAATCAATGGAAATCGTTTTGACATGCCGTTTTGTCCACTCGATGCCTGTGTCTTGTCTTCGGTTTCGAATCATCACTTTATTGACGAGCTGTTTTAATCGGTCATGGTCTTCAAGCTGCAAGTCCTTTTTGGCAAAGATATCTTTAAATTGATGTTCATTTCCTAGGTGTCCTGGCTTCAGAAGGGAAACAAGATTAAATATTTCTCCGATCCGGTTTTGAATAGGTGTCGCTGTCAGCAGCAGGCAGAATTTCTTATTCAGGTTTCTCACAAATTCATAGTTTTTCGTTTTATTGTTTTTCAGTTTGTGTGCTTCATCGATAATGACCATATCGTAGGCAATCGATAAAATCGTGTCTCGATGCGGCTGTCTTTTGGCTGTGTCAATAGAGGAAACGACAACGTCACACTGCTCCCACACATAGCTCTTTTTTTGTTCAACAGCATCAATATAAAATTTCGTCCGCAGCTCCTGTACCCACTGAGACACAAGGGAGGCGGGGACGAGAATGAGAATCTTTTTGGCAAGTCCACGAATCATGTATTCTTTGATAATGAGTCCTGCTTCTACGGTTTTTCCAAGTCCCACTTCATCTGCTAGAATGGCTTTCCCATTCATTTCTTCTACGACTCTTCTGGCTACTTCGAGCTGGTGCTTTAAAGGTGTGAACGCAGGCAGGTGCGCGGGAGCTTGCAGCCCCTCGAATGAATCAATGGCTGTGACTTTTTGAACCTGCGTCGCTAAACGATACATATCCCAGTTCGCCCAGGGGCCGTCTGCTGAAAGCCGCTGCTGAAATTCATTTGCCCATTCCTGATCAAAAATCGTTTGAATATTCAATGTGGTCGCCTGCCTTTCTTTCTAGTAGGATCTGATAAAATTGTTCTGTTTTTAAACGCTTCATTTTTTTAGAGGTCTCTAAAAGACTAGATATATGAATAAAAGCGAACGATATCGAAAGGTTATTTTAAAAATGTTAATGATTTTTCTGTTGCTCTTCATCCATTTCTAATGGTAGGATGTTGATAAGTGATCTAGAAAATAAGTCACCCATTTTGATAGTATGTCCAATAAATGTGAAAAATATGAGCGGATGATGGTATGGGGAGAGACTTGGCGGTTATTTGCACTGGCAGGCGCCGAAGGAGCAAGCTGAATGATTCAGTGAATCTCTCAGGCAAAAGTACTCTTACCGGACGCAACTCTGGAGAGTGTTTGCTTAAGGGTTTTAGCAAACCACCAAAGGGGAAAACGCACAATGATATTGTGCTGTAAACTTTCAGGTGCAAGGACAGAGACTTCTTTTTGATAAAAGGGAGCGCTCTGTCCTTTTTTGCTGTGATTTTTTTCTGAAAATTCAGCTTGCATTTGCACTGTAAGAAAAAAGGGGGAAACGATTGATGTTGAAACGAACACCGCTTTTTCATGCGTATGAAACGTTTGGCGCAAAAACCATTGACTTCGGGGGCTGGGAATTACCTGTCCAATTTTCTTCCATTAAAGAAGAACATGAAGCTGTTCGAACAAAAGCAGGGCTTTTTGATGTGTCTCACATGGGTGAGGTGGACGTCAAAGGTCAAGATGCCCTTCCATTTTTACAAAGGTTATTAACCAATGATGTGTCTAAGCTGACAGACGGTAAGGCACTGTATACAGCCATGTGTTATGAAGATGGCGGAACGGTAGATGACCTGCTCGTCTACCAAAAAGAAAAGAATCACTATTTACTTGTCATCAATGCATCAAATATCGAAAAAGATGTGGATTGGCTTTTGAAGAACCAAGAGAAGGATGATGTATTGATCAAAAATATTTCTGATCAAACCGCCTTGCTAGCGCTTCAAGGACCTCTTGCAGCTGACATCATCAGAGAAGTGGCAGATGAAGAGGTGACATCGCTTAAGCCATTTACGTTTTTATCAAAAGCTGAGGTCGCAAATAAAGAAGTGCTCGTTTCCAGAACAGGCTACACAGGGGAAGACGGCTTTGAAATCTACTGTCAGTCAGAAGATGCGGTCCACCTTTGGTCAGCTTTATTAGAAGCGGGGCAGCCAAAAGGACTCATTCCATGCGGACTCGGTGCACGTGACACCTTGAGATTTGAAGCAAGACTTCCGCTTTATGGCCAGGAGCTGACAAAGGATATCTCTCCATTAGAAGGCGGCATTGGTTTTGCTGTCAAAACGGATAAAGAAGCTGATTTTATCGGAAAAGCTGCACTTAAAAAACAAAAAGAAGAGGGACTGAAACGAAAGCTTGTCGGCATTGAAATGATCGATAAAGGGATACCGCGTACAGATTATCCAGTCTTTTCAGGAGAAAAGCAGGTTGGGATTGTTACAACGGGCACTCAATCCCCAACATTAAAGAAAAATGTCGGGCTTGCTTTGATCGAAACCTCAGTGGCGGAGCTTGGGGCAGAGGTGGAGGTACAAGTTCGCAAAAAACGTCTAAAAGCCAAAATCGTCGCAACACCATTTTATAAAAGAGCCAAATAACGAGGGGGAATAGAGGATGAAGCACAGGTATTTGCCGCAAACAGAGCAAGATCAAAAAGAAATGCTGGATGTCATCGGCGTTCAGTCGATTGATGAGCTTTTTTCAGATATCCCAGAGAAAGTTAGATTCAAAGGAGCATACAACATCAAAGAAGCCGCATCTGAAACAGCACTTGTCAGGGAATTATCCCGACTAGCTGCAAAGAATAAGGATACAGTTTCCTATGCATCGTTTCTTGGAGCTGGTGTATATGATCATTACCAGCCTGTCATTGTCGATCATGTCATCTCACGCTCTGAATTTTATACAGCGTATACACCTTATCAACCTGAGATTTCGCAAGGTGAATTGCAAGCAATCTTTGAATTTCAAACAATGATTGCTGAGCTGACTGGTATGGATCTTGCCAACTCCTCGATGTATGATGGCGGGACGGCACTGGCTGAAGCGGCAATGCTCGCTGCGGGACACACAAAGAAGAAAAAAGTGGTTGTTTCTGAAACGGTTCACCCTGAATCAAGAGCGGTGCTGAAAACATACGCCAAAGGACAAAACATTGAAGTTGTTGAAGTGCCTGCGAAAAAAGGGCAGACAGATCTAGCTGCATTGGAAAAGGCGGTCTGCGATGATACAGCAGCAGTTCTCGTGCAATATCCAAACTTTTTTGGTGTAGTCGAGCCGTTAAAAGACATTGAACCCATTGCACATAAAGGAAAAAGCCTATTCATTGTCTCTAGCAATCCCCTCGCACTCGGACTATTGACGCCTCCTGGAAAACTCGGGGCAGATATTGTCGTTGGTGATGCGCAGCCGTTCGGCATCCCGGCTGCATTTGGCGGACCTCACTGCGGATATTTTGCCGTGACGAAAAAGTTGATGAGAAAAGTGCCAGGTCGTTTAGTCGGGCAGACAGAAGATGAAAATGGTGTTCGTGGATTTGTTCTGACCCTTCAAGCGCGTGAACAGCACATTCGAAGAGATAAAGCGACGTCAAATATTTGCTCAAACCAAGCATTAAATGCGTTAGCTGCTTCTGTTGCCATGACGGCACTAGGGAAAACAGGCATAAAAGACATCGCCTATCAAAACGTGCAAAAAGCCCATTATGCCAAGACGCAAGCAGAAAAATATGGACTGCAGGCGGATGTAGAAGGAGCTCATTTTAATGAATTTGTGATCAAGTTACAGGAGCCTGTGAAAGAAGCCAATAAACGATTGCTTGAAAAAGGAATCATCGGCGGCTACGACTTAGGGCTAGACTACCCAGAGCTTCAGCAGCACATGCTTGTAGCCGTGACAGAGTTAAGAACAAAAGAAGAAATTGATACGTTTATCAAGGAATTGGGGGATCGCCATGAATAAACAAGATCAGCCGCTTATTTTTGAATTATCTAAAGAAGGAAGAATAGGGTACAGCCTGCCTGATTTAGATGTACCTGAACAGGAGATCCCGTCTTTATTTGATGAGACGTACATCCGTGATGAGGATGCTGAGCTTCCTGAAGTATCTGAGCTTGATATTATGCGTCATTATACAGCATTATCAAGACGCAATCATGGGGTTGATTCCGGATTTTATCCTCTTGGCTCTTGCACGATGAAATATAATCCAAAGATTAATGAAAAGGTTGCACGCCTTGCAGGGTTCTCGCAGGTTCATCCGCTACAAGAGGCAGACACTGTACAAGGTGCATTAGAATTACTATACGATCTAGGTGAACATCTTGAAGAAATTACGGGAATGGACGCTGTGACATTACAGCCTGCGGCAGGAGCACACGGCGAGTGGACGGGACTCATGATGATCCGTGCGTACCATGAAGCAAGAGGAGATCATCAGCGTACAAAAGTCATTGTGCCTGATTCTGCTCATGGAACGAACCCGGCATCTGCGACAGTCGCTGGATTTGAAACCATTACCGTCGCATCTGACGAAAACGGGCTTGTTGATTTAGAAGATTTACGCCGCGTTGTTAATGAAGAAACAGCTGCTTTAATGCTTACTAACCCGAATACACTAGGCCTCTTTGAAGAAAATATTTTAGAAATGGCTGAAATCGTTCACGGAGCGGGTGGTAAGCTTTATTATGACGGAGCCAACTTGAACGCTGTTTTAAGCAGAGCAAGACCAGGAGATATGGGATTTGATGTTGTCCACTTAAATCTTCATAAAACCTTTACAGGCCCGCACGGAGGCGGAGGTCCTGGCTCAGGTCCTGTTGGCGTTAAAAAGGAATTAATTCCTTATTTGCCAAAGCCGGTGCTTGTGAAGAAGGAAGGCCGTTTTTACTTTGATCATGACCGTCCAGAATCAATTGGGCGCGTGAAGCCATTCTATGGCAACTTTGGCATTAACGTCAGAGCCTATGCGTACATCCGCTCGATGGGGCCAGACGGCTTAAAGGCTGTAACCGATAATGCTGTGTTAAATGCGAATTATATGATGCGCCGCTTAAGTGCTCATTATGATTTGCCGTTTGATCGTCATTGTAAGCATGAATTTGTCCTTTCAGGTAAACGTCAGAAAAAATTAGGTGTGCGGACACTGGATATTGCCAAACGATTACTTGATTTTGGCTATCATCCGCCAACGATTTACTTCCCGCTCAATGTAGAGGAATGTATCATGATTGAACCGACTGAAACAGAATCAAAAGAAACACTTGATGCATTCATCGAAGCAATGATTCAAATTGCGAAAGAAGCAGAAGAGAATCCTGAAGTGGTGCAGGAAGCGCCGCATACAACGGTCGTCAAACGTATGGACGAAACAAAGGCCGCACGGAATCCAGTTCTCGTTTTTGAAAGAAAATAAAGAAAAAAGACTCAGGGGGAATCATGCTCCCAGAGTCTTTTTTGTTAGTTTTTCGTTTTAATGCGGCCGCCCCATTTTTTAAAGCCGCCTTTTAAATTATAAATCTCACGGCAGCCGTTTTTACGTAAAGTTTGGGCTGCTTTTCCGCTTCTAAAATTATTTTGACAATAGAGATAAACAGGCTTGTCAGGACGTATTTCATTTTTGCGCTGCTTTAGCTGGGAAAGGGGAATATTTCTAGCCCCTAAAATATGTCCGCCTTCAAACTCATTTGGCTCTCTCACATCAATGAGCTGGGCTTTGCGGTAACCTTTAATAAATTCTTCTTCCGTCAGCGTTTTCATAATGCGCTGCTGATAAATGTAGCTGCCGATGGAATAAAGAACGAAAAGTCCACAAAGTGAGAGGACGATATAGTTGAATATTGACAATACAACTCGACTCCTTCTTGAGCATCAGCACAGTAGCCTGTCTGATGGTACGTTTTAGACAAATACTATTATAGTAAAGCATAAGAAACTTGTCATCATAAATGGTAAGAATTATTTTCAATTCCGTCCCTATTTGATAGACTGATGAAGAGAGAAAACCGGTGGTCACCACCATCATCTAACATTGACTACGTAAAAGAGAAGGGATTTTATATGCAAAAAGAGAAATGGTGTTTCATTGATTCAGGAAACCAAGACCCTGCCTTTAACATGGCAATGGACGAAGCCTTGCTTTATTGGCATAGTGAGAAGCTCATCCCGCCTGTTATCCGTTTTTATGGATGGGATCCGGCGACATTATCTGTTGGGTATTTTCAGAACGTTGAAAAAGAAATCAACCTAGAAGCCGTCAAGCGATATGGTCTTGGATTTGTCCGCAGACCAACCGGAGGACGGGGAGTACTTCATGACCAGGAGCTGACCTACAGCGTGATTGTGTCAGAGGAACATCCAGAAATGCCAGCGACGGTGACAGAGGCGTACCGCGTTATTTCAGAAGGCATTTTAGAGGGCTTTAAAGAGCTGGGACTCGATGCGTATTTTGCCATTCCTCGTACAGATAAAGAAAAGGAAAGCTTAAAGAACCCAAGATCATCTGTATGCTTTGATGCCCCTTCTTGGTACGAGCTTGTTGTAGAAGGCAGAAAGGTAGCGGGCAGTGCTCAGACGAGACAAAAAGGTGTCATTCTCCAGCATGGATCTATTTTAATTGACCTTGATGAGGACAAATTGTTCGATTTGTTCCTTTATCCAAACGACCGGGTGAGAGAACGGATGCAGCGAAGCTTTAAAAACAAAGCGGTTGCCATCAATGAAATCTCAGACCGAACATGTACAATAGACGATGCGCGTGCTGCGTTTAAAAGAGGGTTTGAAAAAGGATTAAATATTGAGCTTGAACCTTATGAGCTGACAGATGAAGAATTAGCGTTTGTCCATCATCTCGCAAAAACGAAATATGCCTCAGATGATTGGAATTACAAGCGTTAAGCCGAAGGACACTCCTTGTTTTTTAATGAACGATGGTGTAGAATTGGGTTGATTATTAAGTAAAGGTGCATTATGGAGGGGTTTTATGACTACACCTAGTATGGAAGATTACATTGAACAAATTTATATGCTGATAGAAGATAAAGGATATGCCAGAGTCTCTGATATTGCAGAAGCACTCGCTGTCCATCCCTCCTCTGTAACAAAAATGGTTCAGAAGCTAGATAAAGATGAATACCTCATTTATGAGAAGTATCGTGGTCTAATTTTAACCCCGAAAGGCAAAAAAATTGGAAAACGTCTCGTATACAGACATGAACTGCTAGAGCAATTTTTAAGAATCATTGGTGTAGATGAAGAGAAAATTTATGATGATGTAGAAGGCATTGAACATCATCTCAGCTGGAACAGCATTGACCGCATCGGCGATCTCGTTCAATTTTTTGAAGAAAACGATGAGCGATCTGTTCAGCTGAAAGCGATTCAAAAGAAAAACGAACAAACAAATCAAGAATCTTAATCAAAAAGGACACCCTCAGCATGGGTGTCCTTTTTGATTAAAGTTCTAATTGAAAGCAAAAGCTCCTACACTATTATTAGCGTGAAATCAAAGGGGGCTCCTTGATGAAGATAGATGGTGTGTTCTCAGGTGGAGGCATTAAGGGGGCAGCGCTTGCTGGTGCCTATGAAGCGCTTGAAGTGAGAGGATTTCAATTTGTCCGTCTTGCTGGTACAAGTGCTGGAGCAATCATTGCTTCACTCATCGCAGCAGGTTTTACAAGCCAGGAAATTCGGGAGCTTTTAGATGAAATGGATGAGCATCAATTGCTTGATAGAAGATGTCAATTCATCCCGTTCAAAATGCTCAGGTGGGTATCCATTTACTGGCGTCTTGGTCTTTATAAAGGAGACCGGCTGGAAAAATGGCTGACTGATGTGCTAAAACGAAAAGGGGTCACCGTGTTTGGAGACCTCAAAAAAGATTCTCTGAAAATCGTTGCGTCCGATTTAACGAATGGAAAAATCCTCGTGCTGCCAGACGACCTTCCTGCATATGGCTTGAATCCAGAGCGGTTTTCCGTGGCGAGGGCCATTCGAATGAGCTGCAGTCTGCCGTATTTTTTCGAACCTGTCAAACTGAAGTCTTCAAAAGGCATTTGTACCATTGTAGATGGAGGAGTGCTTAGCAATTTTCCAATTTGGTTGTTTGCTGAAGAGAAAAAAAGACCTTTCGTCGGTGTCACATTAACCCCAAACGAAAAAGAACGCCCTCAACACTCCATCCGCAATGCGTTTGAACTGTTTGGCGCTCTTTTTGAAACGATGCGTGGTGCTCATGACGAAAGACATATTGCCACAAAACACGAACGTCATATTATTTTTATTCCTGTAGAACACGTCATTGCCACTGATTTTCAACTCATGACAGAAAAGAAAAAGGCACTCGTCGATCTAGGCAGACAGAAGGCCGAGCAATTTTTAAAAAGCTGGACATTTTAAAATAAGGCGCGATTCTTCTTTTTGTTTTTCTTGCCTTCAATGACAGTCAAATGTGTTTGGCTTTTCTTTTTGAGAAGGACGGGCTTAGACTTGTGGTCAGTCGGCACGCTTCGCAAATGAGTGACCCGATTTTTCATCTGGCTTTTCGTTTTTGGTTTAGGCTGCTGGTAGCGACGTTTTGATTGTTTGACTGCTTTGCGATAAAGATTGCCTTCTGTTCCAGTTCTTCGATTCATCAGCCATCTAAATAGGAAAAATAGGGCCGCTCCAATGATCACAACAGACAGCAGCATGGTAAAAAGTCTGCCTGGGTTCGTTGTGAGTAAGTACACAAATCCCAAAACACCTAAAGCGAAAATAATGGTAAAAGCAGGATGTACTCGGCGATTCATAACTGTCCACCTCCGAAGGAATTTACCGGATTTATAAGTTAGATCACTTGATGAGCAGAATCTGACGCTTGTTTCAAAGACGCTTCCTCTAAACGAAGAAGTTCATTAAAACTTGCAATGGCTACCTCGACTTGATCGTCAGAAGGTTCTTTTGTTGTAAGCAATTGCAGCCAAAGGCCAGGATAGCCAAGCACTTTAAGCACAGGCACTTCTCGGAGTTTGTTCGTGAGCTGAAGCACTTCAAATGAAATGCCCAGAACAACCGGAATGAGCGCCAAGCGGTTCAGAACTCTCACCCATAAAGGATCTGTCGGTACGAGTAAATAGACGAACATTCCAACAATGACAGTGAATAAAATAAAGCTGCTGCCGCATCGATAATGCAGACGGGATTGCTTTTGGACATTTTCCACTGTGATGTCAAGGTTCTGTTCATAGCAGTTTATGACTTTATGTTCTGCCCCATGATATTGAAATACTCTTTTAATTAAAGGGGTCATAGAAATAAAGTAAATATAGCCTAATAAAAGGACCAATTTAAAGAATGTTTCCACTGCGATTTGTGCGAAATTCCCTGAAAAGATGGGGCGCACAAGCTCTGCTAAAAAGACAGGTACCAGGGTAAAGACAAATTTACTAAAGAGAAGAGAGAGAACCCCGATCACAGCAATGCCGAAAATCATGGATAATTTCGAGCTTTTTTGTTCTTTTTCAAGAGTATGATCTTCAGAAGGATCTAAGTCATATCGCTCACTGGAGAAGTTTAAGTGCTTACTGCCGTTTGCACTTGCTTCAACAAGTGCAGCAACACCCCTGACAAAGGGGATTTTCTTGAGAAAGGCGGTTCGTTTATTGGAGGTCCTGGGAAGCTTCAAAAACTCAATGGACTGGTCCTTTCGCCGAATCGCTGTCACATAGTTCTTCTTACCTCCAAACATGACACCTTCGACAACTGCCTGCCCTCCATAAGCTGGAGGTTTTGTTTGATTGGACATATTTCATCAACCTGCCTGTTTCCTGTAATTTACATGCATTTCCTTATACCTTTATTGTACAGGAAAAGAGGGGAAATCACTAGCGCACAGGTCGATTATCTACTAGAATTCTATCTACCTCTTTTTAGCCAGTATACCCTGTTTTGAAAATTTTACACTCACGTATGGAAATCCTTTTTTTTCATGACATTTTGGACATACTACTTGCTGGAGGTGTTCACAAATGAAACGTGATGAAAAGAAAAACCAAGAAGAAAAAAATCAGTCCGTGCAAACGACATCACTTGTGGCAAGAGCAGCTGCTACAGGCTTTGTAGGCGGTGTTTTTTGGGGCTTTATCGGGTTTCTGACCCATGTGTTCCATTTTTCAGAGGTGAGTCCTAACATGCTGCTTCAGCCATTTGTGCTTGGAGAGTGGAAAAAGGGAGGACTTGGTACTTTTATAAGTATTATGCTGTTAGGAATTTTATCGATTGGAGCCGCCTTTATTTATTATGGGCTTTTAAAAAGGATCAAAGGCTTTTGGATGGGTCTGGTTTATGGCGGGCTTTTATGGCTGCTCGTTTTTTACGTATTTAATCCCATTTTCCCAGATGTAAAGCAAGTACAAGACTTGCAGCAAAGCACCATTGTTACGACATTTTGCCTATATATTTTATATGGCATGTTTGTCGGGTACAGCATTTCGTTTGAATATAATGAATTGACGAGTCAGAAGCTTGCGAGGGCACTCGGGAAAAAGACAGAATAAAGTGTAAATCACCTATTCATATGATAAAATATTTTTGGAAACGAAAGGTTTCTAAGGAAAAAGAAACAGATCTCGATATAGATTGAATTAGGGTGAAGGAGTGGTCATATGCCTCATTTTCTTGTACTGAATGGACCCAATTTAAATAGGCTTGGCAAAAGAGAGCCTGCTGTTTATGGAAGTAAGACGCTGACAGATTTAGAGACAGATTTGTTCCAGTTCGCAGAACGAGCAAACATCCAATTAACGTTCTTTCAATCAAATCACGAAGGGGATTTGATTGATGCGCTCCATGAAGCAGAAGATCAGTACGATGGTGTCGTGTTTAACCCGGGTGCATTTACCCACTACAGCTATGCGCTGAGAGATGCCATTGCAAGTATTTCTTTATCAGTCATTGAAGTACATATCACAAATGTTCATAAGCGAGAGGAATTCCGCCATCATTCTGTACTTGCTCCAGTATGCCAAGGACAAATCGTTGGGCTTGGCTTAGAAGGGTATAAATTGGCGATTCGATATTTAGTCAGTGAAGGGGGAGCAGCATCATGAAACTTGAAAAACTAAGAGCACTTTTAAGTGAATTAGAGATCGATGGCCTTGTCATTACAAGCAGTTTTAATTTACAGTATATGACCAGCTTTACCGGATCAGCCGGTCTTGCTGTCGTTTCAAAGGACCGGGCAGCTTTTATCACGGACTTCCGCTATACAGAGCAAGCGAAGGATCAAGTCAAAGGCTATGACATCATTGAACATAAAGGAAACATTGTGGAAACGGCTGCTCAAACGGCAAAGGCATTTGGAGTGAAACGCCTTGGGTTTGAACAAAACCATATGACATTTGCCACGTATCAGCAGTACGTAGCCAAAGCAGGCGGTATAGAGCTTGTTCCAGTCTCTGAATCAGTTGAAAAGTTGCGCTTGATTAAGTCTAGTGAAGAGATTAAGATATTAGAGGAAGCTGCGAAGATTGCAGATCACGCCTTTGATCATATTCTCACTTACATCAAGCCGGGCCTGACGGAAATGGCTGTCATGAACGAGCTTGAATTTTTCATGAGAAAAGAAGGTGCTGAAGGATCTTCATTCGATATGATAGTGGCCTCAGGTGTTCGTTCAAGCCTGCCTCACGGAAGAGCGAGTGAAAAGGTGATTGAATCTGGTGATTTAGTGACACTCGATTTCGGTGCTTACTATAAAGGCTATTGTTCTGATATGACAAGAACGATTGCTGTCGGAACACCAAGCGACAAGCTAAAGGAAATTTATCATATCGTATTAGAAGCAGAAAACGCTGGTGTGGATAGAATCAAGCCAGGCTTAACAGGAAAAGAAGCTGATCGCATCACACGAGACATCATTGAAAAGTATGGCTATGGTCAATACTTCGGGCATTCAACCGGGCACGGGCTAGGTATGGAAGTACATGAAGCGCCAGGCCTTTCCTTACGATCAGAGGTCGTCTTAGAAGAGGGAATGGTCGTCACAGTTGAGCCGGGGATTTACTTGCCAGATGTCGGCGGCGTGAGAATTGAGGATGATATTGTCCTGACAGCTGACGGCAATAAACGATTGACCCACTCACCGAAAGAACTTATCATATTATGATGGTGAAATGTAGGAGGATGACAAAATGATTTCAGTAAACGATTTTCGTACTGGCCTGACAATTGAAGTGGACGGCGGTATTTGGCGAGTAGTGGATTTTCAGCACGTAAAACCAGGAAAAGGCGCAGCGTTTGTTCGTTCGAAACTGCGTAACCTGCGTACAGGTGCCATTCAAGAAAAAACATTCCGCGCAGGTGAAAAAGTAGCGAAAGCTCAAATCGAAACAAAAACAATGCAATACTTGTATGCAAATGGCGATCAGCATGTCTTCATGGATACAAGTTCTTATGAGCAGCTTGAACTAAGTGAAGCACAAATTAAAGATGAGCTGAAATATTTGCTTGAAAATATGTCTGTTCAAATCGTGATGTACGGTGCTGAAACACTTGGAGTAGAACTTCCAAACACAGTAGAACTAGAAGTAGTAGAAACAGAGCCTGGTATTAAAGGTGACACAACATCAGGCGGCTCAAAACCTGCAAAAACTGAAACTGGTTTAATCGTCAACGTTCCTTTCTTTGTGAACCAAGGAGATAAACTAGTGATTAATACATCTGACGGCTCATACGTTTCAAGAGCGTAATGAACGAAAAAAGACTGTAAACCTCGTGTTTACAGTCTTTTTTATTGGAAAAATGACTCCTCAAGGCAGGCCTTCTCTCAATTCTCTCATTCATCTCTCTTCCCTCCTGAAAAACAAGACTACTTCCAGCTGGTCAAGCATATAGTGTAAAAAAAGCTGGAGGTTCTATATGAAACAATTTCTCCCAGGTCTACACCCGTCAGTCGCTGCAATGGCAGGCATGAGATTCTTATCCGCCGCCATTGAACTGACGGCAGCCATCCTTATTTTAATCACAAATGATGTACGGAAAGCGGTAGTCATCAATAGTATATTGGCAATCATCGGGCCGCTCATTTTTATTATCACGATGACGATTGGAATCTATCAAATTGCCGGGCAGCTATCCTATGCAAAGCTCGTGTTCATTTTCATTGGTGTCGTGTTTATTCTTGTTGGGATCTATAAGTGAAACGGCTTGGCATAATTAACGGCTCACATCATACATTTTAGAGAAGAAAAAAAGGAGGGGAATTCGTTGCGGAGTTTGTTGGATATTCTCCCGCACTCGATTGGACAAGAACTCAGGCTGCTAAAAGAGGCAGAATGGGCGCAAATAGAAGAAATCCGCATTCGCACGGATCGTCCTATTGAATTAATGCAGGGAGGAAAACCACGTTTCCTTTCTTATCACACAACCTGGGAAGATGCGTCTCAGCTATTAGGCAGGCTGAGCAATTACAGCATGTACACACTTGAGGAAGAGCTAAAACAGGGCTATATCACTATATCTGGCGGACACCGGGTAGGACTCGCTGGAAAGGTGATCGTTGAAAACGGATTTGTCAAAGGGTTAAGAGATATCTCTTCATTTAATATCCGCATTGCCAAAGAAAAAATCGGGATTGCGCTTCCTTTTCTTCCTTATTTATATGAAGAGCACTGGCACAATACACTCATCATTGGTCCCCCGCAAACGGGAAAAACCACATTGCTCCGAGATATAGCACGTCTTGCTAGTACAGGCACAAAGACAATCCCTCCTAGAAAAACAGGCATTATTGATGAGCGTTCTGAAATCGCCGGATGTATCAGAGGAGTGCCGCAGCACCATTTTGGCCACCGGATTGATGTACTCGATGCGTGTCCAAAGGCTGAAGGATTGATGATGATGATTCGGTCTATGAGCCCAGAGGTCATGATTGTCGATGAAATCGGAAAAAGTGAGGATGTCGAGGCACTTTTAGAAGCGATTCATGCCGGAGTCAACATCATCGTCTCAGCTCATGGATATTCACTTGAAGATGTATATAAACGACCTTCATTTAAGCCGTTATGGGAGCTTCGTGTGTTTGAACGATATGTTGAATTAAATCGAAACAATGGGCCTGGCACGATCGGGCGGATGTACGGCGGGGACGGCCAAGAGATGAAATGGAGGCGGGGAGTGGACGTATGTTAAAGCTCATTGGCGCTATTTTCATTGTCGCGGCCACGACTTGGGGAGGATTCGAGTTTGCCAAACGATATAGCGACAGACCTAAACAAATTCGGCAGCTGCGGTTTGCTCTCCAGTCTCTTGAAGCTGAAATTATGTATGGTCAAACCCCTTTAGCGCGGGCGGCAGAGCAAATTGCAGCGCAGGTAGGTCCTCCTGTCAATCAGCTGTTTGAACAATTTGCAGAAAAACTGAAAGTGGGGACTTTTTCTGCACGCCATGCATGGAACGAAAGTCTAGAGTATGTTTGGAAAAAAACCGTATTGAAAAAAGGCGAATATGAGGCGCTGAAACACTTTGGAGAAACACTTGGCCAGCATGATGTCACTTCTCAGCAAAAGTACATCAAGCTTGCTTTAGGCCATTTGGAATCAGAGGAGAAAGAAGCAGAAATCGCCCAAGCGAAAAATGAAAAAATGGTCAGAAGCCTCGGGTTTTTAAGCGGATTGTTACTGATTCTTTTATTGATGTGAGAGGAAGGGAGTCGAGAGCATGGGCGTTGATGTAAACGTCATTTTTCAAATTGCCGGAGTAGGCATCGTCGTGGCCTTTCTCCATACGATTTTAGACCAAATGGGGAAGAAAGAGTACGCTCAGTGGGTGACGCTGCTTGGGTTTATCTACATTTTGTTTATGGTGGCAACCATTGTAGACGATTTGTTTAAAAAGATTAAAGCCGTATTTCTATTTCAAGGATAGGGGAGGGCTTACAAATCGAAATCATACAAATTGTTGGACTTGGTTTAATCGCTACTTTTTTAGCATTAATCGTCAAAGAACAAAAGCCAACCTTCGCCTTTATGCTTGTCGTTTTTACTGGATGTGTGATTTTCCTTTATTTAATTGATCAAATCTATGCCATTATCTCAATGATTGAAAAAATTGCAGCAAGTGCCGGCGTCAATATGAAGTATGTTGAAACCATATTGAAGATCATCGGCATTGCCTATATTGCGGAATTTGGTGCTCAGCTGACGAAAGATGCTGGGCAAGGCGCCATTGCATCAAAAATAGAGCTAGGCGGTAAGATTCTCATCTTGGTCATGGCAGTCCCGATTTTAACAGTCATCATTGAGACGATCTTAGGAATGATCCCGTCCATGACGTAAATGAAAAGAGGTGATGACAATGAAACGGGTGACTGCTGTTATGGGATTGATGCTTTTCTTTTGGCTGATTGCTCCTCATGCAGGAGCAGAAGAAAAAGAACCTTTATCTAATGAACAGCCACCAGCAGAAGAAGTGGCGAATGGACAGGCTGATGCACTTGAGCTTCATTCCATCAGTGACTTTTGGGAAACCATATTGGACGAGTATGGCGGCTTTTTGCCAGAAAGCCAAAAGGGCACAGTGAAGGAAATGATTGACGGCGATAAAGAGCTGTCTCCCCAAACATGGCTGAAAGCCTTTGTACATTATCTATTTCACGAGGTCATTGCAAACGGAAAGCTCCTAGGTACTCTGATTTTACTTACCATCTTTTGTTCGCTTTTGCAGCTTTTGCAAAATGCCTTTGAACAAAGCACCGTCAGCAAAGTCGCATATGCTCTTGTTTATATGGTGCTGATTATTATTGCACTCAACAGCTTTCATGTGGCGATTTCCTATGCCACAGAAGCCATTCAAACGATGACCAGTTTTATTCTTGCTCTTATTCCTCTTTTACTAGCGCTTATTGCTTCATCAGGCGGACTTGTCTCAGCCGGATTCTTTCATCCCGTTATTTTATTTTTAATGAACACGAGCGGTGTTTTCATTCAATATGTTGTTCTCCCGCTCATCTTTTTATCAGCAATATTAAGCATTATCAGTACCCTGACCGAACAATACAAGGTCACTCAGCTTGCGCAGCTGTTAAGAAATGTGGCAATTGGCGGGCTTGCCGTTTTTTTAACCGTTTTTCTCGGCGTCATTTCCGTTCAGGGTGCATCTGCAGCGGTTACTGATGGAATCGCTCTTCGTACAGCCAAATTCATTACCGGAAACTTCATCCCTGTCCTTGGCAGAATGTTTACAGATGCGACGGATACCGTGATCAGCGCCTCTGTTTTACTCAAAAATACAGTTGGACTAGTTGGGGTCGCCATTTTAATTTCAATTGCCGCCTTCCCGGCGATTAAAGTACTTTCGTTAGCCCTTATATATAAGCTTGCTGCTGCGATCCTTCAGCCGTTAGGGGGCGGACCCATCATCAGCTGTCTTGATGTCATCTCAAAAAGTGTGCTGTATATATTTGCCGCACTTGCTGTTGTGTCGCTCATGTTCTTTTTAAGCATTACCGTCATCATTACTGCGGGTAACCTGACCATGATGATGAAGTAAGGAGGGGACACCTTTTGAGCTTTCTCACGGAATGGATCACAAGTATTATTCTCTTTATCTTATTTGCGATTGTCATTGATCTTCTGCTTCCCAATTCGAGCATGCAAAAGTATGCAAAAATGGTCGTCAGTCTGCTGCTCATCGTCGTAATGCTCAATCCGATTTTTGCTTTATTTCGAGCAGATCCTGACCAAATTTTTTCAGAATTGATGAAAGGGAAGGAAAAAGCGCAGTCAGAAGAAATAAAAAATCAGATGAATTTAGAAAAAAAAGAAATACAAGCCTCTCAGCGTGCATATATTTTAAAGCAAATGGCTGTCCAACTAGAAAAAAGCGCAAAGGAGCCACTGGAGAAGGAGAGCTATGAAATGAAACACGTAGAAGTGCTGGCTGATGAGGAGCATCTGGATCAGAATATGGAGGCGGATCAATTTCGCATCAAAGCAGTTCTTTCCCCGCTCACAGGTGATGCTGTAGAAACGGTGGCAAAGGTGGACATTGATCTCTCCAGGCAAAAGGAGGAAAGCGCTGAATCTTCTAGCAAAGAGATCACAAGGGTGAAAGAGACACTGGCTGATGTTTGGAATACGAGTCCTGAGCACATCGCGCTGAACATTGAGGGAGGTGACGCAGCAGATCATGAATAACAAGGACTGGAAACAAAAGCTGAAATCATTCTTCCAGCCGCCTGAAAAAGGTGAAGGGAAGCCAAAATTAACGAAGCACCATTACTTGCTGCTTGTATTCATTATCGGCGTATCTTTCATGTTAGTCAGTCAGATCTTGTCACCACCATCAAGCAAACAACAAGCTGCGGTTCCTGCTGCTAAAAAAACATCCTCAGAAGAGCAGGAGGTATTCAAACCGGCATCCTCAGGTAAACCAAAGAATTCAATTGAGGACGTGGAGCAAGAATACGAAAACCAGCTGAAAGAAATTTTAGAGACCATCATCGGCGTTGAGGATGTATCCATCGTGGTCAATGTAGATGCAACGTCTTTAAAAGTGTTTGAAAAAAACAAATCCAATAAAAGTACAACGACCGAGGAAACAGATAAAGAAGGCGGCGTACGAAGTGTCACCGATCAAACAAAAGAAGAAGAAGTCGTCATCATCAAAAATGGCAATGAAGAAACACCAGTCGTTGTGCAAACGAAAAAACCAGAAATCCGAGGTGTCCTCGTTGTTGCTCAAGGAGTAGACAACGTTCAAATAAAGAAAACCATCATTGAAGCGGTTACACGAGTGCTTGATGTACCGAGCCATAGAGTGGCTGTTGCCCCTAAAAAAATCAAGGAGGATTCGGAATGATGTTAAAAAAACAAACGGTTTGGCTATTAACGATGCTAAGTTTAGTTGTCGTATTAAGTGTGTACTATATCATGTCTCCACAGGGTGAAAATGCAGTGACAGTAGAAGATACGAAATCAAAAGGGACTGAAGAGAAAAAGGTTGAAACAGAAAAAGGGACGGACAAAGGAATGGAAAAAGGCGCTGATAAGAAATCCACTGACAAAGAAACAAACGGCAAACAAGAGGATATCGAAACAAGCGGTGAAGAAGGAAAGGCTGTGTCAGAGCAGACAGACGATGAGCTTTTTACAACATACAGACTAGAGCTTGAAGATAAACGAAGCAAGCAGCGCGAAGAATACAACGAAATCGTTTCTAGTGACGATGCAACGGCACAAGAAAAAAGTGAAGCATACGATCAAATGACAGCGCTTAGTGAAGCAGAAGGAACTGAGCGTCAGCTTGAGACCTTGATCAAAACAAAAGGCTATAAAGATGCGCTCGTAAGTGCTGAAGGAGATAAAGTGAGCATCACGGTTCGTTCTGATAAAAAATCAAAGTCTCAAGCGGCCGATATTATTGATATGGTCACAAAAGAAATGAGAGGTCTTGATAACGTAGCTGTCACTTTTGAGCCCACTAATCAATAAAAAATGAACTGGCGCCCTTTGCCGAAAAGGGCGTTTTTTGATGCGGCTTGACGCCCCTTCCAAGGTGCTTTCGCGAGACGCTTCGCCACAATAGTAGTTGAATTCATTGAAATCCTCCTGTAAGATGTGTATAGTACGTACTTTTAGTACTAGCCTATAATTAAAAGATAAATCCATACATAGGGGTGCAAATCCATGTTAAAAATTGAAGAAATTCATGAACTGATTAAATTAATTGACGACTCTACAATCGACGAATTTACGTACGAAAACGAAGGCGCGAAAATCAAACTGAAGAAAAATAAAGAAGTCGTTCAGCAAGTTGCGGCACAAGCACCAGTGGCTCCTGTCCAAGCAGCTCCAGCTCAACAAGCTCCTACAGCACAAGCTCCAGCTCAGACTGAAGCCCCTGCACAAGAGGCAACTGCGTCTGAAAATCTGCATAAAATCACATCCCCAATGGTTGGCACATTTTATGCTTCCTCTTCACCAGAAGCAGATCCATACGTGACAACAGGTTCTAAGGTGAAGGAAAATTCAGTTGTATGTATCGTTGAAGCGATGAAACTGTTTAATGAAATCGAAGCAGAAGTAAAAGGTGAAATCGTCGAAGTATTAGCTGAAAACGGTCAACTTGTAGAATTCGGACAACCCCTCTTTCTAGTGAAAGCAGAGTAAGGAGTACGATCATGATTAAAAAGCTATTAATTGCAAACAGAGGAGAAATCGCAGTTAGAATTATCCGCGCTTGTAAAGAGCTTGGAATTGAAACTGTTGCGGTATTTTCTGAAGCGGATCGCGATGCGCTGCATGTACAAATGGCTGATGAAGCATATTGCATCGGACCAACTGCTTCTAAAGATAGTTATTTAAATGTCACGAATATCGTCAGCGTAGCAAAATTAACAGGAACAGATGCCATCCATCCAGGATACGGCTTTCTAGCAGAAAATGCAGACTTTGCAGAGCTTTGCGAGGAATGTAATGTAATCTTTGTTGGACCAACCGCGTCAGCGATTTCTAAAATGGGAACGAAAGATGTCGCGCGAGAAACAATGAAGAGTGCAGGCGTCCCGATCGTCCCTGGTTCTCAAGGAATTGTAAAAGATCTTGATGATGCTGTTTCAACAGCAGCTAGTATTGGGTATCCTGTCATTATTAAAGCAACTGCAGGCGGAGGCGGTAAAGGAATCCGTGTGGCTCGTACAGAAGAAGAGCTTATTAACGGAGTCACCATCACGCAGCAGGAAGCGGCGCAAAACTTTGGGAACCCTGGTGTCTATTTAGAAAAGTTCATTGAAGACTTTAGACATGTGGAAATCCAAGTGCTTGCAGATCAGCATGGCAATACGATTCATTTAGGAGAGCGTGACTGCTCGATCCAAAGAAGAATGCAAAAGCTTCTTGAAGAAACACCATCACCAGCACTGAATGCAGACATCCGTGAGCAAATGGGTGAAGCAGCCGTAAAAGCAGCAGAAGCTGTTGAATATACAGGTGCTGGAACAGTTGAATTCATTTATGATTATAATGAAGAGAAGTTCTACTTCATGGAAATGAATACTCGTATTCAAGTAGAGCATCCTGTGACAGAAATGGTCACAGGTGTAGACTTGATCAAAGAACAGATCAAGGTTGCATCAGGTGAGAAGCTTTCTCTTACACAAGAGGATGTCGTATATGAAGGCTGGGCGATCGAATGCCGTATCAATGCAGAGAACCCAGAGAAAAACTTCATGCCTTCAGCTGGTGAAATTAAAATGTATCTTCCGCCAGGCGGTTTAGGAGTACGTGTTGATTCTGCCGCTTATCCGGGCTATGTGATTCCGCCATATTATGACAGCATGATTGCAAAAGTGATCACATATGGTAAGTCGAGAGAAGAAGCGATTGCGAAAATGAAACGTGCGCTTCAAGAATTCGTCATTGAAGGAGTCTACACAACGATTCCATTCCACCTTAGATTGCTCGAGCATGAAACATTTGTGAGCGGTAATTTTAATACGAAGTTTTTAGAAACATACCAAATCATGAAATAATTACAGCTTTCGGAGGTGAATGATCGTGTCAGAAAACAATTTGCTTGAAATGAACCTTGATGAAGATCAATTGGGAAAAGTGCAAATTGCACCAGAAGTGATTGAAGTCATTGCTGGGATCGCCGCTTCAGAAGTCGAAGGCATTGCCGAAATGCGAGGCAATTTCGCTGCTGATGTAGCAGAACGCTTTGGTAAGAAAAATCACCGTAAAGGTGTAAAAGTAGATGTCTCTGATGAAGGCATCACAATCGATGTGTATTGTGTGGTTGAATTTGGCCTATCCATTCCAAAGGTATCCACTGCTGTACAAGAAAATATCCGTCAAACCCTTTTAAACATGACTGCCTTAACGATTAATGAAATTAACATTCATGTTGTTGGCATTCAATTTGATACAAAAGCACCTGAGGCTGAAGTAGATCAAGAAATGTAAAGAAGGGTTCAAGTGAAACCAAGGAGGCATTGCCTCTTTGGTTTTTTAAAGCCCATTTTTGGGTGATTTCCGAATATTGATAACGTCACGCGTTGATTGATTCGTTTTTCGTCACAGCTCGCATGGATCTTGGTGCGACCACGGTCAAAATATGTTATGATCTCTGTATGGCTTAACGACAAGCGGATAAAGTGGTTAAAGGAGTAAATAATGAAAAGAAGAACTGCAAGAGAAAAGGCGCTACAAACATTATTTCAAATTGATGTGAGCAATATTGATCCGAAAGAGGCCATTACACATGCGCTGGATGAACAAGAATCAGATCCTTTTTTCGAGGAACTGGTTTTCGGTGTGCTTGAACAAAAGGACAAGCTTGATGACATGATCTCCCAGCATCTAGTGAATTGGAAACTCGATCGTATTGCAAACGTAGACAGAGCCATTTTAAGGCTGTCTGTGTACGAGATGGTGTATCAAGAAGACATCCCAGTTAGTGTCTCAATGAATGAAGCGATTGAACTCGCCAAATTATTCGGCGATGATAAAGCACCGAAATTTGTAAATGGTGTACTTTCGAACATTAAAAACGACCTAAAGCAGCAATAGGAGGATTCGACATGACAGCAACAATCATCGATGGGAAAGAAACAGCAAAAGAAAAGCGTGAACAATTAGCAAAAGAAGTAGAAGAGCTAAAACAAAAAGGAGTCACACCTGGTCTTGCCGTTATTCTAATCGGTGATGATCCGGCTTCACTTTCTTACGTACGCGGGAAGAAAAAAGCAGCAGAAGCAATGGGCATGCATTTCCAGCTTGATCATTTAGATGCTTCTTTAACAGAAGAAGAATTGCTTCAGCTGATTGATCAGTACAATGCGAACGATCAATTCCACGGGATTCTTGTTCAACTTCCACTGCCTAAACACATTTCTGAAAAAGCCGTTATTGAACGTATTTCACCTGAGAAAGATGTAGATGGTTTCCATCCTTTAAATATCGGGAAAATGCTGCTTGGGGAAGATACATTCCTTCCTTGTACACCAGCAGGCATTGTTGAATTATTGAACAAAACGGGTGTCGATCTTTCTGGAAAAGAAGTGGTTGTTGTGGGGCGCAGCAATATTGTCGGCAAACCAGTTGGACAATTGCTGTTAAATGAAAACGCAACGGTTACTTACTGCCATTCAAGAACGGCGAATATTTCAGAACACACGTTAAAAGCGGACATTTTAGTTGTTGCCGTCGGTCGAGCAAACTTTATTAAAGCTGACCAAATCAAAGAAGGCGCAATTGTCATCGATGTAGGAGTCAATCGTTTGGATACTGGGAAGCTTGTTGGGGATGTTGATTTTGAAGGAGCAAAAGAAAAAGCTTCTTACATCACACCAGTCCCTGGCGGAGTTGGTCCAATGACGATTACGATGCTTGCACACAATACGGTTAAATCAGCAAAACGTACATTAGCATAAGCTTTATCCATTCATCCACCTGCATGTTGCCGGTGGATGAATGTGCGTTTTTGAAGAGGAGGAATACGTCATGAGTGAAAAAGCCTTTGTGACGGTCACAGCCCTTACAAAATACATAAAAAGAAAATTTGATGTTGATCCGCATTTAGAAGATATTTGGATCAAAGGTGAGTTATCCAATGTGAAGATTCATTCAAGAGGTCATGTGTACTTCACCTTAAAAGACGAAAACGCACGCATGCAAGCTGTCATGTTCCAGCGTTCCGCAGCAAAGCTGCCTTTTACACCAAAAAGCGGAATGAAAGTGTTTGTACGCGGCGGGATTCAAGTATATGAACCAAGCGGCAACTATCAATTATATGCAAAAGAAATGCAGCCTGATGGTGTTGGTGCTCTTCATCTCGCTTATGAAGAACTGAAGAAAAAGCTGGCAAGTGAAGGCTTATTTGATGTGCGCTATAAAAAACCAATTCCTGAATATCCAGAGATTGTTGGTGTCATTACATCCCCAACAGGAGCGGCTGTCCGGGATGTCATTACAACGATTAACCGGCGCTATCAGCAGGCGAAAATCATTGTGCTTCCGGCGCTTGTCCAAGGTGAAAATGCCATCCGTTCAATCGTAGAGCGGATCAAGGAAGCAAATGAAAAACAGCTCTGTGATGTCTTGATTGTCGGAAGAGGAGGCGGTTCGATCGAAGAACTTTGGGCCTTTAATGAAGAAGCTGTCGCAAGAGCGATCTTCGCATCAGACATTCCAATCATTTCTGCAGTGGGGCACGAAACGGACTTTACGATCAGTGATTTCACTGCAGACATGAGAGCACCCACACCAACAGGAGCAGCCGAGCTTGCTGTTCCAAGCACAGCCGATTTAATAGAACGAATCAAATCCATCGACATTCGGCTGACAAGGGCCGTGAAGAATCGAACTTCACAAGCGAAAGATCGTCTTGTGGCGCTGCAATCCTCTTATGCTTTCCGATTTCCAAAACGATTGCAGGAGCAAAAAGAGCAGCAATTCGATTTGGTATTTGACCGTTTTCAAAAACAGCTGACGAGACAAATTGAACAAAAACGCAGTCAACTAGATCGCCAGACATACAGGTTGAAGCCGCTTCATCCAAAAGAGCAGCTGCTTCAGGCGAAAAAACGCCATGCCAATGAAACAGAACAGCTCATCCGCAGCATGAATGTGCAAATGAAAACAATTCATTCGCAGTTCCAATCTGTTCTTGGTAAACTAAATGCATTAAATCCACTTCAAGTGATGGAAAGAGGCTACAGTTTAGCCTATAAAGATGATGAACTGATTAAAAGTGTGAACCAAGTTGATACGAAGGATCAGCTGGCTATTACTATGAAGGATGGACGTCTGATTTGTGAGGTTATTGAGAAGGAGGGGCAATCATCATGACAGAACCAAATAAACAAAAAGAAGAACAAATGACATTTGAGGAAGCGATGAAAGGTCTTGAGGAGATCGTTGGGAAGCTCGAAGAAGGAGATGTACCACTTGAGCAAGCCATTCATTATTTCCAAGAAGGAATGACACTTTCAAAGCTTTGTCATGAAAAATTACAGCACGTTGAAAAGCAGATGGATTTCATTTTAAAAGAGGACGGTGAGCTGGCTCCTTTCTCAGTGAAGGAGGCAGATGCTGGTGACAAGTAATTTGCAGGATTTTTTAACAACACGAAAACAGGCCATTGAAGATTATTTATTTACATATGTTCAGGAATTGAAGATTCCAGAAGAACTAAAATCTTCGATGCTTTACTCTCTTGAAGCTGGAGGGAAAAGACTTCGCCCTGTTCTCGTTCTTGCTTTATTACATGCCTATGGAAAAAACGAAGAAGATGGCATTCCGGTTGGCTGTGCTGTAGAAATGATTCATACGTATTCATTGATACATGACGACCTTCCTTGCATGGACGATGATGACCTGCGCAGAGGAAAGCCGACCAACCATAAAGTATACGGAGAAGCAACAGCGGTTCTCGCTGGTGATGCACTTTTAACGGAAAGCTTTCGCCTGATTACATCGCAGCTATCTAGCAGCGTCTCTCCTGACCAAAAGCTTAGAATCGTAGATGAGCTTGTGCGGTCAGCAGGTGCACTAGGAATGGTTGGCGGTCAATTTGATGACATGGAAGCAGAGCAAAAACAAGTCCCGCTTGCTGAACTAGAATCCATTCATGCCCGGAAAACAGGAAAGCTTCTCACATTCAGCGTCACAGCAGGTGCAATGCTGGCAGGAGCATCAGATGACGATATCGAAAAACTAAGAGAATTCAGCTATCATATTGGCATTGCTTTTCAAATCCGTGATGACATTTTAGACCTCGAAGGAAGCGAAGAAAAAATAGGAAAACGGGTCGGCTCTGATACAGCGAATGAAAAGTCGACATATCCTTCTTTATTAACGCTTTCAGGAGCAAAAGAAAAGCTGCGCGAGCACATCACACGTGCAAAAGAAATTGTCTCAAATCTTGAATTAGAGCAGCAATTGCTGCATGAGTTATGTGATCTGATCGCTTCAAGAGATCATTAAAAACAGCCTAGATTTGAGGGTCTTCGAGCAATTGTGGTAAACTGTAAACAGTTTATCATGATAAGACAACTCTTATTCCCGCTTGGTTTTCATAGGAATAAGGCATTATATATGTAGATAGAAATTTTGTTGAAAGCGAGTTGATCCTGATTGGATCTTTTATCAATAAAAAATCCAACGTTTCTAAAAGGAATGTCAAATGCAGAATTAGAGGAGCTTAGTGCTGACATTCGCATGTTTTTAATTGAGTCCTTGGCTAACTCTGGCGGGCATATCGGTCCGAACCTGGGTGTCGTTGAACTCACGGTTGCCCTTCATAAAGTATTTGACAGCCCGAAAGACAAATTTCTTTGGGATGTTGGACATCAGTCTTATGTTCACAAGCTGTTAACTGGAAGAGGGGCGGAGTTTGATACACTTCGTCAATATAAAGGACTTTGCGGTTTTCCTAAACGAAATGAAAGTGAGCATGATGTTTGGGAAACAGGCCACAGCTCAACGTCATTATCTGGCGCGATGGGTATGGCGGCGGCGCGGGATATTAAAGGGACAGATGAATATATCCTGCCGATTATCGGAGATGGTGCATTAACCGGCGGTATGGCTCTTGAAGCTCTGAATCATATCGGTGATGAAAAGAAAGATATGATCGTTATCTTAAACGATAATGAAATGAGTATTGCACCAAACGTCGGTGCAATTCACACCATGCTTGGCAGACTGCGCACAGCAGGCAAGTACCAATGGGTAAAGGACGAGCTCGAATATTTATTCAAGCGGATCCCAGCTGTAGGCGGAAAGCTTGCTGCTACAGCAGAGCGTATTAAAGACAGCCTCAAGTATTTACTAGTGTCTGGCATGTTTTTTGAGGAAATGGGATTCACTTACTTAGGTCCTGTTGATGGACATTCTTATGAAGATCTTTTTGAAAACCTTGAATATGCAAAGAAAACAAAAGGTCCTGTTCTGCTACATGTCATCACGAAAAAAGGAAAAGGCTATCAGCCGGCAGAATCCGATAAAATTGGGACATGGCACGGCACAGGTCCATACAAAATTGATACAGGTGATTTTGTAAAACCAGCTGCAGCTGCACCGTCATGGAGTGGTCTTGTCAGTGAAACAGTCAGAAAGCTTGCGCGGAAAGATGAGCGAATTGTGGCCATCACGCCTGCGATGCCTGTTGGCTCAAAACTTGAAGGCTTCGCCAAGGAATTTCCTGAGCGAATGTTTGATGTAGGGATTGCTGAGCAGCATGCAGCCACAATGGCAGCTGGGCTTGCGACGCAGGATATGAAGCCATTTTTAGCGATTTATTCAACGTTCCTGCAAAGAGCTTATGATCAAGTGCTGCATGATATTTGCCGCCAAAACCTCAATGTATTTATCGGAATTGACCGTGCGGGTCTTGTCGGTGCTGATGGAGAAACGCATCAAGGTGTGTTTGATATTGCCTTCATGCGTCATATGCCGAATATGGTGCTCATGATGCCGAAGGATGAAAATGAAGGCCAGCACATGGTCAATACAGCCATTCAGTATGATGACGGTCCAATTGCCATGCGTTTCCCGCGCGGAAATGGGCTTGGCGTGAAAATGGATGAACAGCTCAAAACCATTCCGATTGGATCTTGGGAGGTTCTTCGCCCAGGGAAGGATGCCGTCATCTTAACATTCGGTACGACGATTAAAATGGCGCTGCAAGCAGCTGAGGAACTTCAAAAAGAAGGGAAATCAATTCGTGTCGTCAACGCTCGGTTTATTAAGCCGCTTGATGAAGCGATGCTAAACGACATTCTTTCTGAAGGGATTCCGATTTTAACGATTGAAGAAGCTGTGCTCCAAGGCGGGTTTGGCAGCAGTGTATTAGAATATCTACACGACAAGAAAGCATCACATATCAAAGTAGAACGCATGGGTATCCCAGATCAATTTATTGAGCATGGAAGTGTTGATGCCCTGCTTGAAGAAATTGGACTGACGAAAGCACATGTTGCTGAGACTTTACGTGACCTGCTTCCAGCAGCACCAAGAAAAGGAATTGGATCATGACATCAAAGAAAGAACGACTTGACGTTTTATTAGTCGAACAAGGACTAATGGAAACAAGAGAGAAAGCAAAGCGTGCCATCATGGCAGGGATCGTTTACTCAAATGAAACCCGTTTGGATAAACCAGGAGAGAAAATTGCTCGTGATACGCCGCTTACAGTGAAGGGGAACCCTCTCAAATACGTAAGCCGCGGCGGGTTAAAGCTTGAAAAAGCGCTTAAAGAATTTGATCTGACAGTTGAAGGGAAATTGCTGATTGATATTGGCTCATCAACAGGCGGATTTACAGATTGTGCTCTTCAAAATGGAGCAGTCAAATCATATGCTGTAGACGTTGGCTACAATCAGCTTGCGTGGAAATTAAGGCAGGATGACAGGGTCATCGTCATGGAGCGCACTAATTTCCGCCATTCCGTCCCAGCTGATTTTACTGAAGGATTGCCAGAAGTGGCATCGATTGATGTATCTTTTATTTCACTTAAACTCATTCTGCCGGCTTTAAAGCATATTCTTGTTCCGGGTGGTGACTGTATTGCACTCGTCAAGCCTCAATTTGAAGCAGGCAGAGAGCTTGTTGGGAAAAAAGGCATCGTACGTGAGCCCTCTGTCCACCTTGGTGTACTAGAAGAGATGAATCAATTTGCTGCAAAAGAAGGCTATGATGTAAAGGATGTATCATTTTCGCCTATCACCGGTGGAGACGGAAATATTGAATTCCTTCTCCATCTAGTGCTTCATCCTGATCAAGAAAAAAATGCGGCACTTCCTGCTTCAGAACTTGAGAAGGTTGTGAAGGAAGCCCATTCTGTATTGAAAGAAAAGAAAAACAGCCCTGAGCCGGCTGACACATGAAATCATTGAAACAAAAGGAATAATAGCTCGCTATTATTCCTTTTCAGATTGTTGACAAAGGGTTAAAATGATCTTTATTTTAGCCCTTTGTCTTCTTTTCAGCGTGATAGAAAACCTTTGAAGTCTAGGAAGTTCGAGCACTGGAGCGGAGCGAATT
>NZ_LRMO01000023.1:0-31712 GCF_019266135.1 Bacillus sp. F2HM
CGGTGCTCACGAATGTCAAATTCGCTCCGCTCCAGTGCTCGTCCTTCCTAGACTTCAAAGGTTTTCTATCACGCTGAAAAGAAGACAAAGGGCTAAAATCAAGCATTTTAGCCCTTTGTCAACAATCTGAAAGAGCGTAAAATACGCTCTTTTTTTATATTAAATACAGACAAATAAAACTAAATGTCTAGACATTTAAAAATAAAAATATATAATATTAATTGGAAGCGCTTTTATTACAACAATGGGGTGAGAGAAATGAAACGTATTTTATTAGCATGCAGTTCAGGAATGTCTACGAGTTTACTAGTGACAAAGATGAAAGCACATGCCGATTCAATTGGGGACGAAGCAGAAATTTGGGCAGTTGGGCAAGATCAAGCGAGAAAAGAAATGGCGAATGCGGATGTTGTGTTAATCGGACCGCAAATGAGCTTTTTAAAAGGAGACCTGCAAAAAGAAGCAAAAAAATACGGAATTGAGGTAGAAGTCATTGATATGCAGGCGTACGGGCTTGCTGATGGACAAAAAGCGTATGAACAGGCACTTACACTGATGGGGGAATCTTAAAGGATGGAAAAGAAAACACTCGAAGGGCTCACGGAGGAACAGGTCAGCTTTCAATTGATCTTACACAGTGGGAATGCACGCAGCAAATTGCTCGAGGCTCTGAAACAATATCGAGAAGGTCTAGAAGAACAGGCTTTTGGTCTCATGAAAGAAGCGGAAGAAGATTTACGGCATGCACATGACATCCATTTTCAACTCGTACAGAAGGAGGCAGGAGGAGAAACAACATCCTTTTCCTTACTGCTCATGCACGCCGAAGATCACTTAATGTCGACCATTACCATCAAGGAGCTTGTGGGAGAGCTCCTGCCGATATTCCAATCGCTGAAACAATAAAGGGTGTAAACAAGGGGGGAAACCAATGTTTGATAAAATAAGTGCCATTTTGGTTCCGATTGCTGGGAGATTGAACAACAACCGCTATTTAGGCGTATTACGGGATGCCTTTATGCTTGCGTTCCCGCTCACCATCTTTGGTTCCATTATGGTTGTGCTGATGAATTTGCCATTTTTAGATAAAATCATGAGTAAAACCGTACTGGAAGGCGTCCAGTCTGCACTGAATATCGCACCGAGTGCGACCATCAGCATTATGAGTGTGTTTGTTGTATTTGGGATCGGCTACTATTTATCAAAAAGCTATGATGTAGAAGCTGTCTTTGGCGGCGTGATTGCTTTAGCCTCTTTCTTGCTTCTAACTCCGTTTTTACTAGAACAAGAAGGCGGTGCAACGATTGCAGGCGTCATCCCAGTCGATCGTTTAGGTGCAAAGGGGATGTTCCTAGGAATGATCACAGGCTTTTTATCTGCTGAAATTTATCGTTATTTTGTCCAGAAGAAATTTGTGATCAATATGCCGCAAGGGGTTCCGCCAGCTGTTTCCAAGTCTTTTGCTGCACTGATCCCGGCTACTTTGACACTTACAACCTTTTTATTAATTAATATCATCATTACACAAGGCTTCAAAACAAATATGCATGATCTGATTTATCATGCAATTCAGGCGCCGCTTGTCGGTCTTGGAAGCGGTATCATTCCGACGTTGATCGCTGTTTTCTTTATACAAATTCTTTGGTTCTTTGGGCTCCACGGCCAAATTATTATCAACTCTGTCATGGATCCGATTTGGAATACATTATCCATTCAAAACCTAGAGAGCTATACAAAAACAGGTGAGGTTCCTAATATCATCAGCAAGCAGTTTATTGAAATCTATACGGTTGGAATGGGTGGAACCGGTATGACGCTTGCTGTTGTATTTACCATTTTAATTTTCCTGAAAAGTAAGCAATTAAAACAAGTAGCCAAGCTCGGCTTAGGACCAGGATTATTTAACGTCAATGAACCGATTATCTTCGGTTTACCAATTGTTATGAATCCGCTTATTCTGATTCCGTGGATTTTGGCGCCAATGGTCATTACATGTATTACTTATTTTGCGATGGCATCAGGCATTGTTCCGCCGCCTACAGGCGTGAATATCCCGTGGACAGTACCGATCTTTATTAGCGGAATGATGGCGACTAATTCACTAGCTGGCGGTCTGCTTCAGTTGTTTAACCTGATGATTGTGTTTGTCATTTGGTTCCCGTTCCTGAAATTTATTGACCGGATGAATGTGAAAAATGAAAAAATAACGACAACAGAAAATACGAAGGCAGCAAACATCAAAGGTGAAGGAGACTCAATACATGTCGATGGAAACTAACAAGCAATCATATACATTCCCAGAAGGTTTCTGGTGGGGATCTTCTGCTTCGGCGACGCAAACAGAAGGGAGTGTCCCCGGAGATGGAAAGGGACCGAACATTTGGGATCATTGGTTTGAACAAGAGCCGACTCGTTTTTTTGATGGCGTAGGGCCGAACGTGACATCTCAATTTTATCGAAAATATAAAGAAGATATCCGTCTAATGAAAGAAATTGGCCACAATTCATTTCGGTTGTCGATTTCATGGTCACGTCTTTTACCTGAAGGAACAGGTGCCGTCAATGAAGAAGCTGTGTCCTTTTATAATGATGTAATCAACGAACTGATTGCACATGATATCGAGCCGTTTGTGAACCTATATCATTTCGATATGCCAATGGCGCTGCAGGAGAAAGGCGGCTGGGTGAACAGACAGGTGGTCGACGATTATGTCAGCTATGCGACATTATGCTTCCAATTATTTGGCGACCGGGTGAAAAAATGGTTTACCCATAACGAACCGATTGTTCCCGTAGAAGGTGGATATATGTATAGCTTTCATTATCCAAACGAAGTCGATTTCCAAAAGGCTGTGCAAGTCGGTTTTCATGAACTTTTATCAAATGCGAAGGCGATTGCGGCTTATAAAGAGATGCAGCAAGACGGTAAGATTGGCATCATCTTAAACCTGACCCCTTCGTATCCGCGAAGCCAGAATCCGCGCGATGTAGAAGCAGCTGAGATGGCCGATGCTTTCTTTAACCGTTCCTTCTTAGATCCTGCGGTGAAAGGACATTTCCCGGAAAAACTAGTAGAAGTCTTAAAGAAAGAAGGCTTTATGCCAAGTATGGAAGAAGGGGACCTTGAGCTGATTCAAGAGAATACGATTGATCTTCTTGGCATCAACTATTATCAACCAAGAAGAGTGAAAGCGAAAGAGTATATGCCGCATCCTCAAGCACCATTTATGCCGAACCATTACTTTGATTCTTTTGAGATGCCGGGAAGAAAAATGAATGTGTATCGAGGCTGGGAAATCTATGAAAAGGGCATTTACGATATATTGAAAAAAGTCCAGACAGACTATAATAATATCGAATGCTTTATTTCTGAAAATGGAATGGGTGTCGAAGGAGAGGAGCGGTTTAAGGATGAAGAAGGAATGATTCATGACGATTACCGCATTGACTTTATATCTGAGCATCTCAAATGGGTGCATCAAGCCATTCAAGAAGGAAGCAATGTGAAAGGTTATCATCTGTGGACATTTATGGACAACTGGTCCTGGTCGAATGCATATAAAAATCGTTATGGATTTGTCTCAGTTGATCTTCAAAAAGACGGGAAACGAACGATTAAGAAGAGTGGATACTGGTTTCAATCAGTTTCAAAGAATAACGGTTTTTAATCAAAATACTTGCTCTTTCCTTGAAAAGGGCAAGTATTTTTCTTATGTGACGGTAAGTGGATGAAACAAAAATGGCTGGCACCTTTTAAGCTCACATCCCTTAGTGTAGAATGAGAGGAAGGCTACAAAAACGCCATATTCCTTCTAGAAATAAGGCGCTATGAAAAAACAAGTCAGTTGGTGGTGTGAGATGAAGAAGTACGAACTCATTTCAGAAGAAATCAGAAAACGAATAGGAACAGCATATTATCCAGAAGATCAACCCATTCCAGATGAAAACTCGCTTGCCGCTGAATTTCAATGCAGCAGAATGACGATGAAGCGTGCGCTTGATCTTCTCGTTGCAGAAGGTCTGCTCTTTAGAAAAAGAGGCCACGGTACATTTATTGTAAAGGCAGCGCTCAATCAAGGGGCCATCAATGTCTCAGGCCATGAAAATAAAGGGTTCACAAAAGTCATGGCGGATAAAAACGTCACGACTCAAATCATTCACTTTGATGTCCATTTTCCAAGCGAAGAGGTGGCAGCCCATCTATCTATTGACTCAACCACACCTGTTTATGATATCATCCGGCTCCGTCTAGTGGATGAAGAGCCTTATGTATTAGAAAAAACGTTTATGCCTGTCAATCTCATTAAGGGCATAGATGAAGAGGTTCTACTTGGTTCTATCTATAGCTACATTTCAAATGATCTTCATTTAAAAGTAGCAGGAGCGCACAAGAAAATCAGAGCGGCTAAATCAGATCAGCTGGATCAGCAGTATTTGGGCTGTGACCCAACGGATCCCGTGCTTGAAGTCGAGCAGGTTGCTTATTTAAACACCGGGCGGCCGTTTGAATACTCATTTAGTCATCACCGCTATGATAAATTTGACTTTTCAACGGTTGAAATCACGAAAACAGGACGTTAAAAAAAGAGCAGAACCCCCAAGGGAGACTGCTCTTTTTTCATATGATTTTATATATTCCACCAATGGTATCCATCTTTTTCTAGAAGCTCATCAGCTTCTTTCGGTCCCATAGAACCAGCAGGATAGTTTGGTTTTAATGTTTTGCTTTCTGCCCATTTCTCAGAAATCGGATCAACGAAGTTCCAAGAAAGTGCCACCTCGTCCCAGTGAGCAAAGTTTGTCGCATCACCTAGCAAGCAGTCATGAATCAGCTTTTCATATGCTTCGGGTGTATTCATGATGTCGTTATAGTTTGTTTGGTAGTCGAGCTTAATCGGTTTCGCATACGTTCCGCCATCCAGCTTGCGAGCATTCAGGTGAAGGGTGATGCCTTCATCTGGCTGAATGTGAATGACAAGTAAGTTTGGATGCATGGCATTCCCGTTTCCATAGTACAGGTTCATTGGAATGTCTTTAAATTGAACTACGATTTGAGTAGATTTCTTTTCTAACCGTTTTCCTGTCCGAATGTAAAATGGCACCCCGGCCCATCTAAAGTTATCAATCAGCAGTTTCCCTGCCACAAATGTTTCTGTGTTTGAGTTCGGGTCAACATTTTGCTCTTTCAGATAAGAAGGAACCTCGCTGCCATCAATCGTACCAGTATCATACTGTCCACGGACAAAGAATTGATCGACCTCATCTTTAGAAAAAGGACGAAGAGCGCGCAATACTTTCCGTTTTTCGCTGCGGATTTCCTCTGTATTGAGTTTAATTGGCGGCTCCATTGCTAAAAGGGCAACCATTTGAAGCATATGGTTTTGGACCATATCTCTTAGTGCACCAGAATTTTCGTAATATCGAGCCCGGTCTTCAACCCCTAATGACTCACTGGATGTAATTTGAATGTTTGAGATATAGCGGTTTGTCCAAAGCGGTTCAAAGATGGCATTCGCAAAGCGGATGACCTCAATGTTTTGAACCATTTGTTTACCAAGGTAGTGGTCAATACGATAAATTTGATCTTCTGTGAATGCATCACGAATTTCTTCATTTAAAGTTTTGGCACTTGGCAGATCATGCCCAAATGGCTTTTCAATGACAAGTCGTGACCAGCCGGTTGTTTCTGATACGCCCTCACTCTTTAGGAACTTCGCAATCGTTCCGAAGAATTCCGGTGCCATAGCTAAATAGAACATGCGGTTATTTGGAATACTGTACGTATCTTCAAGGCCTGTTAAAAGCGTGTTAAGCGATTGATAGGAAGCAGGGCTTGATACGTCAAAATCGTGATAATAGAAATGTGAAATGAATTCCTCTGTTTTCGCTTCTGCATCATCAGAAGAAACAGATTCCTTCACCACAGCTCTGAGGTCCTCATGAGACCACGGACGGCGTCCAACTCCGACAACAGCGAATTGATCACCTAGCTTTCCGCTATGGTAAAGTCTATGTATAGAAGGGTAGAGCTTGCGTTTGGCAAGGTCTCCTGTTGCGCCAAAAATGACAATGACTGCTTTAGGGTTGTTAGTTTCTGTATTCACGAGAAGTACCTCACTTTATTCGTAGCATTGTTGTAAAAACCGAGAATGTATGTACATTTTCTTTATTTTAAAGCTTCATTGTTCGTAAAGCAAACATTTGATTCGACTTTTTCTGCTCTCGTTTCACTTTTTTCAAAAATTCCGCTGAATTCACATTTACCTTGTCTTCATGTATTCTATATGAATGAAGATATTGTATACCGGCTTTAGGAGGAAAAGTAATGGAACTGCTCTTTTTAGGAACAGGTGCAGGCATTCCTGCCAAAACAAGAAACGTCACTTGCACAGCGCTAAAGCTTTTAGAAGAAAGAAATGCAGTGTGGCTTTTTGATTGCGGAGAAGCAACGCAGCACCAAATCTTACATACAA
Organism: Bacillus sp. F2HM; assembly: GCF_019266135.1. Lineage (NCBI taxonomy): Bacteria > Bacillati > Bacillota > Bacilli > Caryophanales > Bacillaceae > Bacillus > Bacillus sp. F2HM. Next base: position 6,474 of record NZ_LRMO01000023.1, read on the forward strand.
CGATTAAACCGAGAAAGATCGAGAAAATATTTATCACACATATGCACGGTGATCATGTATATGGCCTTCCGGGACTCCTTGGCAGCAGATCCTTTCAAGGCGGGGAGGGGGAATTGACGGTCTATGGACCAAAGGGCATTAAGGCCTTTGTGAACGCAGCACTTTCAGCTACACAAACGCATTTGACATATCCGCTGCATATCATAGAAATAGATGAAGGGATCGTGTTTGAAGATGATACCTTTCAAGTAGAAGCAAGAAGAGTCTCTCACGGGATTCCAGCTTACGGCTATCGGGTTGTGGAAAAAGATATGCCTGGTTCATTAAAAGCCGAAGACCTAAAAGAAATCGGTGTAAAACCTGGACCATTGTATCAGAAGTTGAAAAATGGGGAAACCGTGACACTCGAAGATGGAAGAACCATTGATGGAACCGATTATTTGGAACCCCCTAAAAAAGGGAGAATCGTTGCATTTTCAGGAGATACCCGTTTGTGCGAGAATATAACAAGGCTTGCCAAAAATGCGGATGTGTTAGTTCATGAAGCAACATTCGGTAAAGAAGATGCAGATTTAGCCTACAATTATTATCACAGTACAACAGAACAAGCAGCGAAAACAGCACAGGAAGCAGGCGCAAAAAGGCTCATTTTGACCCATATAAGTGCACGTTACCAAGGAGAAGAGGCACTGAAACAACTGTTGAAAGAAGCCCGCGATATATTCCCGCTGACAGAAGCTGCACATGATTTCTCTTCTTTCCCCATTGAACGCACCCTGTAAAAATTGGATGAATCGTCAAAAAAAGTTGTGTGATTTTTTTGATATTTATGATGACGCTCTTTTTCAGGTAGTGGTAAAATGGTGAAGAAAAAACAAATGACGAATTAAACTATGAAGAATACGGGAGGCACAATCAAAGATGAGCGGTTTTACAGCATTAAGTGAAGCAGAATTGAATGACCTATATGTGGCACTACAAAATGAGTATGAAACTTACAAAAGTAAAAACTTGCACTTAGACATGTCTAGAGGGAAGCCTTCACCAAAACAGCTCGATTTGTCTATGGGCATGCTCGATGTTGTGACATCAAAGGATGCAATGACAGCTGAAGATGGCACAGATGTGCGAAACTATGGCGGCTTGACAGGCCTTCCTGAAACGAAGAAATTTTTTGCAGAAGTACTCAATTTAAAGCCAGAACAAATCATCATCGGCGGTAATTCAAGCCTGAATATGATGCATGATACCATTGCACGTGCGATGACTCACGGCGTATGTGACAGCAAAACACCTTGGGGAGAGCTGCCAAAGGTAAAATTCCTTGCACCAAGCCCAGGGTATGACCGTCATTTTGCCATTTGTGAGCTATTTAACATAGAGATGATCACGGTCGATATGAAGGCTGATGGACCTGATATGGATCAGGTAGAAAAATTGGTCGCAGAAGATGAAGCGATTAAAGGCATTTGGTGTGTACCGAAATATAGCAATCCAGACGGCATTACGTATTCAGATGAAGTCGTTGACCGCCTAGCTTCAATGAAAACAAAAGCAGACGACTTCCGCATTTTTTGGGATGATGCATATGCAGTCCACCATCTAACGGATACACCTGATACGTTAAAAGATATTTTTCAAGCAATTGAAGAGGCAGGATACCCGAACCGTGTGTTTATGTTTGCGTCTACGTCTAAAATTACATTCCCAGGCTCAGGTGTTGCACTGATGGCGTCTAGCCCTGACAATGTAAGCTTCACTCAAAAGCAATTATCGATTCAAACGATCGGACCAGACAAAATTAATCAACTAAGACATCTTCGATTCTTCCAAAATCCAGAAGGTTTGAAGGAACATATGAAAAAGCATGCGGCGATCATTAAGCCAAAATTTGATCTCGTTCTTTCCATTCTTGACGAAAAACTTGGCGGGAAAGACATTGCTGAATGGCACAAGCCAAATGGCGGATATTTCATTAGTTTAAATACACTTGATCATTGTGCAAAAGCTGTTGTGCAGAAAGCAAAAGAAGCAGGTGTCACAATGACAGGTGCAGGTGCAACATACCCATATGGAAAAGATCCGCTTGATCGTAACATTCGCATTGCACCAACATTCCCGGCTCTTGAAGAACTAGAGCAAGCGATTGACATCTTTACATTATGTGTTCAGCTTGTCAGTATTGAAAAGCTGCTTTCTAAAAAAAGTCAATCTGCTCCAACGGCATAAATAAAAGAAACTCCTTGACTCATAACGGGTCAAGGAGTTTTTTATTTTAATTAGCAGTTTGATAATAGGAGACAGGTTGTTTGGCTGCGCACCATACATCATAGATAGCAAGCTGCACAATATGCGGTTCATCATGATGAATATAGTGCGAGCTGTTTTGCGCCTGAATCCATCCGCTTTGGGATGACAAAGACAGCATGCGTTTATGAAGTCTGAGCCAAGCTTCATGAGCTGGGTGAAACAATCGGCTCTTACCTGATGAAATGACAAGAAGCGGCATCATTCCATAATGGGTTTGCTCCTCTTTGATTGTGCTTAGCATTTGCTGAAAGTCCTCATGCGTACATTCTGCTGTAAACTGCGCCATATATGAAGTGCGTTCTTCCTTTGATAAAAGCGGCAGGATCACCTGCTCTTGCTCCTCACTTGCTGGGTCTAACAGCACCATACCGATGACATCATCTCCTCTGCGGCTTGCCCATAGCCGGCTGACAAGAGAGCCAAATGAGTGAGCGACAATAAGAAATGGCGGCTGAATATTGGCTTTTTTCAGCAGTGCATCTAAATCATCAGCGAGGTCATGCAAGGTTCTTCCTTCACCGCTCTCACTGCTCTTTCCATTTCCTAAACGGTCGTATAAGAAAACCCCAAGCTCTGGGTCAATATCACGTGCCATATTCGACCACGTATCACTAGAAATGCCGTAGCCTGCTTCAAAGATAATCGTGGCTTCCCTTTTGCCTTGACGATGCTTTGTATAAAAGTGGTGTCCATCTATATGATACATTTTTTCAATCATTGCCGAATTCATTCTTCCATCTCCTCTAAGTGGTTCTTTAGCTAAAAGACGGCACAAAAGGCAGATATGTTTCTCTTAAAAACAAAAAAGATGCCTATTTCGAAAAATAGACACCTTTTTTCCTAAGAGCTTTTACCAAGCGCGATCATATTGACGCGGGCTTTCGATGGATGTACGGAGCTCTTGAGCAGCTGTTTTCGGGAAGTATGGATCCCGTAAAAATTCTCTGCCAATAAAGATCAAATCCGCACGCTGATTTTGTAAAATCTCCTCTGCCTGTACACCAGATGTAATCAGACCGACAGCTGCTGTTTGAATGCCGGCACCTTCTTTTATTTTCTCTGCGAATGTTACTTGGTAGCCGGGGAATGTGTTGATTTTCGCCTGCACGACAGCACCTGAGCTGACATCAATTAAGTCGACACCTTGCTCTTTGAGCCAAGTGGCAATCCCAATATAATCTGCAATATCAAGTCCTTTTGTCGTGTAATCAGAAGCTGACACACGGACAAATAAAGGTCCGTCCCATACGGCGTTGACTGCGTCTACGACTTCTCTTAAGAAACGATAACGGTTCTCTGGTGAACCGCCATAGTCGTCTGTTCGGTGGTTCGCCAGCGGTGAAAGAAATTCATTGATCAAATAGCCATGTGCACCATGAATTTCAATGATGTCAAAACCCGCTTTTTTTGCCCGTACAGCTGCATCCTGAAACGCCTGAACGGTATCTTTGATTTGAACAACAGACATCTCGACAGGGGTTTTAGATGTTTCATCAAATGGGATGCTTGATGGTGCAAGAATGTCTCCATCAAGTTCAGCCTTACGTCCTGCATGGGCTAGCTGGATGGCTGTCTTCGTTCCGTACGCTTTGATTTGTTCGTTTAATGAAGCGAATCCTTCGATGTGCTCATCGCTCCAAATACCGAGGTCTTGATCACTAATTCTTCCCTCAGGAGATACAGCACTTGCTTCCACCATGATGAGACCAGCCTGACCTTGTGCACGGGAAATATAATGTGTGAAGTGGAAAGGCTGTAATTTCCCATCACGGTCATAGGATGAATACATACACATCGGGGACATCACGATGCGGTTTTTCAGTGTAACACCTTTTAATGTCCAAGGTGAAAAGAGTTTTGTTTCCAAATACCTTCGCCTCCTCATGGAATTGTATAGCCGATTATAACAGCCATTCAAACTTTCGTCATAAAAGGTGCTCAAAGAATATAGCTTTTATACACGTTTTTGTATAATGGAGAGATAGAAACATCAAAGGGGGAGAACGGATGAAATGGCAAACTGAGAGTGAACTAAGGGAGCTCCTGACAGCTCTTATGCAGTATGAAAGCATATCAGGTACAACAGGAGAAGTCGCGTTAGCGGAATATTTATATTATTTGCTAAGGGAGCGGCCTTATTTTGAGCAGAACCCTGATCATTTGGCTTTGCATCCGATGAAAGATGGCCGGTATTATTTAACGGCACTTGTGAAGCGCAGTACGCTGCGGCGTACCGTGCTGCTTCTTAGTCACTTTGATGTAGTCGATACAGAAGATTATGGCGAATTTCAAAACATGGCATGCAAGCCTGAAGAGTTAATGGCTTCCTTTTCGCAAAAAAGTGAGCTTCTTCCAATGAGGGCAAGAGAGGACCTTGCTTCAGGCGACTGGCTGTTTGGAAGAGGGGCCATGGATATGAAAGCAGGTCTCTCCGTACAGCTTTCTATGCTGGAAAGAGCGATGACAGGAACATTTGATGGAAATGTCCTGCTCGTCACAGTTCCTGATGAAGAAGTGAATTCACAAGGAATGCTTGAGGCTGTGCCGAAATTAAAAGAGCTTAGAGAAAAACATGATCTTGACTATACCGCGTGTTTAAACAGTGAGCCGATGTTTGAAAAGTATCCAGGGGATGAACAACATTATATGTATACAGGCAGTATAGGAAAGGTATTAGCCGGATTTTTCTGTAAAGGGATTGAAACACATGTAGGAGAGCCTTTCTCAGGCTTAAATGCGAATTTTATGGTATCTGAACTAAACCGGCTGTTAGAGCTCAATAGTGATTATTGTGAGGAAGTAGATGGTGAAGTAACGCCGCCTCCAACGAACTTAATGCAAAAGGACTTGAAAGAAGCCTATTCCGTTCAAACACCTCACACAGCCGTATCTTTATTTAATGTGCTCATGATGAAACGTTCAAGTGAAGAACTGCACGGACTTCTCTATGAAACTGCGAAACAAGCAGCAGACCAAATCGAGGCCAATCTTCAGCAAAAAACAGCGGACTTTCAGCGCTTTAAACACTTTACTCCAATTGACACTCAGGTGACGGTTCTTACGTATCACGAGCTGTATCAAAAAGCCGCAGAACGCTCTGGTGAACAGGAAGTCGAGCGCATTGTCAACTATGCATCCGCCAACCGAGGTGAACTTGGAGATCGTGATTTTTCAACGAAAATTGTCTCGGAGCTGACGACGCTATGTAAGGAAGAAGGACCGCTGATTGTTCTATTTTATAGTCCGCCATTTTACCCTTCGGTGTCCTCAACAGAAGATGCGCATATTCAGAAGACATTCAAGAAGATTCAAAAAGAGGCAAAAGAGGTATATGGACTTGAAGTAGAGGAAGTGAAATATTTCCCGGGATTGTCTGATTTAAGTTACTTACAGCTCGAAAAGCAGGAAGTAGGTCATTATACAACCAATATGCCGCTTTACCAAAAAGGCTATTCTTTACCGCAAGGAGAAAAGGAAGCCCTTTACGTACCAGTCATCAACGTAGGTCCACTAGGAAAGGACCCGCACAAATGGACAGAACGGCTGCACGTCCCGTTCTCTTTTGGCATTTTGCCAGAACTACTAGAATCAACGATTCATGCTTTATTAGAGAAAAAATAAGTAGATGTAATGAAGAGCTCTATCTTGATGATAGGGCTTCTATTTAATAAATAGAAAATGATATTAAAGAAGACTTACATTTATTTGAAGGGGGAGAGAATTAAATGGAAACTGGGAAATTAACAAAAACAGACATCGTTACATCACTTCAGGAAAGTATGAGTGAACTAGAGAAGATAGTGAAGGCTTGTGATGATTACACACTGGATCAATCTTTAGGGGAGGGGAAGTGGTCAATTAAGCAGCTCGCCGGGCATTTGTATGACACAGAAGAAGTCTGGTCCGAGCGGATAGAGCAGGCGATATCAGATCATCACACGCCCTTTCAATCGTATGATCCTGAAATATACGTGAAAGAAAGAGCGTATGAATGGTATAACGCTGACGATATCAAAGCATTGATCAAACGGATGAAAGAGAGAAGAGACAACACGCTTCGGCTATTAGAAAAAGATATATGGGAACAATCAGGTCTGCATCCGGAAGAAGGAGTGATGACCGTCCAAGTATTAGCTGAAACCATCGCTTTACATGAACAACATCATCTGGATCAAATCAAATCCATCATGTCAATGAGGCAGTGAATAAGCACCTGGATCAAAACAGGTGCTTTTCAAATTCATTTATACGTGCTTGCTGAAAACATTTCGTTTAATTCTGCTGCGCGTTTAGTGGCTGTTTTTACACAATCGACAACGGCCTCTTCAAATTGATAGGCAGCCAGTGTGTTCAGGCCGGCTTCTGTTGTTCCGCCTTCACTTGTGATTTCCTTGCGCAGTTGGGCAGGCTCTTTTCCGCTGTCTTGAAGCATATTGGCGGCGCCTGCAATCATTTGGCAAATGAGTAATTTCGCAGTTGCTTGGTCCATTCCAAGTTCTGAAGCACCTCGCTCCATTCCTTCAATCAAATGATAAATGAAGGCAGGGCCGCTGCCTGCGATGGCTGTCACAGCATTTAGCTGCGATTCATCTAATACTGTGACATGCCCGATTGTTTCAAACAGCTCGACAGCTTTTTTCTTTTGTTCCTCTGTCACTTCATGACTTACGGCAATACCTGTTGCTGACTGCTGAATCGCCGCTGATGTATTTGGCATCGCACGAACGACTGCACTCTTTCCGCCAGCATAGTGTTGAATCGTTTCAATAGAAATACCCGCTAAAATAGAAATGATCAGATGTCCATTTAAATGAGGGCGGACTTCAGAAATTCCGCTTTCTGCATCCTTCGGTTTTAAGGCAAAAACGAGAATATCCGCTTCTTCATAAATAAAGGACCGAGCGAAATCCGTTTTGACCCCATAACGTACCTGTAATTCTTCTAATCGTTTTTCATTCGTTTTGTTTGTGACAATGATATCTTCATTCGACATCATGCCGCTTTTTAATAAACCTTTGATCATAGACTCTGCCATTGAGCCTGCACCGATAAATCCAATTTTACTCATAAGCTGCTCCTCCTTGTAGAAAATAAAAAAACCTCTCGCCTGAAAAGGACGAAAGGTTTTTCGCGGTACCACCCTCAATTAGCATGCAAACATGCATACTCAGCTCTAGTCCCTTAACGCGGGAAACGTTTAGGTTTGCCTAACAGCTCAAAGGGCAGGTTCAGCAAATAAGAGGATGGTGAAGTCTTTCAGCCGGCGGACCTCACTCTCTTGCATCGTTATTTTGCTTACTAATCCTTATCATCGCGCATCATATATTTGTTGTTCATTATGCAACGATGGACAAGTTTATGTCAATAGGGCAGTTTAAAAAATTGCCCAGCTAAACCGCATGACAGTCTGCCTTTTGCAAGATACAATGAAGTAAGAAGGCTTAAGTCCCACAATCATGAGTCAAAAAGCAGGAGATGACGTATAAAAGTGAAAGAAGACATCATTCAATTATCCATCCCGACGCCGTTTGCCGTTGGGGATGTGCATGCATATGTATTAAAAGGAGAGGCCGTCACCTTAGTAGATTGCGGGCCGATGACAGAAGAGGCGGAGCATGCCTTTGTCACGCAATTAAAGGAACATCGTTTATCGATAGACGATATTGATCAAGTGGTGCTGACCCATCATCATGCAGATCATGTCGGTCTGTTAAATCTGATGAAACCTCATGTCCGTGTGATCGGACACCAGCTAAATGAGCCGTATATTAGTCAGGATCCAGTGTTTAAGCAGCGCCAAGTGGACTTTATGATTCCTTTTTTTCAGCAGTTAGGTGTCCCGCTTCGGCAAAATGAGTGTGAAAAAATGGTGAAGCAATCTTATACATATTCTTGTACTTCACATGTAGATGAGATCATAAAAGAAGGTGATCGTTTAAGCGGGCATGAACACTTCTTTGTGATGGAAACACCCGGACACGCACAGTCTCATCTTTCCTTTTTAGATGAAAGAACGGGGAATTTTATTGGCGGCGACCTGCTTTTGACGACCATTTCTTCAAATCCGTTAATGGAAGCACCGTATGAGGGCGAGGAACGTCAAAAATCACTGCTTCAATATAAAGCATCACTCAATCGGTTATTGCGTCTGCCAATCAAGACGATTTATCCAGGACACGGTCAGCTCATCACGTCCCACCATGAATTGATTGAAGAAAGATTTAAGAAACAAGAGAAACGGGCAAATACGATGTATCAGCTGCTTAAACAAAAAGAAATGACGGCCTTTCATCTTTGCCGCAAGCTATTTCCAGTGATGTATGAAGAGGCCTTGTTTTTAACGATGTCAGAGACAGTCGGGCAGCTGGATGTGCTCTTAGAGGCTGGGCAAATTGAAGAAGTGCAAAAAGACGGAATTGTCTATTACAGAGCAAACTAAGGAGTGAAACGCATGGGGCGATTGACAGGAAAAAGGATTTGGATTACAGGCGCATCTGGGGGCATTGGTGAAAAAATGGCGTACTTGGCAGCAGAAGAAGGTGCAGAGGTCATTATTTCAGCAAGACGAGTGGAAAAGCTTACTGGTGTGAAAGAAAAAATTATGAGCGCAGGCGGGGTGTGTCACATCGCTCAGCTTGATGTCAGCAAGCTTGACGACATTGATCGCGCGTATGAAGAAGTGGGGCCGGTCGATATTTTGGTCAACAATGCCGGCTTTGGCGTATTCGATCTCGTCGAAGATGCCTCCATAGAGGAAATGGTGTCGATGTTTGAGGTGAATGTGTTTGGCTTAATCGCCTGCACGAAAAAGGTCATCCCTGAGATGAAACAAAGAGGGCAGGGACATATTATCAATATCGCATCCCAGGCAGGAAAGATTGCAACTCCCAAATCAGCGATTTATTCCGCATCAAAGCATGCCGTTCTTGGATTTTCAAACAGCCTCAGAATGGAGCTGGCAGACTCAGGCATTCACGTGACGACGGTCAACCCAGGACCGATTGCTACAGACTTTTTTACCATCGCTGACCGCAGCGGTGAATATGTGAAGAACGTTGATTTTATGATGCTGAGTGCGGACAAGGTGGCAGGGAAGGTCGTATCTGCCATGATGACGAAAAAGAGAGAGATTAATCTGCCCGGCTGGATGAACGCTGGCAGCAAATTGTATCAGTTATTCCCATTTTTATTTGAAAAAGCAGCACGAAAAGCGATGATGAAAAAGTAACAAAAAAGAAACCGGTTTTGAACTGGTTTCTTTTTTTGAGGTAAGGCTTCATTGTGACACTTTCTATATCCGTCTTGCCGCTTGCTGAAGCGGGTCCCATACACTGTTAAAAGGCGGTGCATAGCTAATATCTAAATCTTCAAGATCTGTTATGGTCAGCTCTTGGTAAAGGGCAGCCGCCACGATATCGATCCGTTTATCTACACCGTTTCTGCCGATGATTTGGGCACCAAGCAAGGTATGGTTATCGCTTCTGTAAATCAGTTTCACTTTCATTTTCTGCGCTTCTGGGTAATACTTCGCGTGATCTGTACTATCAATGGTGATGACGGAGAAAGGAATGTCCGCCTCTTTTGCTTCTTTTTCTGATAAGCCTGTTCGTCCCGCTGTCACGTCCATAAATTTCATGACGGCTGTTCCAGTCACGCCTTGAAACGCCCGGTTTGTCCCTGTCATATGAAAGCCTGCGATTCTCCCTTGTTTATTCGCAGTTGTGCCGAGCGGAATATAATCCAGTGATTTTTTGATGCGGTGATAGGTTGCTGCGCAATCACCGGCAGCATAAATGTCTTTTATATTGGTTTGCATGTATTGATTTACTGCAATCGCGCCATTTTGAAGACGCTTGATTCCGGTATGATGTAAAAAGGAGGTTTGCGGAGTGACACCGATGGCCATGATGACCATATCTGTTTGAATGGTTTGTTTGTCTGTGATAACAGCTGTGACATGTGACTTGCCTTCTAATTGCTGTACCGTTTCTCCGAGCGATACGTGAATGCCCTTGGCGTCAGCCTCTTCTTTAAGGTGTTTTGCCATATCGGAGTCAAAGCCCGGGCCGAGTGCTGCTCCCCGCTGAATGATATGTACGTTTTTTCCGAGCGCTTTTAAATTTTCAGCCATTTCAAGGCCGATATATCCACCTCCAATGATCGTGACATGTGTGATGTCCTTTTCTAAATGTTCTAAAATGGACAGCGCATGCGGGATGGTTTTTAATACGTGTACGCCTTCTAATGGCTGGCTGTCTAAATTCAGAGTGACAGGGCTTGCTCCTGTCGCAATTAAGAGGCGGTCGTAGCTTTCTGTAAAGGGTTCCTTTGTTTTCGTATGATGACCCGACACTGTTTTCTGCTCTGGGTCAATGGAGGTCACTTCGTGTAAGCATCTGGCGTCAATTCCATATTTCTCACGAAAGGTTTCAGCACTGCGTGCGATCAGCTTTCTGTGATCATCAATGAGACCGCCGATCAAGTAGGGGAGTCCGCACTGTCCATATGAGAAAATCTCTCCTTTTTCAAAAGCAACAATGTATGCATCTGGATCCTCTCTATATATTTGCATAGCGCAGCTCATTCCTGCTGCGTCTCCGCCAATCATCACATATTTCATTTAGTGTGCTCCCTTCTATCTATCGTACTGAATACTCTTATTTACCCTCATATTCCTTTTTTTAATGCTTTTTTTCGCAAAACAAGCAAACTTTCGTTGAAAAATAAAGACAGCGCCTTCATTTTAAGCTACAATCGGATTATCGTCTTTTTTGGGTTACGAGTTTAGTGAAGATTGGTGGGAAAGACTTTGAGTGACACGCGACTAGATTTTAATACGCTATACACGCGCCATACGAGAGAGGCCTGGGCAGCTCTTGGAGAATATATGCCGGTATCTGTTTCTGAAGAAGAAGCGAGAGCGCTGCAAGGGTTAAATGACTATTTATCGCTTGAGGAAGTTCGAGATATTTACATACCGCTTATTCGTTTTCTGACATTACATGTCTTTGCAGAAAAACAAAAAAACCAGCATGTGAATGCCTTTTTAAACTACCCGCATCATGCCAAGATTCCTTTTTTAATTGGGATTGCTGGAAGTGTAGCTGTCGGGAAAAGCACAACGGCTCGTATCATTGAAACGCTTTTATCGAGGCTTGGAGATGGGCTGAAGGTAAGTCTTGTAACAACAGATGGCTTTTTATATCCTCAAAAAGAATTAAAGGATCGAGGGCTGATGGAAAAGAAAGGCTTCCCGGAAAGCTATGATGTCAAAGCCCTGCTGTCTTTTTTGAATGAATTAAAATCAGGTAAACAAACTGTGCGTGCCCCGGTATATTCGCATCTGACCTATGACCGGCTTGAAGGGGTGTATGAAACAGTAGAGGATGCGGATATTGTCATTATTGAAGGAATCAATGTACTCCAATCACCAGCGCTGGATGATTTGAAGGATGAACCGCGTGTGTTTGTATCAGATTTCTTTGATTTTTCGATTTATGTAGACGCCGCTGAAGCGCAAATTCAATCATGGTATAAAGAACGATTTCGTTTGCTAAGGGAAACAGCCTTCCAAGACCCTGAATCCTTCTTTCATCAATATAAAGATTTGACGGATGAAGAGGCAGATCAAATGGCAAGCACCATTTGGAATACCGTGAACCGCCCTAATTTATATCAAAATATTTTACCGACAAAATATCGAGCTGATCTTATTTTGAAAAAAGGGGATCAGCACAAGGTGGAAGAGATCGCCATCCGCCGGGTATAAATGAAAAACCGCTCAAACGAGAGAGCGGTTTTTTTAATGATCTCCACTTACTTTAACAGCTATGGCTGCTGCCGATCGCTTTTTTAGACGGTAATATCCAATGAGTAAGAATGGAACGCCTGCGATGGTGATCATTGACAAGACCGTAAAAATGGAGAGGGGATGGGCTGCGCCAAAATAGTCAATGCACAGTCCGCCGACAAATGGTCCGATGACACTGCCGAGCTGAGAAAATCCCATCGCCCCAAAGTACGATCCCTTCACTTCAGGCTTTGCAATATTGTCTACAAAAAGATCCATCATCGCAAACAGCAGAACCTCCCCAATCGTAAACACGACAATGATGAAAGCAAGCATGCCGAGACTTTGTGAAAAAGCAATGGCAAACAAACTGCCGGCAAGAAGAATATTCCCGGTGGTCAGCGACAAAATGGTGGAGTAGCGCTTCGCAATCATGATGAGCGGATATTGTACGACAATGACAACCACTGCATTTAAAGATAAAAGATATCCAAACAGTTTAGGACCATCCTCAATCATAGGTGACGCTGATAAGTATTGAGGCAGCGTTGAGCTTAAATGCGAATACCCGAACGAACATAAGGTAACGCCGATGAGGATGATGCTAAAGACCGTATCTTTTTGGATAATGGAAAGGGCTTTTTTGACGCTGATTTGTTTCGTACTTTCTGGAGCAGCAACTGGATGCTTCTGAAATTGCCAGGCCAGTGTTAATCCATATAACAAATAAATGAAGGCAGCGACAAGAAATGGAAATGTTGTTTTCGATGATCCTAGATATAAGCCAAGCAGCGGGCCGAAGATCACCCCGATATTAATGGCCGTATACCGTAAATTAAAAACAAACAACCGAATACTTGATGGGGTGACATCAGATAAGAGTGCCTTAGACGTCGGTTCAAACAGTGCCCGGCACAGTCCATTTAAAGCGTTCATGAGAAAGAAGACCCAAATGGCATCTGCAAACGCAAAGCCAACAAAGACAAGTGTCCAGCCGAAGATGGATAGAAGCATGACCTTTTTCCTGCCGATTCGGTCAGAAACATAGCCGCCGTAAAAACTCGCCACGATCCCAATAAGGGAGCTGACGGCAATGATTAACCCAGCTGAAGAAGCTGAAGCCCCTTTGACTTGTGTCAAATAAACGGCCAAAAAAGGAATGCTCATGGACGTCGCCATTCGGCCGAATATGGTGCCGATGATGATCGTCCAACTAAGTGGATGTAAAGTACGTAAATTATTTTTCATGATGTTTCTCCCCTGAGTGTTAAGATGTTCCAATCATACATGAAAAATTGTGCAAATTAAATACACAATTTGATGGAGGAGACATCCGCCATATGACAGAGGAGGCCAGAATAGCTCGCAAATTTGGAGAGCATGTTTTTTCTGCCGATGCTTCTATGTCTTTTAGATCTTCTGATTCGTATGGTCACTTAAAGACAATTTAATCAAGATCAATCGCGACAATTTGCTGCAAGGACAGGTGGAGAACATCTTCATCATTGACGATTTTTATGCGCCGGGTTTCATAATGAATGGCTTTCACCCAGCCCCAAAACTGCTGTTTCATACCTGCTGCAGCATATGTCACGCAAATCGCTTGGTCCTCTGTAATCGACTGTGTGATCAAAAAATTCATTTCCTCTAGCTGATCAGTGCTCAGCGAAGGAGGCGTGTATTCTTTTTTCTTTCGTTTTTGAGCAAGCAGCTGTTCACGGTGCTCTGGGAGCATCATTCGGCTTGATTCCCACATGATGTTGTATCCAGGTGTTAATTTATTGGGATTCATGGCTGTTCGCCTCCGTTATTTGTAATGTCCACCAATTTTTTCGGCGCGGTGATACGCCTGCCCTGCGCTTGTTAGTGACGAGGCGTGCAAGAGTGCAGCAGGTCCATACTTCATATGGATCGCATCAAATACTTTGCTGAGTCTGTCTTTTTTGAAATGGTGATCAAATAAACTCAGCTGATAGTGGCTGTCAGGCTGCAGCTGCGAGAGAGTAATGCCTACACTGCGAATGGGCTCGCCGTCCCAGTGCTGCTGGCATAGCTGAATGGCTGCGTCTGCAATATCTCTCCCGTACTGTGTGGGTGAATGGAGCTTGATTTGTCTATGAAATCCAGTCGGATGAGAAAAATCAGCGCCTCTTATGCCAACAGCCACCGTTTGTCCAACATAATGCTTAAAGCGCGCACGTCTTGCCACTTCTTCACTCAATTCAAGAATGGCGACTTTGATGTCCTCAAAAGACGCATAATCATGGGGAAGGGTCATATGATGCCCAACCGCTTTTTGCTGATCATGTGTGTGAAGAGTGACCGGGGAGGGATCGTGTCCTAAAGCTGTTCGCTGCAGAAGCTCCCCGTTGATTCCCCAGCGTTTTTTTAGCCGGTCTAACGGATAAGCAGCAAGTGTCCCGATGGTACTGATGCCCATTCGTTTTAAATGATGCTCCATCCGTTTGCCGACACCAAATAATTTTCCAATCGGAAGCGGCCATAAATCATCCGCAACCCGGTCTGCACGAAGTTCATAGATGCCAGATTTGTTTTTTTTAGCAAAATGATCACAGGCCATTTTAGCGAGCACTTTATTAGGACCAATGCCAACACGTGCGTAAATGCCTGTCTGGTTCATAATGGTCGTTTGTATATTTTGAGCGATCTCGCGGGGCGAACCGAGTAGTGTCACACTTCCCGTAATATCGAGAAACTGTTCATCAATTGAATAGGGTTCGACAAGATCCGTGTATTGTTCAAGCAGTTCTGTCATCATGACAGAGACATCAAGGTAGCGCTGCATACGTGGACGTACGACGACGGCTTCAGGGCATTTCTCCTGTGCTTCCCATAATCTTGATGCATTTTGTACGCCCCGTTTTTTAGCGAGCGGGCAGGCCGCAAGTACGACCCCGCTCCGTCGCTCGGGATCTCCTGAGACGATGAGCGGCACATCCTTCAAATGGGGAGCCTCCACTTTTTCGACTGACGCATAAAACGACTGCATATCCACAAGCAGAATGGCTCGTTCATTCATGATTTTCACCTCTTAGAACGTATGTTCTGTATACATTTTAACCGCCCGAAGGTGAAATTGATACTGGTAAATCATTCAAAGAGAAGAGTGTAAATCCATACAAAAAAGACGAAGTGTCTCCACTTCGTCTCATCTGGGGAAAATGAGTCGTTTTAAGCATGTGCCAAGTTGTTGGATGTTTGGAGCGGCTCAGAACGCAAACGATAGGCCGTTAGTTTTTTCTTAGGCTTATGGGTAAACTGCCGCACCACATCCACGTGGTCATCGTAATGATACAGATAAAGGGTTACATCATGCTTGCCAAGCTTTGTTTGCATGGTAAGCGGCGCCGGCCCTTCCTGCGGATGAAGAAAACGCTCTTCGTCACCAGGATAAATATAATAGCGTTCAATAAAGATCGCATCATTAAAATGTTGAATAATTTCGGATGTTTGCTGATCATCGAGTGGACGTCCTTGAAACGTCATCGTTGTTTGATCACTTGTTACTTTTGCATGCACCGCATAACGACTAAAAAGGCGTTCAACAACACCCGAAGGCAGCGAAGTGACAAGCAGCTTTAAAAGACTAAACACAACAAGTGAAGTAACAATCCAAACCAATATCATCATCTCCAATAAACGTTTGTTCCATTTCCTATATGATCCATCTTAACATAACAAAAGAATAAAACTTTCGCACAAAAAGTGAACTTTTTGAAATAAGTGTGAAGATTTTAAAGGAGATGACAGCGAAAGAACGAAGAACCAACAAAGCTGAAGGGAAAAAAGGCTGATACATCACCTTTACAAACAATTGATCAGACAGGTAGACTATTGAAACAGTTGATTTTTGTGAAACGGTACAGCTAAAAATAAAAAGGGGCGAGGCCATCATGATACGTCAAGTAAAGCCGTCAGATTTTTATGCGGTCACATCCGTCATTCAAAGCTGGTGGGGAGGCAGAGATTTACGCGCGAAATTGCCAAAGCTATTTTTCGAACATTTTCAGCAAACAAGTTTTGTCGTTGTTGAAAAAGGTGAACTGATTGGCTTTTTAGTCGGTTTTTTATCGCAATCGCATTCAGATGAAGCGTATATTCACTTTGTTGGGGTACATCCAGACCACCGGAAATTAAAGATTGGCAAAATTCTCTATCAAGCGTTTTATGAAGCGGCTGAAAAGGAAGGAAGAACAACGATTAAGGCCGTTACAGCTCCTGTGAATAAAGTCTCGATTGCTTACCATACAAAGCTCGGTTTTCAGATAGAAAAGGGAGATAAAACAGTGGATGGCATTTCAGTTTTTTCAGATTACGACGGCATTCATGAAGACCGGGTACTATTTGTGAAAAGGCTGGAGGCGAACGCATGATCATCAGACTGGATCAAAAAAATAAAGAAATAGCAAAAGAGCTGTTACATATACAATTAGCCGCATATCAGCGGGAGGCAGAACAAATTGGCTATCAAGATTTACCGCCCTTAAAAGAAACGGTTCAAGACATAATAGAAACAGATGAGATTTTCATAGGATTTGAAAAAGAGGGGCATTTGTTAGGGATCGCTTCATATGAACTGCATGACGATCGGATCATCCTCAGCCGGTTAGCTGTGCACCCACATCATGTCAATCAAGGAATCGGGACAGCGCTCCTGCAATCCATTATCCAGCATCAAAAAACAATCGAGCTCACAACAGCAGAGGCAAATACACCAGCAATCAAGCTTTATGAAAAACTAGGGTTTAAACAGAAGGACCGTTTGCAGGTGGAAAACAATCTGATGTTAACAAAGATGGAACGTTTGATGCTTCGAAAGGTGGAAGTGATTGAATACCAATCGAGCTGGCCAAAACAATTTCAAGATGAGCACAACAAGCTGAAAAAGATAGTTGGCGACAACTGGGTATATGGCCACCATATTGGCAGTACGTCAGTCATAGGAATGGCGGCTAAGCCAATTATTGATATCTTGCTAGAGGTGAAGCATATCAGCACCTTAGATGAGTATAACCACCTGTTTCGCCAGCTTGGATATGAACCGCTCGGAGAAAATGGACTCAAGGGAAGACGTTTTTTTAGAAAAGGCGGCTTGAACCGAACACATCACGTTCACGCCTATGAAGCCGGACATGATGATGTAAAAAGGCATTTGGTGTTCCGAGATTATTTAAAAGCTGCACCTGATCGTGCCAAAGCCTATGCAGATAAAAAGCGTCAATTGGCAAAAACCTATCCTGAAGATATGGCAAATTATATCAAAGGAAAAGATGAGCTCATTAAAGAAATTGAACAAGAAGCGTACAATTGGTCAGACCAGCTAAAGGCAAATGATCAGACATAAGAGCTGACAGGGCGTGAACATGTTTAATTGATGACTGATATGTTACAATGTAACAATCAACGAAAAAAGGATGTTCGGCATGTATATTCATATAACAGAACCAGCAGCAGCGTTCCTTACAAAACAACAAGCAGGGCATGAAACAAAAGAACTGCTCCTTCGATATGATTCAGATGGGTGCGGCTGTGCGGTAAGCGGTGTCCCAATGATTTGGCTCACAGGTGAAAGAACAGGCGAATGGGAAGAACTCAAGCATAATCAGCTCTTTAAGCTGTACATACACACAGCACAAAAGGTCTTTTTTGACGAGGAAATGACGATTGATTTTAACGAAAAAGCCAACACACTCATGTTGAAAAGTCCTCAACAAATACTCAGCCCGAGAATGGGTATACTTGTAAAGTAAGGTGGAAATGTAGTGGATCAAAAGCTAAAAGTGATACAAAATACGGCACAAAATAAAACATGGGTGTCGTTTTTAAATAACAATCATCCCTATAGCCTTTTGCACTGGTCAATAGGTGGAATGGATTCGGTGAAAAAGGACGTTTGGCTTCTTCAAGATGAAGTCACATTTGAAACAGAAGAATTTCCAACGCTCGAATTAGCTGTCAATTGGATCAAAGAGAATATGGACCAAGTAACAGATGTATTATAAAAGCCCTTTTTCGGAAGGGTTTTTTTCGTGCGTTCATCATCTCATCAAACCGCATGGCTGTCTAATCCGGAAAATGATCTTTTGGGAACGGAAAAAGCCGTTTTTCAACAAACAATTCGACAAAATGAGCAAGCTAGAAATAAAAAAATAATGGCTGTAAATGCCGAAAAATAGGCATTTGCAGCGTTAATTGCGGGATACCGAAAACTTTGCGAAAAATGACATTTCATATTTCTTCCATTCGAGGAAATGTGATAGAATACAACATGTATCGTATATGAGAAGGGAGGTGCTAAAGTGAATTGAAGCTCAAGCTGTCATCGCCTCAGGTTGGAATCAAAATAAACGAATGGTATAGGCAGATTTGCGGATTTCATGTGATGAAAGCAGAGAAGCTGAAGGCGGAGATCGAGCAGGAAATCCTGGAGATGGAGCAGGATCAAAACTTGTTATTGTTTTACCAGCTGATGGATTTTCGCCACAAGGTGATGCTTGAATATTTTGAACCGGCAAAGAAAGCCTCGAATGATGAAGAGATTAAGAATTTGCTAGAAACGATTGAACATTCACAAACGAAATTAACGGATATGCTTGAATACTATGTTCATTTTTTCACAGGAATGTTTGAATTTGAACAGAGAAACTATTTAAGTGCCATTGCTTATTACCGCTCAGCAGAAAAAAAGCTCAATCTCATATCAGATGATATAGAAAGAGCAGAATTTTACTTTAAATTAGCAGAAATTTACTACCATATGAAACAAACCCACTTTTCGATGCACTATGCCTTGCAAGCGTTAGATACGTACTCTGCCTACAGAACGTACACGCTGAGAATCATCCACTGTGAATTTGTCATTGGTGCAAACTATGATGATTTGAAATGCTATGAACATGCATTGCCCTACTTTAAAAATGCTCTAAAGCGAGCACGCTCAATTGGAAACCCTCGAGTCATAGGTTCGGCCCTTTTCAACTTAGGTAACTGTTATTATCAAATGAACGATCTTGCGGAAGCAAGCCGTTATCTGAGAGACTCTATTGAAGTGTTTGAAAAGGAGAATTTAACCCATCTTAATCGCTCTCTAGACCCACTATTTATGCTGACACAAATCCTGTTTAAACAAAAACAAATAGAAGAGTCGTTAACCCTCTATCAACAAGGTATTATGAAGGCCTGTGAATTAGAAGATGAAATTTACATCTGCAAATTTCAGTTCTTAAAAGCATTATATGTTGATGCAGACATAACAATCATAGACGATACATTAGACCTGCTCGAGGACAAGCGCTTATACCCAGATATTGAGGAATTGGCACTTGATGCGGCTCATTATTACAATGAGCTTGGACTGTTTGAAGTATCTACCCGGTTTTACGAAAGGAAAATTCAAGCCATATCAAAAATCCAAAATGGGGGTCATTTATATGAAAACGAGTTTGATAGTTCTTTTATTGGCAGCAACTGCAGGATTATCGGTCATGAGTCAGCAGCAATCGGAAGAGAGCCATATGGAGCTTGCGGGCAGACACCATACAACAGTGGTGACTATCGCATAAGTTAGCTCAAAAAGAGGGGACGAACTGCTGTTCATTCTCCTCTTTTATTTTCATTCAATTCAAATCTTTGAAGAAATGCTTGAATTTCTTGCTCATAAGCTTCCTTATTTTCGCTAAAAGACATTGCATGCGCACCGTGTGGCGCAATAAATAACTGTTTGTCACCCTTTTTTCGTGCATATAACTGCTGACTTTGCTCACAGGGGATATAGTCGTCATGGCGGCTATGAATAAAAAGTACAGGTTCTTTCACCTGGTCGATCACATCAAGAGGGGAAACTTGCCGGATGCGGTATCCATCCCGCCATTTTAACACTTGATCACTTAGTGGAAGAATCCACTCTCCTGAAAGGCGAAAGTCTGTTTTTAATCGATAAAGAAGCTGATCCTCAAAAGAAGCAAAAGGGCAGTCTGCTATGTAAAAATTGGCGTTTGCTTCCGGCTTTGCAGCATATAACAAGGTCGTGACTGCACCCATTGATTCTCCGTGTATCCCAATGATGGCACTTTCTCCGAGTTTTTGTCTGAGCCACTTTACGATCTTTGCTAGATCTTCTTTTTCATAATATCCATAACTTGTGGTTTTCCCGCCGCTCATTCCATGTCTTCTATGATCATAAAGCATCACATTCCATCCGAGCTTTTGGAATAATTTCATATACTTAACGGAGTTAATCAAACTGACTGTAACACCGTGGCAAAGGACGATTGTGCGTGTTGTATGTGGATACGGCACAAAATAGCCATGGAGATCATAACCAAATGCTGAAGGAATACACACTTTCTCTTTTTTAAGCTGTTGAAATTCCTCATGATGATAATGGCCTCCATCTGATTCTCGTTTGATGAGCTCTTCATCCGTTAATTTTCGAATATACATCATTTTATTGGTGAAAAAAATGCCGATTGCAGCGAGTGGACATAATATGAAGGCAAATATAGCGATCCATTTCTTCATCTAGCCGATTCTTCCTTTCCGGAGTTTTTTCTATGACGATCATACCACATCTTGGGAGATTGGCGTGCCTCTTGCTCAGAAAATAAAACGGGTGATACACTAAGTCAAAAGGAGAGAGGCACAATGAAAAAGACCAAACAAGATCAAGCGAAATTAAAGGATGGCATAAACGATGATGTCAAACAGCAGCTTCTTCAAATGAAGCAGAACCTTGCCGTCGAGACAGAAAAAAGAGAAGAACAAAAACGACAAGACCTCCTTCGGCAGCAGAAAGAAAAAGAAAAAAACAAAAGTTTTTCAGAGCTGCTAGATGAAAGCCATTTAGACTGGAGAAAGTATAAAAGCTAAAAAAGAGGGCGATGATGCTCTCTTTTTTCATACCATCATCTTAAGATAGATCCACAGCAGAAACATAGAAGTGCTTAAAGAGAAAAGCACTTCTTCCCCCTTCACATCACTTCATTTCAGAATTGTGACAGTATGATCTTTACACTCAAACGAAACGAAATCCCATAACTTATGTTTAAAATAGGAGTAAAAAGGTGAGTATTGAATTATTTAAATTCCTTTTTATTGAAAATATGGTCATTAAGACCCTTTTGGTAGAGGATCATTCTCCTTATAATGAAGGTGTATTACAAAATTTGGTAATGGAGATGATTCACATGAAATTGAGAAAAACAATGGCTGGAGTCGCTTTATCTTTAGGATTGCTTTTACCTGTTTCTGGACAAGCTCTTGCTACAAATGAATTAACGAATGCTGATTTGAGTACAAAGGCAACTTCAATTGTAGATTGTTCTGTAACCCCTTTTAAAGGCGCAAGTAATCGACTATGTATGTATTCAGATAATGGTTCTTTTGCAAATAGTTTCAGTCGCTTTGGTACTACATTTTATCTTAAAGGCAAATCTGGAAATTATGCATATTATGAAAGTGCAAGATAAGGACAACGGGGCTTTTAGCCCCTCCTCATTTTTAATAGAGAAACACTAGCATCCTACATACGCTAAAATAAAAAGATTGTAGAAAAACATGAGTTTTTCTACAATCTGAGAGATCACATCATGTGATCTTTTTTGTTATTTGAACCGGTGCGTTTCATACACAGATGGTTTTGTATAGTAAGTTAATGCTTTGACTTCTTGGTCACTTAATGAACGTGCATTTGCTGCTGCTATATTTTCTTTTAACTGATCCACTGAGCTTGCACCAAATACAACGGAACTGACCGCAGAATGCTTCAGTATATACTGAATGGACAGTTCAGTGAGTGATAGGTCATAAGCGACTTTCTTTAAAGAAGGAATGATCTGCTGAAGCTCTTCAAATGAATATTGAAGATAGCCGTTTTTTTGAATCGCTGCACTTGCTTGAGAAAGTGGCTTTTCAGTTAATAATCCTTTCGCTAAAGGACCTCTTGCGACAACACTAATGCTTTGTTCTTCAAGTAGAGAGAACCATTCTTCTGGGCGGCGGTCGAGTAAACTATATTGCATCATCACGCTTACGATATTGGACTTTTTGGCATATTCTTTAATGACATTTGGACGGATAGATGAAATGCCATAATAGCGAATTACGCCTTCCTCTACTAATTCTTCAAAAGCCTCAATCGTTTCATCAATGGGGTCATCAATCGTGCCTCCGTGCAATTGATATAAATCAATATAATCTGTTTGAAGCCGCTTGAGGCTTTGTTTTACTGCTTCCTTTATGTACGTTTTTGAAGGATCCCAGTCCCAGCCTGGTTTGCCTTTTTCAAAGCGGTTGCCGCCTTTTGTCGCCAAAATCAAATCCTGCCGTCTGTTTTTAATGGCTTCCCCGACAATTTCCTCATTTGTCCCAAAATCATATAAATCGGCTGTATCCAAATAGTTAATTCCGAGATCAATGGCCTCATCTAATAAAGAGAGCGCTTTTTCTTTTTCCGTCCCAAGAGACATGCATCCTAGTGCCGCCTCGCTCACTAAGAGATCTGAGGTGCCAATTCGTCTTTTTTTCAATTCCATCACACTCCTATCCTTTCACATTAAGTGAAAAAAATCAGGAATTCAAGCTAGTTGATTTCAAATGGCGCATTGAAGCAAGCGTTTCGCTTTTCGCTTCTCTTAAATCATCTATGTTAAAATAAATGAAGTAAAAAGTGAAAGTAGAACGAGGAGCTGACAAATTTGAAGGACTTTGAAGAAAAAACATTATCGTCGAAAGAATTATACAACGGAAAAATCATTGATTTGGTTCTTGAAGATGTAGAATTGCCTAACGGAAAACAAGGCAAACGCGAAATCATTAAACATCCTGGTGCAGTAGCCGTCATTGCACGTACAGACGAAAATAAAATCATCTTGGTCAAACAATACCGTAAAGCACTAGAGAGAGCCATCGTTGAAATTCCGGCCGGAAAACTAGAAAAAGGGGAAGAGCCGGCACATACAGCACTAAGAGAATTAGAAGAAGAAACAGGATATACAACTCAGCAGCTTCAAAAGCTAACGGCCTTTTATACATCACCTGGTTTTGCAGATGAAATTGTTCACATCTATCTAGCAGATCAGCTAGTTCCGCTTGAAGAAAAAAGAGAGCTGGATGAAGATGAATTTGTCGAAGTCATGGAAGTTTCATTAGAAGAAGCCTTGCACCTCATTGAAGATCAGCATATTTATGATGCAAAAACAGCCTATGCCATTCAGTACTTACAACTGCAAGAGGTACTTGAGTCAACAAAATGAAGGAATTTTTTGCAGACATCCATATCCATATTGGCAGAACAAGAACAGGCAGAGCTGTCAAAATTACAGGTGCAAGGTCACTGACAATTGACCAAATTCTTATTGAAGCAGCAGAAAGTAAAGGGATGGGGATGATTGGTGTGATTGATGCACAATCTCCAGAAGTCCTAGAAGAATTAATAGAAGGTGTAGAGGAAGGCAGGTACACGGAACTAAATGACGGCGGTCTATCATTTGGACAGACAGTGCTACTTTTAGGCAGTGAATTAGAAATCAATGATGACCATTCAAAGGGACCGATTCATGTGCTGGCATTTATGCCCACACTACACAAAATGTCTGAGTTTTCCGCATGGCTTTCGCTTCATATGAAAAATGTGCATTTGAGTTCACAGCGCCTCTATGTTGATGGGAAAACACTTCAGCGCAAGGTTAAGGAGCTAGGAGGATTGTTTATTCCTGCTCATATTTTTACACCGCATAAAAGTCTATACGGCAAAGGGGTCAACACTTCTTTAACGGAAGTATTTGATCCTGACCTTATTGATGCTGTTGAGCTTGGTCTTAGCTGTGATACGTCAATGGCGTCCCAGCTGAGTGAGCTGAACCGGTATCCCTTTTTAACGAATTCAGATGCTCATTCTTTAGGGAAAATCGCGCGAGAATATACAAAAATCAAAATGGATCATGCCTCTTTTGCCGAATTCAAGCTAGCCCTTGAAGAAAAAGATGGCAGAGCTGTCACAGGAAATTATGGACTTGCTCCGCGGCTTGGGAAGTATTATCATACGACCTGCGAGAAATGCGGGGTTAGACCTCACGCACCAGATCAAAAAGAGTGCCATGTATGCGGACATACACGGATGACAAAAGGAGTAAGTGAACGTTTAGAAGAGCTTGCTGACCAAGAAAGTGAAAAAAGAACGAGACCTCCTTATGTTCATCAGCTTCCGCTTCAGTTTATTCCGGGGGTTGGACCTAAAACACTGGAGAAGCTAAAAGCCGTGTTTCACACAGAGATGAATATTTTACATCAAGCAACAGAACAAGAACTAAAAGCCGTTCTGCCAGAAAAGACAGCGGGCTACATCATCAAAGCAAGGAAGGGCGAAGTCGGACTCATCGCTGGTGGAGGCGGAGTGTACGGTAAGGTGGATATCAATCATGAGTCACATTAAATGGACATGTCACACATTTGAACAATTGTCAAAAGAGGATCTTTACTTGATTCTCATGGAAAGAGTCAACGTGTTTGTTGTAGAACAAACATGCCCTTACCCTGAAA
The DNA here is from genome assembly GCF_019266135.1 of Bacillus sp. F2HM. NCBI lineage: Bacteria > Bacillati > Bacillota > Bacilli > Caryophanales > Bacillaceae > Bacillus > Bacillus sp. F2HM. The sequence continues at coordinate 31,132 of NZ_LRMO01000023.1, forward strand.
TTGATCACAGGGACCAAGAAGCGCTTCATCTCATCGCAAAAGAGAACGGCACGATTGTGGCTTATTGCCGAATTTTCCAAAACGGGATCATGTACAAAGAGGCGTCCATCGGCCGCATTCTTGTGACGCAGGCCGGCCGGAAAAAAGGGTATGGAAAGATGCTGCTCATCAAGGCTTTGGAAAAGCTTAGTGAACTAGGTGAAACAAGTGTCAAAATACAGGCGCAAGCCTACCTGAAGTCATTTTACGAATCATTTGGTTTCAAGGCCGTCTCAGATGTTTATGATGAAGATGGGATTCCGCATCTTGATATGGTGAAAACAGAAAGATAGGCGTGTATACGTCTATCTCAGCGTGTAGACAAACCCTTGCATTCGTTGTCAGGTCTGCGCGCCGGTGCTCACGAATGTCAAATTCGCTCCGCTCCAGTGCTCGACCTTCCTAGGGCTGCAAAGGTTTTCTATCACGCTGAATAGAAGACAAAGGGTTAAAATAAAGATCATTTTAGCCCTTTGTCAACAATTTGAGATAGACGTTTTTACGTCTATCTTTTTTATGTAACATCGTGTATCATAACGTCA
>NZ_LRMO01000024.1:0-123237 GCF_019266135.1 Bacillus sp. F2HM
AGTCTAGGAAGGACGAGTACTGGAGCGGAGCGAATTGTACATTCGTGAGCACCGGCACGCAGGACTGACAAAGAATGCGAGGGTTTGTCCGCGCGCTGAAACCCCTGTAGAGTAAACAGGGGTTTTCTTTTATGACTCCAAAGACTTTTTTTGTTTCAATAATGCTTGAAATGTCTCTTCAAGCTCTTGCGACGGCTCAATACTTAAACGGCTGAGCACTTCAGACAGCTGCATATCAATTAACAGAAGCTCCTCTTCTCTATTTGTCACAGCTGGTTTTTCTTCCTTTTGTTTATAGGCTTCATATGTGCCTTCAAAAGCTTCAATACGTTCCTCGTGAATATGAAAAATACGAGTGGCAACCTCTTCTATCAGCCTGCGATCGTGGGAAACAAACACAACGGTACCTGGGTAATCCTTCAATAGACCTTCAAGTGCTTCAACTGCCGCCAGATCTAAAAAGTTCGTCGGTTCATCCAGCATGAGAACATTGGCATCACTGACGAGTAAGGACGCAAGCATCGTCTTCACCCGTTCTCCCCCGCTTAATACATCAACAGGCTTGTGCACATCATCCCCTCTAAATCCTAGTCTCGCCAAAACCGTTCGAACCACTGTTTCATCTTGAACCGCCTCTTTCAGCGCATTTTGTAAAATCGATTCATCTACCTTCAATCCTGACAGATCCTGACGAAAATAGGCTAGCTTGACAGCCTCTGAACGAGTAACTCCGGGATGTCCATTCACTAACATACGGAGAAATGTCGTTTTGCCGCTCCCGTTCTTTCCGATAATGGCAACTTTGTCTCCGCCCCTCACTTCCACATTCGCCTGTCTCCAAAGCACTTTATCGCCCGCCTTGCCATCTACATTTTCCACTCGCAAAATGGTACGGCTTGCTGTTTCCTTCATCGTATGCTGAGTCATTTGAATGGGCTGAATGTCCTTTACCTTCTCCACCTTTTCTAATTTCTCCATCCTTGTTTCAATGGATTTGGCTGTTTTTTGCAGTTTTTTTTGCTTATTTGCATAGTAGGGCTTTGCAATTTTAGGTCCTGAGGATTTCACCTTTTGGGAGGGCTTTGTCGCTTTGTCCGCCTTTTTCTTTTTCTTTTCCAGTGCATGCTCTAACTGTTTTTTCTTTTGTGTATAAGCTTCATACGCTTCCACCTGCTGACGATGTGCCAGCTCTTTTTGCTGTGCAAAATGCGTGTAGTTGCCTTTGTAATGATGTAGCTTCCCATGATCCAGCTCCCAAATCTCCGTACATATTGCATCTAAAAAAGCACGATCATGTGAAACAACAATGAGAGCTCCTTGATAATGACGCAGCTTTTCTTCCAGCCACTCAATGTGCTCCGTATCCAAATGAGTGGTCGGTTCATCTGCTAATAAAAGGGCAGACGGCCGGCTTAATGCTCTTTCAATATAAGTCTGGGTCATTTCACCGCCACTCTGTCTGCCGTCTCCTTGTTTCAATTGAGGAAGCAGCGTACAGACCGCTGTGGCGGCAACCGTGCCGCTGTCTGGTGTTTCCTGTCCTGCCAGCACATGCAATAAAGTCGTTTTTCCGCTGCCATTTATCCCTACAAGACCAATGCGGTCACCTTGATGGATGGCGAGCTCCTCAATATTAAATAACAAGCGATCTTTTCGAAATACCTTTAACTGATTGGCTTTTAATAACATCCAATCCTCTCCTTTCATATCAGGAGACATGAAAAAGCCTCCCATTCTCAGAATAGGAGGCAAAATGGTGTACAAAAATAAGCGGATTGATCCAGTATGGTGTGCCGTTCATATTTGAACACACACATCCCACGTATCAATCACTTCATTTTTTGATTCCCAAGCTGTACCATCCTATTCCGAAGCTAAAAAATGAAAACGCAGCAAACATGGCAAACTGATCGTTTGCTCACTGCTTTCGTTCGTTCATTTTGCTTACAGGTCATAGGATTAGTACTTCATTGCATTGGGTCACCCTTCCGTTGTTTGTTACGTATACGATAAAAGATTGGTTATTTTTTGTCAAGCTGAAATGGCATAAGTGAGTCGATTAACTGGAGTGTAAATGGATGGGACACTTCAAACAGTTCGTCCTTTTTGCATTCTTCCACTAGGCTTCCTTCATGTAAAAATAGAAGGTGGTCACATAGATACACTGCTGCTTCTACATCATGAGTAATGAGAAGCATGGTCATGTCTAGCTCTTGTTTTAATGTCTCAAGCAGCTCCAATATTTGTACTTGAACAGAGACATCCAGTGAACTCAAGACTTCATCTAGTATAAGAATGGCTGGGTGCGTTGATATAGCTCGTGCGATGCACACTCGCTGGAGCTGACCACCGCTTAGCTGATGAGCATATTGATTCAGCACAGACGAGGGCAGCCTGACTTGCTCAAGTAATGACAAAACCTTCTGATCCAGATTCTGATTCTGCTTTAACAAACGCATCGGTTCTGCTATGATCTCTTTCACCGTAAAGGAGGGATGAACAGAAGATAGATAATCTTGAAAGACAACACTCATTTTCCCCCGATTCACCCTCCGCCATTTGTCAGCTGTCATACCATCAATCTGTACCTCGCCTCCATCTATTTTTTCTAAACCGAGCAGGATACGTGCCAATGTACTTTTGCCACTGCCGCTCTCACCGACTAATCCGGCACATTGTCCTTTTTCGATTTGAAACGAAACATTTGATATGCGGTCTTTTGGTTTCTTTTGATTTGAAAAAAGACCTTTCTTCTCACCGTGTTTGACTAGATCGAAAGCTGTGATCAACATGGAAACGCCTCCACTCTCTTCTGCTGCCGCAGTGCTTCAGTAGGGGCAGATAATCGAAGCCTCGTCTCAAGTAAATGCTTTGTTTGAGGATGCTCGGGTGATGTGAACACTTCCTTGGCTGACCCATGCTCAAGCATTACTCCTTGGTGCATGACCATCAACTCATCAGCGATTGCCTGAACGACGCCTAAATCATGCGTTATGACGATCAAGGTAACACCAGTTTCTTCCTTTAGACTGTGTAATTGTCTGATGACTTCACGCCCATTAAAGGCATCAAGTGATGCAGTTGGCTCGTCTGCAATGATCACGTCTGGAGAAAGCATCATCGTGATGCCAATCATCACACGCTGAAGCATTCCTCCAGACAGTTCATACGGATACTTTTTCATCAAATCATATGGATTTTTTAAATGGACACGTGTAAGCCCAGCCATAGCATGTGCTTTCCCTTCTTTCCCTCGTAAGCCCAAATGCTGCTGAAATGTTTCCACCATTTGATGACCTATCGTTTCGATAGGGTTGAATGCATTCATGACATCCTGTGAGATGAAACCTATTCGTTTACCCCGCCATTGATGCGCTTCTTGATTTGTTAATGTTTTGCCGTCAAAAATGATCGTTCCTTCCACTTCTAGCGAAGGGGCGACAAGATCAATTAACGCTTTGGCGACAGTTGATTTTCCACTGCCACTTTCTCCAATGACGGCTAAACAGCGTTGTTGATGTAAAGAAAATGTGATATTCGTCACTATATTCTTTTGCTGCTGTGGATCATGTACGGACAGATTTTTTACGTCGATTAAAGGCAAATGGCCTCACCCCTTTCTTTCTGGTATGATGCATGGCAGGATTCGCGGCATGCTGAAGGCTGTCTCCTAAAAAGCTCAACGCCATGACCACAAACAAGATGGCAAGTCCAGGCGCAAGCATATGGGCTGGATGTGTCACCATGACATTCTTCGCCTCGTTGAGCATCATGCCCCATTCTGGTGTAGGCGGACTCACACCTAATCCAAGAAAAGACAGTGCTGATATATTTAAGATCACCCAGCCCGCATCAAGTGTCGCAAAAACAGCAATTTCTCCTGAGATGCGAGGAAATAGATGTCTCCTCAATATGTAAAAGGGTTTGCCGCCAGTCACCTTTGCAAATTGAACAGAAGGTTCATTCGCATATTGAAGGACAGACGAACGAATCATTCTTGTATACCAGGCCCATTTCGCTAGGACATTGGCCAAAATAATATTGAATAGTCCAGGTCCGAGTATTCCCACAACCGCAAGAATCATCACCTCTGCTGGAAAGGACAGCATGACATCACACAGCCTCATCAAAACCCCATCCGCCTTTCCTCGAAAGAAGCCTGCCATGAGTCCAAGTGCGCTGCCAATGAGCATCGTGATACACATCGTCAGCATAGCTGCAAGCATTGTTGTCCGAATGCCATATAAAAGCCTCGATAATACACATCTCCCTAGATGATCCGTTCCGAGTGGGTAAGTAAGACTGGTACCGGCATATTTTTGAAGAATGTTCGTATTTGTTGGGTCATGTGGTGCTAACACTGGTGCAAACAGTCCAGCTAATGCGACAAGCACTAACAGCCAGATTGAAAGACTCGCCATACGGTCTTTTCTTAATTGATGCCACCCTATCATTGTTGTCATACCTCCTTTCGCAATTGCGGATTCATGGTCATTTGCATCATATCAGCGATGAGATTGCACATAACAAACAGGAACCCCATCACAAACAAATAGGCTTGAATAATAGGGAAGTCAGCATGGAAAATAGCAGTTACACACAACCGGCCAACCCCTGGCCAAGCAAAAAGGTTCTCAATAATAACAGTTCCCGCAATGAGCTTTGGAATAGACATGCCAAGTGCTGTCACCGCTAATTGCAGGGCATGCCTCATGACCTTCAGTTGAACGGTTCGTTCCTTTAAACCACGTGCTCTTGCGTAAAAAACAAAGGGCTCATGCTGAAATTTTAGAATTTGATTGCGTATCAGTCTCACATAGGTCGATAAGTAGCCAAATGATAATGTGACAGCTGGAAGAAGAATCGATTTGAATCCTTCCATTCCACTCGTATTAACCCAATTGAATTTGACAGAAAAAAGCCAAATCAACAAAATCCCCAGCCAAAAACTAGGCATTGAAGCGGCGATAAACACAAAGGCTCTCAATAAACGGTCCACCCAAGTGTGAGCAGCATATGCACAGATCACCCCGAACAATAAACTGAGCACTATGATAAAAAAGAGCGCTGCTCCTGCAAGCTGCAATGTCGCAGGCAGCGCCTCCATGATAAGATCAAAAACGGGCTCCTGAGTGACATAGCTCCTGCCAAAATCACCTGTTAATCCATTTTTAAGCCATGTGGCATAGCGGATGAAAAATGGCTGGTCTAAGCCTAACTCCTGCCGCATCGATTCAATCATTTCTTCTGTTGGAGTGACTTGATTCACCCGCAAAGCGACCTCTGCTGGATCACTTGCCCGCATCGTCAGCAGTACAAAAGCAAAGAAGGTGATGAAGATCATAAGCGGAAAAAGCATCAATATTCGTTTTAAGAGATAGCGAGTCATGTCTCTACCTCCGTTTATGACGCAAAATACATACGGTCAAATGGAATTTCATACTGAGACACATGAAAACCTACGCCTTTCAGGCGCTTATTATAAACAGCCTTTGTCACAGAATAAGAGATTGGGAGGTAGACATTTTCATCATGGATATACGTCAATATTTCTTGATACATTTGTTTCCGCTTTTGCTCATCTGGTTCTACTAATACTTCCGTAATCGTCTCGTCCAGCCACTTTTTCTTTTTCAGTCCTAATTGGGCTTGATAATCAGCATGGGATGCTACACGGAATGAAGAGACATAAGTTTGTGGATCATAAGGAAGCCCCCAAGACAGCGAGTACATCAGATCGAACTTTCCTGTTTTTTGGCGATCTAAGAATGCCTGTTTTTCTTCTCCTCTAATATCCAGCTTGATCCCCACCTGCTTGAAATCCTGTTGAATCGATTCACTGATCGTTCTTTCGCCTGCATTATCGGAATTATAGTAAATAGCCACACTCAGCAGTTTGCCATTTTGATAGCGATACCCGTCTTCTTTCATCCTCCAGCCTGCCTCATCCAATATTGCCTCTGCTTTCTTCTTTTGATAAGTTTTCTTTTTCAGTGGAATATCTGCGTAAGGGACAGAAGGAGCAAGCAATGTGTGTGCCACCTTTTCCGTTCCATTTAAAATACCTTCTGTGATCATGTCCTTTTGAATGGCGTATTGAAACGCTTCTCTTACTTTCGGATCTTTTGTGATTGGCTGGTTTGAATTAATGACAATCGATCTTGAACCAACAGGAGGGCTCACGGTTACACCATATTGACCTGCTTCTTTTAAAGCCTGGAATGAGTCTCCATCAATCATGTCACCATCTGCTCCAAATAAAAGATCAATCTCTCCTTTTTGAAGCGCAAGTAAGATGGTTTGGTGATCCGGCATGACTTTCCATTTCACAGTTGAAATTTTCGGCTTTTTCCCCCAATAGTGGGCATTCATTTCAAAAACGGCATATTGATTTTTCTTATGTTCCTTTAGCACATAAGGACCTGTACCTGCATAGCTTTTGACTCCTTTTGCAGTCGTTCCATCAATGAAGCTTTTTGGAGAAATAAAACGGAAGGGGCGTGTTAAGCCCAGCTCTTCTAACGTAGGATAATAAGGCTCTTTCAACGTGAGAACAAATGTATCGTCATCTAACGCCTTTGTGGATTTGATTTCGGATACGAGATTAAGCCAAGCGTTCTTTTCAATATTTTTGACGACAGCATCAATATTCAATTTCACTGCCTTTGCATTAAAAGGCTCACCATCTGAAAAAGTCACACCTTTTCGAAGATGAAAGGTGTAGGTCCTTCCATCCTTTGATATGTCCCAGCTTTTCGCTAAGGCAGGCTGAACGCCCTTCTCTGTATTGACGACAAGCGATTCAAACACCATATTTTGAGCAGCCATCTCTCCACCGTATAGATGGGGATTGATGTCCCTGATATCTTTTGTACTTGCATACACGAGCTCATCTTCTTCTCTATCATTGCTGGAGGATGCTTTGTTTTCAGAGCATGAGGCCAATAAAAAACAAGCCATCACTGAAAACAGCATCAAGGTGTATGTCACGTAGGGATGCCTTTTCTCATATTTCTTCTTTATGTAAACAGGTTGATCACTCATATGTACTTCCCCCAATTCAACATTATCGTAATCATTACGATTATTAATCGAAATGATTACGAATTGAATATTAGCATACAGAAATGGGAAATACAACGTCTTTTCATAAAAAAAACAGACTCATGATTGAGTCTGTTTCGCTTGTATAAATTGATCAATCACCTTTAATGCTTTTTCTGTTCCACCTGCTGCTTGGAAGCTTTCTTCAATTTTCTCAATCCCCGCACGGTACGTGTCACTGCCTAAAACCTTCTCAACAGTTTCTCTTAGCTGATTTGGTGTCAGCTGATCTTTATCAAGTGTACAGGCAGCAGATAATTCGGTCAGTCTTTGTGCCACCATCGGCTGATCTTTATCGACTGGAATGACGACCATCGGAACGTGGTAATGAATCCCTTCATTGACACTATTCATCCCGCCGTGCGTTATAAACACATCTGTCAGTTCGAGCACTTCAAGCTGCGGCACATAAGGCTCGATCAGAAAATGAGCAGGCGCCTCTTTTAAGAGAGAACGATCTACTTTTTCACCTGTTGCGATAATCACTTTTCCGTCAAAGTTTTCGAAAGCATCTATACACATATTAAAAAATGCTTCTGTATCCCCAAGAACGGTGCCCATGGAAATAAAAACGACTTTTTCTTGCCTAAGTGCTTCCAGCGGGAAATCATGCTGATCGGCTCTTTTTAAAAAGCTCGGTCCAATGAAAACAAACGAATCGTTTAATGAATCAACAGACGGCTGGAAATATTCACTTGTATAGACGATATTCAGTTCTCCACGGTTTTTCATAAATTGCATCAAACGCGTTGGCTGAACGCCAAAACGCTCTTGTATTTTTTCTAACAGATGATCCGCTTTCTCATCCTTTCTGTATAGCGGTGTATCAAAATGCGCCTCTTGCAGCACAAAAGATGGGTTGGAACCAATGCTCGGAATGTGCAAGTAATCTCGAACAAGCTCCCCTGCCCCAAACATATCAAAGTAAATCAAATCAAATGAATGCTTCTCGGAAAGTGTTTCCACCACCTCTAAAATATCATATGACGTTTGCAGCATGGCATGAAAGAACGGCTGCATAGAATCTAAATCTCCTTCTTCCACATGTAATGTCCGAATATAGTCTGGATGTATATGTACGTGAGCGCCTAAGCGTTTGATTCGTTCCTCATAATGTACAGTTGTGACCGCATGCACTTCATCGCCTCGATCCGCCCATGATTTAATCATTCCTAACATAGGGTTCACATGTCCTTCAGCTGGAAACGTAATCAATAAAATCTTCGCCACAAGAAATTCCTCCTCATTGTCAATTCCCTTCCATGTTAATCATATACAGCAAGCCGGCTCAACAAATACGCCTGAAAAGGGAAGAAATGAGTCTTATGTCTAGTATTTCATGAAGGGACATGAACATAACGCCTTCTCACGAGCAAACATCCAATATAACCCTTTATTATTTATTTTTGTATAATTAGTCATAATATTATTTTCAGCTTCATATTGGAGGGATATTTTGTGAAAGTCTTGGAGAAATACAGTTATTTAATTATCATTCTTTGTCTAGCGGCAATGATCGTGACAAACTTCACTGTGAATGACAATACAATAAAAAATACTGTATCCGTGATTGGATTTATCATTGTTCTTCTTACAATTATACCTGCGGCTATTTACAGGAAAGGCCAGAAAGGCAGGTAACCCTTTTTTCTAAAGCAGTAACCCCCACTCTTAACATAAGAATGGGGGTTACTTTATTATACTGGATAAATGTTGCTGGCTTGCAACCAGATCATTTTTTCACTTCCCTCTCCCTAGTGAACGATAAACCCGAATGAACACAAAAAACCCCTCTCCATATGAAGAAGGGTTCATGACAGACCTTTATCTTATCTACCTAGCAAGGTCAAGTACGCGCTCGGAGGGATTCGAACCCCCGGCAGACGTGGTACCGGAAACCACCGCTCTATCCAACTGAGCTACGAGCGCACGATATGTTTTTTGAACGTCAGCATATCAAATTATAAGGGAAATGCTGCAAGAAAGCAATGATTAATCATTCGTCATGATGATGTATTTTCTTACTTTGTATTCATACACTAATATGCTGGTTTGAAGTGGAATGATTTTGGGGAAAATGGATAGGGGTATTTGAATTTAGGTCAGCGTTTTGTTTGACCTTTATTGACCAAAAATGTATCATTGAATTACATACTTACCTAAAAGGTGAAGGAGGAACATTATGAATTTAATACCTACAGTCATTGAGCAAACAAATCGTGGGGAAAGAGCTTACGACATTTATTCTCGTCTTTTAAAAGACCGTATTATCATGCTTGGTTCTGCGATCGATGACAATGTTGCCAACTCCATCGTGTCACAGCTGCTTTTCTTAGAAGCTGAAGATCCAGAAAAAGATATTTCTATCTACATTAACAGCCCTGGCGGTTCAATCACAGCTGGTATGGCCATTTACGATACGATGCAATTTATTAAACCAAAGGTATCAACTATTTGTATTGGTATGGCTGCATCTATGGGTGCGTTCCTGCTTGCTGCTGGTGAAAAAGGTAAGCGTTATGCTCTTCCAAACAGTGAAGTCATGATTCACCAACCACTCGGCGGTGCCCAAGGTCAAGCAACAGAAATTGAAATTGCGGCAAAACGAATCCTTTCTTTACGCGATAAACTGAACCAAGTACTTGCTGAACGTACTGGTCAGCCAATTGAAGTCATTGAGCGCGATACAGATCGTGACAACTTCAAAACAGCGGAAGAAGCACTTCAATACGGACTCATTGACAAAGTCTTGACCCGTAATACAGAAGACCAAAAATAATGATCACAACACAAACCGTCTGTTCCTTGAACAGACGGTTTTTTGTCATTGACATATACTTTAAGACAGCTCCGTCCATTTCTGCTGAAGAGACGGTGTTTGATAAGAAGCCATCTTCGTGATTAATTCCTCCGGTTCACTCGAAGCATGTAACAATTGAAGGTGTGATTCATTCGAAAAACCTTCTTGTATACTAAATTTCACCATGTCTATGAGCGGGTTGAAGTAGTCATTCACTTGATACAATCCAATCGGCTTTTGATGGATGCCGATTTGTGCCCAGCACAGCACCTCAAATAATTCTTCATATGTACCAAAGCCGCCTGGCATCGCAATAAACCCATCGGCCAGCTCGCTCATTTTCGCTTTTCGTTCATGCATACCTGTTACCTCAATTAGCTCTGTCAGCTCTTGATGCACGACTTCTCCTCTAAAAAGTCCCTTAGGCATGACCCCGATCACTTGCCCGCCATGTCTCATGACCTCATCGGCAATCGCGCCCATTAACCCAATACGCGATCCTCCGTAAACAAGACGAATGCCCTGCTTCGCCATATAAGCACCCAGCTCTACAGCCTTTTGTTTGTAGACATCATTTACACCTGGATTCGAACCAGCAAACACACAAATCGTTTTCATCAAAACAGCCCCATCTCTCTCTATGATTTCTTCACCCACTCATTCTACTATAATGATTTGTAAAGAAACAGCCGTTTCTTCTATATATAGTGTAAAATCAAAAGAGTGAACACCATATAAGGAGCTGTATAAAGAGAATGCAAACAACTGAAATGGAGAAGTGGATCAAGGATTTTTATCAAACGAGAAATTGGACAGAATACGGACCGTTTATCCGGTTAGGCTTCTTAATGGAAGAAACGGGAGAACTCGCTCGCGCTGTTAGAGCAATAGAAATCGGACGAGACCGGCCTGATGAGCAGAGACAGGAATCATCTGAGCTGAAGAAAGAACTCATTGAAGAAATGGGAGATGTTTTAGCAAATCTCCTCATTTTAGCAGATCAATATGATGTCACAGTAGAAGAGGTCTTCAGCGCTCATCAACAAAAACTCACAAAGCGTTTTTCTGGAGAAAAAGAGCCAGTAAAAAACACGTGACCAAGCTGTCACGTGTTTTTTTACGCCTTAAAGATGCTGTGGTGAGATGTCATCCGTTCGTTCAAAGAAATGCTGTTTTCCGATATGATGGAATAGACCTGTTCGATGCAAAAGCTCCTTAGGCTGTGATTGAAGTCCAACGATCATCAGCTTTCCATTATGATGCTTTAACCGATTGGAGATATTCATGAGAACCGCTTCTGCCGATGTGTCCATATAATTGACTTTATTCATAAGCAGAATGAGCGTTTTCGGTTTTGTTTGAACATGGTCCAATATCGAATTTTCCAATGAATCTGTTGTTCCGAAAAAGAGCGGCCCTTCAATGGAATACATACTGATCCCTTTCTCCTCTGTCTGTTTTTCTAAAGCAGCTGCTGTTTCCATTTGAGGAACGGCGACATTTGTATGGATATTGGTCGTCTGGCTCATTTTTTTGATAAAAGCGATAAACGCTAAAATGAGACCAGCAGTGACGCCAATAATCAAATCACCAATCACTGTGAGCAGGAAGGTTACGACAAGTACAAGCGAATCAGCATTTTTCACTTTCAAAATATTGATAAACTCTTTTCTCTCACTCATATTCCAAGCAACAAACATTAAAATCGGTGCCATTGCAGCAAGTGGAATCATCGACGCATACGGCGCAAATACCATTAAGATCAGTAAGACGACAACGCCATGTACGACACCAGAAATCGGACTTGCCCCGCCATTTTTTATGTTCGTTGCCGTTCGGGCAATAGCTCCCGTCGCTGGAATTCCTCCGAAAAGCGGTGCCGCCATATTGGCAATTCCTTGCCCCACAAGCTCTTTATTGCTGTCATGCTTAGAGCCTTTCATATTATCAGCGACCATTGCGGACAAAATCGATTCCACGCCGCCTAAAAGCGCAATGACAATTGCTGGAGGCAGGAGGTATATCATTTTTTCAATCGTCAATTCAGGAAAAGCGAAGGTTGGCAGCTGACGAGGGATTTCACCATATGCAGAGCCAATCGTTTCAACTTGTCCTTGAAAAAAGAGAACGGCGAGAAACGTAGAAGCCAATAAACCTAATAGAGCACCAGGTATTTTGGGAATGTATTTTTGTGCCGCCAAAATCACGATGAGCCCGATGACGGCTGTGATAATGGCGAGACTGTTTGTGGTACCAAGATGGACCACGATTTCTCTCATATTGAGGAAAAAGCTTTCATGTTTTTCAACACCCTTTAATCCGAGGAAGTTGGCAATCTGTCCTGAAAAAATAATGACAGCAATGCCAGCAGTAAAACCGATGATAACCGGACGAGGAATAAATTTCATGAGCTTTCCTAATTTGAATATTCCGAATAATACAAGCATACAGCCTGCCATAAAACCGGCAATGAGCAAGTTTTCAATGCCGTACTGGCTGACGATCCCGAATAAAATGGGAACAAACGCCCCGGTCGGCCCGCCGATCTGATACTTTGAACCACCAAACAATGAAATCAAAATGCCGGCAACGATGACTGTGTATAATCCATATTCTGGTCCGACACCAGATGCTATGGCAAATGCCATGCCTAAAGGAATTGCCACAACGCCCACGACAAGCCCAGCGATTAAATCGCGTCTAAACTTTGATGAATTGTACCCTTCAAATCTTCCATAAAAACGCATGGTATGTGTTGGCCTCCTTCAAGTATGTGTAGATGATTTAGGTATACTGCGGGTCAATCAGTTTATCTTTCACAACGACATCCAGCTTTCCTGTTGCTGGGTGAATCACCAGTCCATGAACAGCCACATCACTTGGCATCAGTGGATGCTCTTTCACTAATTTCACACTTTGGGCCACGCTCTCTTCAACTGAATCAAAGCCTGTCAGCCAGCCCTTTAAATCAACTCCTGAATTTTTCACAATGCTTAAGCATTTCTCTTCAATTCCGCGTGCTTTCGCCTTTTCAAGTAAAGGGTCCGCCGCAAGACCTGCCATTCCGCATTCATGATGCCCTACAATGCATACTTCCTCTGCCTTTAGCTCATAGATGGCTAGCAGGATACTCCGCATCACACTGCCGAACGGATGTGTCACGATGGCGCCTGCATTCTTAATGATTTTTGCATCCCCGTTGCGCAGTCCCATAGATTGCGGCAATAATTCCAATAGACGGGTATCCATGCACGTTAAAATAACCAGTTTTTTCTCAGGAAATTTCCCCGCTTTGTAAGGCTCATAATGTTTCTCATTCACAAACTCTGAATTGTGCTGAAGAATCTGTTCTAATTTTGACTCCATTTTGCCATCTCCCATCTTTTTTAAGTAACGTAAGCTCGTGCCTGTCCTCCTTTTCTTTCTTGTGTTCTCAAGAATAGAGAAGAAAAATGATAGAAAAAAAAGAAAAAAATGAGAAAACGATGAGAAGAAATATCATCATTTTCTCTATTTTACGCTGCATCCCAACGGCTTCACGGGTTTGGTTTCAATCTATTGTTCTCATCACACCAAAAGACAATAAAATGGTTTAGTAGAAAATGACCATCCCGTTTAATATATTTCAAATATAATAAATTTTCTATCAAAAAGTCTCGATCTATTTTCCAGTTTGTCAGATAATCTCTCGTAAATTTTTGCAATTTCACATATCTCATCTACTATCAGCTTATTTTTATATAGATAAAAAATGCATCAGATGGCATATGAATCTACTTTTTCACTAAGAAAATGTCTTTCTTTACCGTTATTTCAGTATATTAAATATTGAGCTGCTAACATTCAAACGTGTTCTGCCGAAATGGTTGCTTTATAATAAAAGGAGTAAGATGACCATGTGAAAGGAGCGAATTGACTGTGACACCACACATTTTTGTCGCCAAACCCTTGCCTGCCTCTTTTGAGGAAATGCTAAAGGAACATTGTACATACGAGGTTTGGCAATCCAAAGACCCTATTCCAAGAGACATGTTGTTTGAGAAGCTGCAGCACGCTGATGGTCTTTTAACGTCTGGAACAAAAATCGATCAAGAGCTGTTAGATCACGCACCAAAACTCAAGGTGGTGAGCAATAACTCTGTCGGCTATGACAATTTTGATATAGAAGCGATGAGGCAAAGAGGCGTGATTGGTACGCATACTCCTTATACGCTCGATCATACCGTGGCTGACCTTGCCTTTTCGCTCATTCTCTCCTCTGCGCGAAGAATCGCCGAGCTTGACCGTTTTATCCGTGAAGGAAAATGGACGAAATTCGTACAGGAAGAAGAGATCTTTGGCATCGACGTACATCACCAAGCGCTCGGTATTATTGGCATGGGACGTATCGGAGAACAAGTGGCCAAACGGGCAGCACATGGTTTTGATATGAACGTTCTTTATCATAACCGAAGCCGGAATGAAAAGGCTGAATCGGCGTATGGCGCTGTCTATTGTGCACTTGATGATCTTTTAAAACAAGCTGATATCATCGTGTTGATTACACCGCTGACCGAGGAAACATATCATATGATTGGGGAACGAGAATTGAAGTTAATGAAGCAAACGGCTTTATTTGTTAACATTTCCCGCGGGAAAACAGTGGATGAAAAAAGCCTCATTCAAGCACTTCAGGAGGGATGGATCAAAGGCGCTGGTCTTGATGTGTATGAGCAGGAACCGCTTCAAGAGGATCATCCTTTCAAAGAGATGAACAATGTCACCCTAGCCCCTCACATCGGTTCCGCTACTGAAACAACAAGGGATCTCATGCTGAAACGAGCCATTCATAATGTGATTCATGGAATAGATGGGAAGGCGCCTGTTGATGTTGTGAAGGAGCTTGCTTCATCTTGAACAGCAAAGACGCAGAAACTGCGTCTTTTTATTTATTTCTTTAGAAGACATCAGGAGAAAAGACTCATTTTAGCAAAGATCTTGATTCTTTACATTTCCTTCATGTTCGGGTGCTATAATATGAGCTAGACAAGCATCAAGAGGACGGCATCCGATTTCCTTAATAGGAGGATGAAGATGAAAAGATTGAGTTCGGTTTTTACTATGTTCGCTCTGATCGCTGCTATTCTGTTTTCTGGATTTGTCCCGCAGCAAGCACATGCAGGAACACCTCTTACACCAACAGCCACAACTGAAACTGCTTCTATTCAGCTCACGCCAGATGTGCGTACCCTTGCCGTCATTAATACGTTTGATGGTGTAGCAGATTATTTAATTCGCTACAAACGACTGCCTGATAACTACATTACGAAATCACAAGCAAGTGCTCTCGGATGGGTGGCATCTAAGGGAAATCTAGCCGAGGTGGCGCCAGGTAAAAGCATTGGTGGAGATATTTTCTCAAACCGGGAGGGACGTCTTCCTTCAGCAAGCGGCCGAACATGGCGTGAGGCAGACATCAACTACGTTTCAGGCTTCCGCAATGCAGACCGTCTTGTGTATTCAAGCGACTGGCTCATTTACAAAACAACAGACCATTATGCGACTTTCACCCGTATTCGATAATCAAAAAAGACAGCCCTATTTGATCTGGGGCTGTCTTTTCGTATGGTGGTTTACGGTATGAGGTTTTTCACGTAATCCTCAAAAGGAATCGGCAGCGGCTTTTTCGACACTTCTTCATGTTCATGTGTGGTGACATGATCCTCAGTAACGATCACACGTCCTGTTGGCGTGAGCTTTGACGCAAGCGGTCTTTTGTTAAATGGAGAGGATTCATTTTCATAAATCTCGTGTCTCATTTGGGTTAATACAGCCTCGTCCACCTCGTTCAATGTGAAAGCATAGCCTGTTTCAGCGCCATCTCCCTTATCTAATTGGAGCAGATGTGTCCCTTTTTCGGTTTCCTCAGCTTTGACGCGAAACCGCATTGACGCTCCTTCCACCCAATCTCCTGTAAAAGGCACAGGCTGAAGAGGTAAATTCACACCAAATCCCGCATCAATGAGGAAGCGTTCGTTGTGATGCTTCAACATGATGGCTACGTGCGTACCATCAATTGCCCACGTATCCGCTTCTTTGTTATACACTGTGCCTTGAAGAAGCTGTACAGAGAGCCCTGCCTCTTTTAACACATAGTATAAGAGAGGATTGAGATCGTAACAAAGACCTCCTCTGTTTTCTTTAAGAAGATGCTGCTTCAACCCTTCTTGATTCAAAGCGTAGGATTGTTTGTTCAAAACAGATCTATTTTCGAACGGAAAGGTATAGGCCATTTTTTTTAATAATACAGATAAGTCTTTAAAGGTGATGGACTTGCCTTCATATCCGACCTTCTGTAAAAAAGCTGATTGAATCATGACATTCCCTCCTAAAAAAACTGAGCCTTTGAAGAGACTCAGTTTTCTTGATTGATAAAATCTGTTAACGCCTCAATGGCTTCTTGTTCATCTGCACCATCTGCAATCAGTGTGACAGTAACCCCAGAGCTGATCGCAAGACTCATGAGACCCATAATGCTTTTCGCATTGACTTTTTTCCCATCTTTCTCTAGAAAAATATCAGCACCAAAGCGATTGGCTTCTTGTACGAACAAAGCGGCTGGACGTGCCTGCAAGCCTGTTTTCAGCTGGATGGTGACCGTTTTTTCCACCATATGATCTGCCTCCCTTTTTCATTCTCCTATTTGAGTGTAACAGCTTGTCCGTTTCGTAATTGTTCTGCGATTTGATCTAGCTTTCTTAAACGGTGGTTAATCCCTGACTTGCTGATCTTGCCGCTTTCCACCATTTCTCCAAGTTCCTTCAGCGTGACCTCTTGATAGTCGACTCGCAGTTTGGCAATTTCACGAAGCTTATCCGGCAGGGCATCAAGTCCAATTTTTTCATCAATGAATTGAATGTTCTCGACCTGACGCAGTGATGCACCAATCGTTTTATTCAAGTTTGCTGTTTCACAATTGACGAGCCGGTTGACGGAGTTCCTCATATCTCGGACGATCCGCACATCTTCAAAGCGAAGCAGTGAGTTATGAGCACCCACAACGCTTAAGAATTCCGTGATTTTTTCTGCTTCCTTCATGTACGTAATGTACCCTTTTTTGCGCTCGAGTGTTTTACTATTGAGATGAAATTGATTCATCAGCTCACAAAGAGCATCATTATGTTCTTTATATAGTGAAAAAATCTCAAGGTGATAGGAGGACGTTTCTGGGTTATTCACAGAACCGCCTGCTAAAAAAGCACCTCTCATATAGGAGCGCTTGCAGCATCTTTTCTTCACAAGTTCTTCTGAAATATTGCGCTCAAATACAAATTGCTCACCTAATATTTTCAAATCCTCTAAAATGGTTTTCGCTCGTTCTACCAGTCTGACAATATACACGTTATTCTTTTTCAATCTCATTTTTTTACGGACGAGCAGTTCGACTGTCACATCGTATTTCTTTTTGAGCAGCGTATAAATCCGTCTTGCAATGGCTGCGTTCTCTGTCTGTATATCTAAAATCAATTTTCGATTAGAGAAAGATAATGAACCGTTCATACGGATGAGGGCAGAAAGCTCTGCTTTTGTGCAGCAGTCCTTCACGTCCAGATTAGTCAGCTCTTTTTTTGTTTCGGATGCAAATGACATCCTTGCCACCCCCATTCCTATTTTTTCTGATGTAGCAGGTCGACAAGCAGCGAGGCTACTTTTAGCGTGTCATGACGAATGACATGCTGGTCATATGTAATGATTTCTCCAGGAATCACTTCTAGTCCCATTGCTTTCAGTGCATCTGTGTCGAATTGTACAGGCTGTGCTTGTTCTTCTGCATATTTCGCTTTGATTTCTTCTGGAATTTCTTTATTGTTCACAAAAATCGTATCGATAAATGGACGATCCATATGATTATTTAATGCCTGAACATGATCAGCTGCACTGTAGGAAAGCGTTTCCCCCGGCTGCGTCATGACATTGCATATATACACTTTTTTCGCCTTAGAGCGAATCACTTCTTCTCCAATATGCGGGACAAGCAAGTTTGGCAAAATACTCGTATACAGGCTTCCAGGCCCAATGACGATTAAATCCGCCTCACGAATGACTTGAATGGATTCTGGCAGTGGTTCAATCGTATCGGGTGTGAGAAACACTCGTTTAATTCGCTCACCATAGGTGGGAATTTTCGATTCTCCTGTCACCATTTGCCCATTTTCTAATTCCGCATGAAGAACAACACTTGAATTTGCTGCTGGCAATACTTTTCCTCTCACATTTAAAACCTTGCTCATTTCAGTGACGGCATGAAAAAAATCACCGGTTATATTTGTCATGGCCGCAAGAATGAGGTTGCCGAGTGAGTGGCCTGTTAAGTCATTCCCTTTGTTAAAACGGTGCTGAAATAAATCTTCTACAAGCGGTTCAACATCAGAGAGAGCCGCAAGAACATTTCGAATATCACCTGGAGGGGGAATATTCAAATCATGCCGCAGTCTGCCTGAGCTGCCTCCGTCATCAGCAACTGTTACAATAGCGGTAATGTCCACTGGCTTCGTTTTAAGCCCTCTGAGCAAAACAGATAAGCCAGTGCCGCCGCCAAGAATGACCACCTTTGGTAGTGTCGTCATCTATTTTCTGCTTCTCTTTTCAATGTCCCGGTGAGTGACATGTGTATAGTAATCGTTTTTAAAATACTCCGATAAATAGTTGGCCAGCGTCACAGATCGATGCTGTCCGCCTGTACAGCCGATGGCGATTACAAGCTGGCTTTTTCCTTCTCGTTTATAGGACGGAAGCATAAAGCTGAGGAGATCGATTAATTTCTCTGTGAATTTTTGTGTTTCAGTCCATTTCATCACATAGGAGCGCACTTCTTCATCGTTTCCAGTCTGTGGACGCATGCTCTCAATATAATAAGGATTCGGCAGGAATCTCACGTCAAAGACAAGATCAGCATCAATCGGCAGTCCGTATTTAAAGCCAAAGGACATCACGTTTACTGTAAACACCTGTCCTTGATTCGTGGCAAAGTGCGTGACAATTTTTTCTCGCAGCTGTTTCGGTTTTAAATCCGATGTATCAAAAATCATCTGAGACCGGCCTTTTAACTCCTCTAACAGCTCGCGCTCCATTGCAATTCCTTCGAGCGGCAAACCTGTTGTCGCAAGGGGATGCGAACGTCTCGTTTCTTTGTATCTTGAGACAAGCACCTTATCATTTGCATCTAAAAATAGAATTCTCGGCGTGATCCAGTCAAGATCACCCATTTCATCTAAGGCGGCAATTAAGCTGTCAAAAAATTCGCGTCCGCGCAAATCCATCACAAGAGCGACCTTGCTCATCTTGGAATTCGATTCCTTCATGAGCTCTAGGAATTTTGGTAAAAGTGATGGCGGCAGGTTATCAACACAAAAGTAGCCTAAATCTTCAAAGCTTTGAATGGCGACGGTTTTCCCCGCACCTGACATTCCTGTAATAATCACAAGCTGAATATCTTCTTGTTTGTGTGTATTCATGCCTGCTTCCTCTCCTTCTTTATGAAAACGGTTCATGTATTATTCTCCCTGAGGATCTAACCGATAAGCAATCAGCTCAAAATCGGGTGTATACGTAAAAGTGCCGTGCAGAAGTCCTTTTCCTTTAAGCATGAAATCAAGAATATGGGAATCTCCTGGGGCCATCGGCAATTGAGGCACATCCTTTACGTCATGCCATTTTAAAATGCCTTCCTCTGACTCTGTAACGTTTTTTCCGGTAAATGAATCTGCCATAAAGGTGAACATCATCCACTCTTGAACGATTTGATCGCCTTCTTTTATGATAAAGGTAAAAACACCTTTCAGCTGCGGATTTAAAATATAAATACCTGTTTCTTCTCTATATTCTCGAACGACTGAATCCTTGACCGATTCTCCGCTTTCCATTTTGCCGCCCGGTGCTACCCACCAGCCCCGTCTTGGCTTTTGCAGCAAGAGAACTTGATCTTCGTGATGCAGCACACAATTGGTTACTCGTTGCATCAGCTGTCACCTACTCTTTTATGTCTTTAACTTATTATACAGGTTCAACCTGACTCCCACAATGAACATGCCCGTTCTTCCCCGAAAACAGACCGGTTTTCGTTTGAATCGTGTAACGGGCAATTTCTCTACTCTTTATTTTACAGCATCTAACGGTTCTCCATGCGTCATTTGTGAACATCTCGTGAATTTCTGATTTCAGGCAAAAAAAAGGACACGGATTCACATCCGTGCCAAACATGTATTCCTTATAAAAGGGGGTCAATTACTAGTTTTATCATAACGGAAAATTATTTCACCCGTGTTACATTCCAGTTAAAAGCCCATGACGCTATATTAAGGATTTACGACAGCCTTTTATTTCGTTGCTTTGAGTTTTTCAGCAAGCTCTTCTACATAATGCTGTGCGCTTTGTGCTGCAATACTTCCGTCACCTGTTGCTGTCACAATTTGACGAAGTGTTTTTTCTCGAATGTCACCAGCGGCGAAAATACCTTCCACTCTTGTTTCCATTCTTTCGTTTGTCTCAATGTAGCCTTCTTTATTTGTAATGCCGAGATTTTCAAATGGTTTAGACAGTGGCAGCATGCCGATATAGATAAAGGCGCCGTCTGTTTTAAAGTCTTCTTCTTCACCAGTCACCGTATCAACCAATGTCACACTGCCGACTTTCCCGTTTTCTTCATTGATCTGTTTGACGGTTTTGTTCCACTTGAAGTCAATTTTTTCATTATCAAAGGCGCGTGCTTGTAAAATGCTTTGTGCACGAAGTTTATCGCGTCTATGAATAATCGTTACTTTAGAAGCGAAGCGTGTGAGATACACACCCTCTTCTACCGCAGAATCACCGCCGCCAATGACGACAAGCTCTTTGTTTTTAAAGAAAGCCCCGTCACATACTGCACAATATGATACGCCGCGGCCGCCAAGTTCTTTTTCACCTGGTGCACCAATTTTTTTGTATTCAGCCCCTGCCGCGATAATGACAGAGCGTCCTTTGTATTCTTTTGAGCCGGCTTTGACGATTTTATATTCTTCGCCGTTCACGATTTCTTTAATATCGCCATATGCATACTCTGCACCGAATTTCTTCGCATGCTCAAACATTTTATTTGAAAGTTCCGGCCCTAAAATGCTTTCAAAGCCAGGATAGTTCTCGACATCTTCCGTATTCGCCATTTGTCCGCCTGGAATTCCTCTTTCAATCATTAATGTTGAAAGATTTCCCCGTGATGTATAAACAGCGGCTGTCATTCCGGCAGGACCCGCTCCAATGATGATCGTATCGTAGATTTTTTCTTCTGACACAACTGTCACTCCCTCTTCAATTGCTGCTCGCATTTCTTATTAGAATGCCCTTGGGTGATGCTTCCATTCATGACAGAGAGCATCATTTCCACTCTTAGCTTTTATTCCTTACCCATATCCTATTAAATCTGCGGGGAATAAGCGAATCATTTGCTCATATCTTCAAAAAAAGAAAAAGCTTCCTTAAACTGCTGTTTAAGGAAGCCTGTTTACGGTTATATAAAAAGTAATGATTTATTCAACGACTCTTCTTACAACGCCATTGAAAGCTTTTTTCCAGTATACGTTGTTCATTGAGTCAACTGAAACACCGCGAGAGCTGTTATCGTTCAAGAATGAACCGTTTCCTAAGTAAATACCAACGTGTCCATTTACTTTATACGTATCAAAGAACACAAGGTCTCCGCGTTTCATGTCAGATGCACTTACAGCTCTTCCTTTACCTACAAGCGTATCTGTTGTTGTACCGCCAACTGGTCCAAGGTTGATGCCTGCTGATGCAAATGCCCAGCGAACGAATGAAGAACAGTCAAAACGACGTGCGTCAATATCGGCTTGTGATCTGCCGCCGCCCCATTTATATGGAGATTGTCCAACAATCGTAGAACCTGTGCTGATCGCACCTTCAATTCCGCCTACGTTACTGCTGACAGGTGATCCACCGCCAGAAGATGGCTTCTTGCTTGGTGCACTGCTGTTGCTGTTATTGTTGTCATTAGATGATCCACTGTTACTTGAAGACGGACTGCTATCGTTACTTGAGCTGTTGTCTTCCGCTTGAACACTAGCTTGACGCTGCTGCTGTTGTCTTTGCGCTTTTTCTTCTTTTGCTTTTTGAGCTGCTTCTCTTGCTTCTTTTTCAGCTTGTTTTTGTGCAGCGATTGTTGCGTCTTTTTCAGATGCAATGCTGTTAGCCTCACTGTTTAACTCGCTGATTTCAGAAAAAGCACTTCCTTTTTGCTTTTTCACTTGCTTGAATAGCTTGTCTTTTTCATCAAGCTGTTTATTCAAGTCTGATTGAAGCGTTTCAAGCTTTGCAAGTGTGTTTTGCACATTTTCAAGCTTTGTGTTTAATTCGTTTTCAGACTTTTGAAGTTCTGCTTTGTCTTTTTCCTGCTCTTTAATGATTTCACTGTCTGCGTTGATCAGTGTAGATACTGCACCTGCACGGCTGATGAAATCGCTAAAGCTTTTTGCTCCTAGTAATACATCTATGTATTTCGTAGAACCGCCGCTCTCTTGAAGGGCACGTACACGCTTTTTCAAGAACTCGTTTCTTTCTTCAATACGTTTTTCCGTATCAGCAATTTCTTTTTTCAGTGCTTTGATTTCTTTTTTTGTTTTTTCATTTTCTTTTTGTTTTTCTTCGATTTGATCACTTGTTTTTAAAGCTTTCTCATCAATATCTTTAAGCTTTTGTGCAAGTGCCTCTTGTTTTGCTTCAAGCTTTGAAAGCTCTTCTTTTTTCTTTTGAAGATTCTTGTTTACCTCAGATTGCTTGCTGTCTAGTTCTTGTTTCTTTTGTTCAAAGTTCTGTGCGTTTGCTTCATGCGTAAATGGAATAAATAAACCGCTCGCTCCGATCACCGAAGCTAAACCGAAAGTAATAAACTTTTTCACGAATAGTTCCTCCTTTGAAAATTTCCCAAGCGACATTAGAAAGCAGCAAATTCTCTGCGACCAATCTGTGCTCTCTATGTCTTTCTTCCTGATTGTTCAGTCAGATGTTGACCAGATTGTTTCTATCACTAGGTGTTTCATTATGTATAGTAAAATATTTAAATATCTATCTTTGTTTTATCCACGAGTTTCATTATACATGAGACATCGACAAAATGAGCTAATATTTTTATTACATTTATGTTTCAAAAACATGTCGTGATTGTCATACTTCGCCAATTCCTTGCAAATCCCACCTTTTTATCCAAGAAAAAAGCATGACCTTTTCGGCCATGCTGGGATGTTCTGAATCTATTTACCTAATTTAATCGATTAACGTACAGATCTCTCGTTCGTATTTAGACAGTGTTTGAACACTGATCTGAAAAGCCGACGCAACATCTTTTTTGCTGACAGCTGCTTCTTGTTCATTCATCCATAGATAATAAGATGCTGCTGCCCAGGCAGGTGCATTTTTCTTATCAATACCAGAAGCACGTGCCTGCTGAATAATATGGAATAACCAAAAATAAGGCATATGGCTGTCAGGCTGAACCGCTTCCTCCAGACTGGATGCCGCTTGTTTTGCAAAAACTGCATCTTCTGAAAAAGACTTTTCTAACATTTCATCTTCATATAAAAGCAGTTCTATGAATTGCTGTTCAAAGGCCGTTTTCGCTGCGCGTGCATCAAGGACAGACTGCAGAACGTCACGTTCCCCTTTTTGTTTACTGACATAGTACGCAGTCAGCCGTTCCTCAATCGAGACCATTGGCTCTGTCACCTCAGGTTTATCCTGCCACGGCTTGATTTCATCTGCATCGATATCTTCTTCGACCATCTTATCCCAAACCGTTTGGGCGAGCGTCTTGTGGCCTGTATGATAGGCTGCGCTTGCAAGCCAGTATAAAAATGTACTATCTCCTTGAAAACCTGTTTTGTACAAAGAATAAAGCCATTTAAAGGCCCATTCAAATTCTCCCACAAGGGCAAATGTTGCACCAAGCTTATAACGCTGTTCACTTAGTATTGGATACACGTGCGTTAACTGCTTTGCTAACACGTTGACCTTTTCTTCTTCTTTTTCATAATGGTAGAAGACTAGCTGATTGCAAAGGGCATGCAGATTACCGGGATTTTCATGAAGGACCCGGTTCAACATTTCTTTCGCCTGATGGATTCGGCCAGAATAAAAATAGGCCAAAGCGAGATTATTATACGCCGACCAAAATTCTGGATACTCAACAATCATCTGTTCTAGCATCTCAATGGCTTCATCGAGTCTGCCGCTTTCTAGCAAATGGTTTGCTTGATCCTGCTTCACAATCAGGTCATCCTGATCATAAGGAAAATCTTCGTCTTCTTCGTCGCTCATATCGAGCAGGTCAAGAAGGTCGTCATTTTCATCCGCAAATTCCCCGTTCTCTTCCAGCGCGGCATAAGCAGTAGCTGATTTATATGCCTCTTGAAACAGTCCGAGATTCGCATAATTATTGGCTTTAAAATAGTGGCACTCAGACATGTTTTCATCGATGTGTTCAAGGATAAAATCAAGCAGTTCGTTTGATTGCTGGTAATGACCCATTTCAGTATAAATAATGGCAAGCTGTGACAGCATTTCTACATTTTCAGGCTCAAGTACGATGGCCCGCTGTATCAGCTTACTTGCCCTAGACAGATTTCTTTCTCTATATGCTTTAAGACCTTTATGAAAAAAGTAATGCCCATCTTGAAATAGCTGGACGACTTGTGTGTGATTATTTTGAGAAGTGTATTTACTCACCGATACCCTCCATTTCGAACAGTGTACCGTGTGTAGTATAACATACTTCACCAGTCGTCACATAGAACAAAAGGAAAGGAAGGATTTGTTTTTCATTTAAACATAAAAAGCCTGGGATATCCCCCGGCTTTTCATTCACCTTGATGACGTTTTTTTAATACCTTTAATACATCATCAAGCGGCAATTGCTGTTCACGTAATAATACAAGAAGATGATAGAGGAGGTCAGCAGTTTCCCATTTTAATTCTTCTTGATCCCGGTTTTTCGCTGCAATGATCACCTCAGACGCCTCTTCCCCTACCTTTTTCAGGATTTTATCGACCCCTTTTTCAAATAGATAGGTTGTATAAGCCCCTTCTGGCATTTCCGCCTGACGCTTGGCAATGACCTGTTCAAGTTCATTTAATATCGCAAAACGTTCCTGCTCTTCGCTAAGGCGTTTTACCCCTTCTTCCGAAAAACAGCTATAGCTGCCAGTATGGCAGGCTGGGCCACTTGGCGCGACAAGGACAAGCAGAGCGTCCTTGTCACAGTCATATCGAATAGAAATCACTTGCTGGGTATGTCCAGAGGTGGCGCCTTTGTGCCAAAGCTCGTTTCTCGACCGGCTATAAAACCATGTTTCACCTGTCTCCAGCGTTTTTTCATAGGATTCTTGATTCATATACGCAAGCGTCAATACTTCCTTACTTTGAGCATCCTGTACAATCGCAGGAATCAGGCCTGCTTCATTAAAGGTTAATTCATTTGCCTGTTTCATCTGACCTTCACCCCGTGTTCTCTCAAATATGTCTTCACCTCATGAATGGAGGTTTCTTTATAATGGAAAATGGAGGCTGCTAATGCTGCATCAGCTTCTCCTTTTGTAAAGGCCTCGAGCATATGCTGGGCATTGCCAGCGCCGCCAGAAGCGATCACTGGCACAGTGACTGCCTCTGATACAAGCTTTGTCAATCGATGATCAAAGCCTGTCTTTTCACCATCAGCATCCATACTTGTCAGCAAAATCTCTCCTGCCCCTCTCTGCACAGCTTCCTTCGCCCAGTCGCTGACCTCTAAATCTGTTTGACGGCGTCCTCCGTGTGTATAGACCATGTATGCTTTTTTCTCTTCATCATATTTTGCATCAATTGCAACAACGATACACTGAGAGCCAAAAAAGTCAGCACCTTCTGATATCAGTTCCGGTCTTAACACAGCTGCTGTGTTGACAGATACTTTGTCTGCACCCGCTCTTAATATACGCTTCATGTCATCAAGGTGGTTAATCCCGCCTCCCACCGTAAATGGTATCGCAAGAGTGGACGCGACTTGTTTGACCACATCCACCATCGTTTTCCGGCCTTCATGAGAAGCAGAAATATCAAGAAAGACGAGTTCATCCGCCCCTTCCTCATCATAGATCTGCGCTAATTCGACCGGATCACCAGCATCCTTTAGGCCAAGGAATTGCACCCCTTTGACAACACGCCCTTCCTTCACATCAAGACATGGGATGATTCGTTTTGTCATCATATGCGGTCAAGCCCTTCAAATGCTTCTGCTAAAGTAAACTGCTTTGTGTAAAGTGCTTTTCCAACGATCGCACCAGACACACCAGACTGTTTTTGCGCTGACAGCTTTTGAAGATCGGCTACTGCGCTGACACCACCTGAAGCAATCACTTGTTTGCCGGTTGCTTCTGCTAAGCGAACCGTGCTTTCTACATTGGGACCAGACAGCATGCCATCCATTTGAATATCGGTGAAAATAAAGACCTCTGCGCCTTCCTTTGCCAATTCCCTGCCGAGTTCCTCTGCCTTCACTTTAGACGTTTCAAGCCATCCTTCAGTCGATACAAAGCCATTTCGCGCATCAATCCCAATTGCGATTTTCTCTCCATATTGCGCCAGCATTTTTTTCACAAAGGCTGGGTTCGAAACAGCTGAGCTGCCTAGAATCACTCTATCTACGCCGCTCTTTAAATAAAAGGCAACGTCTTCTTCCGTCCGAATACCGCCGCCGATTTGTACCTTCACATCTAAGGAAGAAGCAATCGCCAGCACATGCTCATGATTGACACGTTTCCCTGCTTTTGCACCATCTAGATCCACGAGATGAATCCATGCTGCTCCATCCTTCGCAAATTGCGCAGCCATGTCGAGTGGTGAATCTCCATAAATGGTTTCTTGATCATAATCTCCTTGCACAAGACGTACACATTTGCCATTTCTCATATCAATCGCCGGATATAATGTAAACTCACTCATTTGCTCACCCTCTGTTCGTTTGCTAATTGAATAAATTGTTTGAGCAGCGCCATTCCCGTTGTACTGCTTTTTTCAGGGTGAAACTGTGCTCCAAGCACATTTCCCTTGCCAACAACAGCTGGTACTTGAACACCATAGTCCGCGCTTGCTAATTGCTCATCTGGATTCATATCGCTCACATAATACGAGTGAACAAAGTACGCAAATCCTTCTGGTACACCGTCAAACAATGGGGAGGGCTGATGAAATGTGAGCTCATTCCACCCCATATGAGGTACCTTCAGCCTTTGCCCGTCCTGATCACGATCCTTTAAAAGAACGACACGCCCTTTTAACAGCCCCAATCCTTTTGTACGGCCTGCCTCTTCGCTTTCTTCAAATAACAGCTGCATGCCAAGGCAAATGCCGAATAACAGCTTTCCTTCCTGCACAACTTGGTGAATAAACGCCTCAAGTCCAGTCTCTTTTAACAGCTGCATTGCATCACGAAACGAACCTACTCCGGGCAATATATAAGCATCTGCTTTTTTCAGCTCCTCCACATCAGAGGAGACGATATAGCGGGCACCTGCTCGTTCCAGTGCTTTTGATACGCTGAACAAATTTCCCATTCCGTAATCAATGACTCCGATCATTAGAGCATCCCCTTTGTCGAAGGAATTCCTTTCACACGTGGATCAATGGTTGTTGCTTCATCTAAGGCACGTGCCATCGCTTTAAAAATGGCTTCAATCATATGATGTGTATTAGTTCCGTAGTGAACAATGACATGAAGGTTGATCCGGGCTTCAAGTGCAAATTTCCACAGAAACTCATGTACTAGCTCTGTATCAAAGGTACCAACCTTTTGACTAGGAAAGGCCGCTCTCATTTCCAAATGAGGACGATTGCTTAAGTCGACTACGACCTGGGCAAGTGTTTCATCCATCGGAACAAAGCTGGAGCCATACCGCTTAATCCCTTTTTTATCGCCTAACGCTTCCTTAAACATTTGTCCAAGTACAATGCCGATATCTTCTGTTGTGTGGTGATCATCAACATCCGTATCTCCTTTCGCATCGACGGTCAAATTAAAGTGTCCATGCTTCGTAAATAAATCAAGCATGTGCGTCATGAAAGGGACATCTGTTTGAATATCCGCTTTCCCTTCTCCATCAATTTCTAGCGCTAATGAAATGTTCGTTTCATTTGTTTTTCTCGCTGTTTTCGCCTGTCTCATTACGATTCCTCCCGCTTTCTCGCTTCAATCGACCTTGCATGTGCTTCAAGCCCTTCTAATCTGGCAAAAGCCGCAATGCTTTCCCGGTGTGTTTCAAAGGCTTCTTGACTATATGAAATAATGCTCGTTTTCTTTTGAAAATCAGTCACACCAAGCGGGCTGGAGAATCGAGCTGTTCCGTTTGTTGGCAGCACATGATTCGGCCCTGCAAAATAATCGCCCACCGGCTCTGGACTATAGCGTCCCAAGAAAATCGCGCCAGCATGCTTGATTTGACCAAGAAGTGATTCTGGGTATGCTGTCAGCACCTCTAAGTGCTCTGGTGCTAATTGATTGATGACGTCTACTGCACGATCAATTGATTCTGTCACGTAAATACGGCCATGATCTTGTATAGATTTTGCTGCGATTGATTTTCTAGGCAAAGTATCAAGCTGCTTTCTTACTTCTGCCTGCACGCTTTCAGCAAGTGTCTTAGACGGTGTCACCAAAATACTAGATGCCAGCGCATCATGCTCTGCCTGCGAAAGTAAATCCGCCGCTACCTCATGCGCGACTGCTGTTTCGTCTGCTAGAACTGCAATTTCACTTGGACCTGCGATCATATCAATGTCTACCTGACCAAATACTTCCCGCTTTGCCAGCGCGACATAAATGTTGCCTGGACCTGTGATTTTATCAACAGGCTTGATGCCTTCCGTTCCATAGGCAAGTGCCGCAACCGCCTGTGCACCGCCCATTTTATACATTTCAGAAATACCAAGCTCCTTCGCCGCAGCTAAGACAGCGTCAGAGAGACGGCCATCTTTCCCAGGGGGAGTCACAAGTACGATTCGTTCAACGCCAGCAACTAGCGCAGGGATCACATTCATTAATACAGATGATGGATAGGCAGCTGTTCCACCGGGGACATACACACCTACCGCATCAAGCGGTGTCACCTTTTGACCAAGCATTGAACCGTCCTTTTGGTGATAAAACCAAGAGGACGTGAGCTGCCGCTCGTGGTATGTGCGAATATGCTTGATAGCCGTTTGGATAATCTGAACCACCTCTTTGTCCAAGCGGTCACAGGCTTTTGCCATTTCATCCTCTGTGACAAGCGGATCCTCAATCAACACACCGTCAAATTGCTTTGTAAAAGACCGTACAGCTTCATCACCATTTGTTCTCACTTCTTGTATAATGCGCTGAACAGCCTGACGCTGCTCTTCTGTTCCTATATCTAAGGACCGTTTGAGTGAGAGAATATCTGTCTCACCTTCTTGTATGCAGGTGATGTTCATGATGTTTCCTCCCCTTCTCCAATGATTCTTGCAAGACGCTGCGCCATTTCATCAATCACCGTATCCTTCATCCTGTAGCTCACAGGATTGACAATAAAACGTGACGTGATATCACAAATATGTTCCGTTTCCACAAGTCCATTTTCTTTTAGTGTTTGACCTGTAGAGACAATGTCTACAATGCGATCGGCAAGCCCAATGAGCGGTGCTAATTCTATGGAACCATTCAGCTTAATGATCTCCACCTGCTCTCCTTGCTCTCTAAAATAGGACGATGCGACATTTGGGTACTTTGTTGCCACACGCGGTGCGACACCACCCCAGCTCGCTCCTGGCAATCCAGCAACAGCTAAATGACATTTACTGATGTTTAAATCGAGCACTTCGTACACATCACGAGCTTCTTCAAGCATGACATCCTTCCCTGCAATGCCAACATCCGCCACACCATGCTCTACGTAGGTGGTCACATCCATTGGCTTGGCTAAAATAAAGCGGAGGTTTTCTTCTGGTACATCAATGATTAATTTTCTTGAATCCTCGAATTCCTCTGGCAGCTGGTACCCCGCCTGTCTTAACAGCCCTACTGCTTCTTCAAATATCCGGCCCTTTGGCATCGCCATCGTCAACACCTTACCCATTTCGCTCTTCCTTTCTAGCACCGATAAAATAAGTCACCTGTTCAAATGCCTTGGTCATCGCGTCAATATTTTCAATCCCCGCTAAGTCTTGCAGGACAATCTTTTTCCCTTTTGACCGCTCCTTTTCTGCAAAAGCAAAGGCTTCCAGTCTTTGTTCTTTACTAAAAATCACAGCCTCCTGCGGCTCAATGATTTCTTTTGCATCGAGCGCTTCAAGAAGACGGTCTAGTCGAAGTCCGAACCCTGTAGCTGGTGCAGGTGCATCAAAGTGAGCAAGCAATTGATCATATCTCCCGCCGCTTCCGATGACCGACCCAACATGATCTGCAAATACTTCAAACAAAATACCCGTATAGTAGCTCATATGACTCACCATGCTTAAATCTAAACGGATATATTCTGTACAGCCGTAATCTTCAAGTGTCTCCCAAAGCGACTTTAACTGTGCGAGCACCTCTTTTCCTTCTTGTGAAACAACGATTTCCTCTGCCCGCTCTATAACCTCATGGCCGCCTCTTAACTCTAAAAGCTGTAACAGCCTCGTTTTATCGATGGAGGAGAGCGGTAATTGTTTCACATGCTGACGGTATCCCACATAATTCTTTTCGTATAAGAAGCGCCGAAGGACGTTTGCACGCTCTGTATTTCCGAGTACATCAACAAATAACGTCTCTGCTAAAGCGACATGCCCGATCGCAATTTTGAAGGACCTTAGCCCGGCATTTTTTAAGGCAAATACGGCAAGCGCGATGACTTCAGCATCTGCGCTAATTGAACCATCACCAATCAATTCAATTCCGACCTGCTCAAATTCTGACGGCCTTCCGCCTTCTCTTTCCTGGGCACGGAACACACTCGCTGCATACCCAACACGAAGCGGATACGCCTGCTGGTGAAGCTTAGAAGCCGCCACCCTTGCAATCGGACCTGTCATATCAGGTCTCAGCACTAGAGTTTGCCCGTTTTGATCAAGAAGCTTAAAAAGCTGTGTATCAGTAATCGCCGATTGCACACCGACCGTATCGTAAAATTCAAGTGTTGGTGTCTCCATCAAACGGAAACCCCAACCGTTCATGACCTCTGTTAAAGAATGTCTCACTTTCTTCTTCGTCTCATACAATCCAGGTAATGAATCCCGCATACCATATGGTTTCTCAAACATAAACATGTTCTTCCGCACCTCCAACACATTAAAACAAAAAATTCCGAATCCTTTAGTTCGCTAATATGATAATATGCTAACAAAATAAAGTGATTAAATCAATCATTTTTATTTTCTCTCTATTTTCATGAAAAATTTGTGGAATTATTACATTCAAGTGAAACCTGTCCCTTTTCTGCATGTTCGGTGAAAGAACGTGCTATAATACATAAAAATATTGAATAAAACAGGAGATTACAGTGAAGTTCATCCAGACATTAATCCTAACTTTGTTGTGCGCATGCCTTGTTTATTTCGGCTTTATATACGTGACACAAATCGACCAAGTCAAAAAGACAGCTTCACCACACGAAGCAGCCAAAGAAAAAGAAAACGATACGGCACTTGCAGCTGAAGAAACACGATCAACGAAAAAAACAGACGCCTCTTATTCTTCTTTAAAAGGAAGTAAAAAAGCCATGGACGTCATCCTCTACAATCAAATGGATGCCCCAAAGCTTTATAATGGATGCGAAGTCACGAGCTTAGCGATGCTGCTTCATTACAGCGGCTATGAGCAAGTAACGAAAAACGCATTGGCAAATGAAATCAAACGTGTTCCGCTCAATTATGAAAATGGTTTAAAAGGAGACCCACGTGACGGGTTTGTAGGAGATATGGAGAATGGACCCGGTCTCGGTGTATACCATAAACCTATTTATCAGCTTGCGAAAAAATATGCAGGCGCTCAAGTCGTCGATTTAAGCGGAAAACCTGTCAAAAAAGCCATTTATCAATCACTTGAAAAAGGGTATCCTGTTTGGGTGATTACCACATCCACCTTTGACAAAATAGATAAAATCGAAACATGGAATACACCCAATGGCAAAATCGATGTAAGCTTTAATATGCATAGCGTGGTCATCACAGGCTATGACAAGGAGCATGTCTACTTAAATAACCCATACGGAGAAAAGAATCAAAAAGTCGATCGCGATCAGTTTGAAGATTCTTGGGAACAGATGGGTAGTCAAGCGATTATCATTAAAGCGTAAAAAACAACCTCTATTAGTATGCATAGAGGTTGTTTTTAATTCTCCATTAATTATAAAAATTCAACTTGAAATATCCGGTTGCAAACTGGAGTCTTCTTCTTAAGAGATTTTTCGATTCTAAATAAAATAGACAGTATATTGACTAATGTGATACACTTAATTTAGACAGTATATTGACTAAATTGGAGGTTAATTATGGATATTTACAGAGAACTTTTTTTAATGCAGCAAACGTACGGTACTTTATTTTCTCTAGCAAATAAAATTCAGATGAGAGGTGACAAGTTCCTTGAACTTTTGACATCCAGGCAGTATATGGCAATGATAGCAATTGCGCATTTACCTGAAGATGAAACAACTTTAAATAATATAGCTAGAAAACTAGGTACCACAAAACAGAGCGTAAAACAGTTAATCACAATTATGGAAAACAAGGGGTTTGTCCACGTAGTTCCTAGTAAGAAAGATAAACGTGCGATTAATGTAAAAATAACTCAAACTGGAAAAGAAGTATTGCTAGTCGTTTCAGAAAAAGGAATCTTTTTTTTGGAAGAACTATTTAACAAGTTATCAACTGAAGAATTAGAAACAATGTGGAACCTTTTAAAGAAACTTTATAGTTTTGACGGTGAAGAACAAGATGGATTTGAAAAAGATGGTCACTTACAAATGGATGAAGATCATAGTGAATTACAAATAAAAGTAATGAAGGAGTTTGAGAAACGAAGAATTCAAACAATTAATAAGAGAAATAAAATGTGAAAAATTTATTTTTTGAATAATAAATGAACTTTTCTAAATATTCCCACAACCAAAGAAAGGAAGATCAATTATGTTTGAAATCAGTGATGAAACATTACGATTAATTAAAAGAGCCTGTAGAGGAAAAAAACATTTAAAATTAACGGTTGGCTATTTAACAGACAATCATTCTGTAATAACAATTTATAATGAACACGGTGAACTTGATTCATCAAAAAAATACCATTATGAAATTGGTTCTATTACAAAGACTTTTACTTCATCTTTGCTATCTAAATATGTATTTGAAAAAAAACTATCAATAAACGATTCAATACAAAAATTCACAGAAGAAGTTAAAGGAGACAATTATTATCCTACATTGCTCCGCCTTGCTACCCACTCTTCTGGATATTCAGCAAGACTGCCATTAAATAGACGGGAATATTCTAACTTAATTTTAGGTTTGATTTTTGGCAGTGGGGATTTGAATATGAATAATCCATTAAATATGGATTTTAACAAAATGAAAATGCTCATTAAAAATCATACATTAAAGGACATGGATTATTCATGGAAATATTCAAATTTTGGTATATCACTTATTGGGTATGCGTTGGGGATTGCATCAGGCAAGGGATATTGGGACACTATGAATGACTTTCTTCATAATGAGCTTGGACTAAACGATACTTATTTAGGCACATCAAATAATAATTTACATGGTTACGACAGAAAAAATAATGAGTACGGTAACTGGAAATGGAACAAAGAGAATCTTATATCACCTGCGGGTGCAATCAGTTCCACTGCTGATGATTTACTCAAATATGCAAAAATCAACATTTACGAAGATCATCCATATTTGTCGCTTTGTCATAAAAAACATGGAAATGGAACAAAAAAATATGATATGGGCCTTGGATGGTTCCTTTTAAAGAAAAACAATCATGTTATTTTTCATGGTGGTGGAACAGGTTGTTTTAGTTCATTTTTAGGGATTGATAAAGAAAAGAAAGTTGCCTCCGTAGTTTTAGCCAATTATAGATTAGGTAGAAATGACGATGAAAATATAGGAATGTCCTTATTAGAAAGTCTACAAAAATCAGTCATTTCTTAATTACTCCATAAAATGACGCTCTTCTGAAGTAACGAAAGCCTAATTTCTCACTTATAACACTCGGGAATTTCGGCTTTTTATATTTCCTTAACATTGTGATTCCCCCGTAAGAACCTGTACTTTTGCTAACTAGATCAAAGAATGCAATTGGACTAAGAAGGTCCATTTGAAACCATCAATTCTCCTTGCTGTAAAGCCATAGCAGCAGACTCCTTAGGTAACACTGGTGTTCCACAAGCCTTGTTGTTTTTGCCTCATTAACCAATAGATTGCCTGCTCCGCCAACTACGATTAAAGGAGTCTCAGATAGCTATTTTAAAATGCCCCCTTGTTGTAATCAATATAGTTACAACAAGAGTAAAAAAAATTGAATTGATCATCCAATTTTTTTGATTAGCACATGCGTTAGTTCACTTAATTTGATCTCAGCAAGTACTTGCTCCATCGCACTTTGAGCGCGGCATAAAATTAATTCAAGCACCGCTTGAATATTTGCACCGATCGGACAGTCAGGATTTGGGCTTTCATGAATTTGAAACAATTCTCCCTCATCCACGACTTCAACCGCTTTATACACATCGAGCAGTGTGATGTCGTCTTCACTGCGGTTCAGCTGAGAACCACCTTTGCCAAGACTCGTTGAGATTAGGCCTGCTTTTTTTAATTTACTCATAATGCGGCGGATGACCACTGGGTTTGTATTCACACTTCCCGCGATATCCTCCGATGTCTGTAATGATCCTTTTTCAAGTGATAGCAAGGCCAGAATATGGACAGCGACAGTAAATCTGCTGCTGATTTTCATGTTTTCTCACCTCTGTTGTAATCATTATAGTTACACCATGTCACATTGTCAACAAAAAAGTCTGCCGAGCTACTCAGCAGACGTAGATTGACGTGCTTCCATTTCTTCTTTCGTATAAATCATGCGCATTGGATTTCCTCCAACAAATGAGCCTGCTGGCACATCCTTATGAACAAGTGTACCAGCCGATACGATCGCTCCATCCCCAATGGTCACACCAGGTAAAATAGTTGAATTAGCTCCAATTAAGACTTCATCACCAATATAGACTTCCCCAAGTCTGTACTCTTTAATCAAATACTCATGGGACAAAATGGTCGTGTTATAGCCGATCACACTATTTCGACCGACAGTGATTTTCTCAGGAAACATCAGGTCAACCATCACCATTAAGGCGAACGCCGTATCCTCGCCGACCTTCATACGAAGAAAGGTTCGGTATATCCAATTTTTCATTCCCATAAAAGGCGTGTACCTTGCCATTTGAATAAAAATGAAGTTTTTCACCACTTTGAAAAAGGGAACTGTCCGATAGACTTGCCGCAGCGAATTGACCCCTTTTACAGGATAACGATCTGTTTTTCTCAACTTAATCAGCTCCAACAATCGCCAGGAGATCACTCATTTTCTTCAGCATGAAATCAGGGCGATGCTTTAAAAGGGCCTCTTCTCCCTTAATCGACCAAGCAACACCTGCCGTTTTTGTCCCTGCCGCTTGACCAGACAAAATGTCGTGATAATTATCACCGACCATCACCGCTTCATGCGGATCACTGCCAAGCTTTGATAATGCCAGCTGAACAGGCTCCGGATGCGGCTTCTCATTTTGCACATCATCAAGCGTCACAATGACCTCAAAGAACGGCTCTAAACCGGTCAGCTTCAATCCCATTAAAACCGTATCCCGTATCTTCGTTGTGACAATACCGAGCTTAAATCCTCGATCCTGCAGAACTTTCAATGTGTCGATAACGGTCTCATATTCAGTCACAAGCAGATCATGCTGCTTATGATTAAACGTGCGGTACATCTGAATCATATCATTCGTCAAATCAGGGTCCATCGCAGAGAATGTATCAAACAAGGACGGACCAATGAAATGAAGAATATCCTCACGGCTGTACTGACCAGGGTAATAATGATCCAGCGTATGCTGAAATGAAGCAATAATTAATTCATTTGTATTGATTAATGTGCCATCTAAATCAAATAGCACTGTGTTGATCGTCGATTCGTTCATATGGCTTCCTTTCTAACAGCTGCAAGTTCCCGCTTCCGCCAAATATAGCTAATAGCAGCTGTCAATAAAATTGCAGAAAACAGGCGGATCACAAGAAGCGGCCATACTGGAATACCAAGTGGAATAAAAACCAGCGTATCTTCGACCACCGCATGGCAGGCAACAAGGAAAATAAAGGCGAGGGTTAAGTCCTTTTTACTCACACCGTCCTCTTCCACTGCCTTCATCATCACACCGGCTCCATAAGCGAGACCAATCGTTAATCCAGCCACCATCGTCATAGACGTATTTTCTTTCATTCCAAGCATTCTAGTAAAAGGTGACAGCCACTTAGACAGTGTATGGAGCCACCCTAAATCTCTCATGAATTGAATGATGATCATGAGCGGGATAACAATACATGCGAGCTGGAGCACACCGAGTACAGCTTTTTGTAAAGCAAGAAGGACGATCATGTACCAGCTAGAAGGCACATCAGCCGCCTGAGCTGCACTAAGCAGTCCATATTGCGCCGGCTCCTCGCCTCCCTGCCAAACGAGATGAATGACAATAGCAGAAATAACAGCAAGACTGATTCTGACCAACAAAATCACAGATACCCTCAGTCCAACCTTTGCTGCCACTGTTGATTCGATGATCAAGTTATGGCAAAAGGACAGCATCACTGCCAAAATAAACACTTCCTTCACAGGAAGCTCTAATGTCAAAATGGCAGCAATCCCCGCATACAAATTCAGCATATTTCCTAATACAAGCGGAATAGCCGCTTCCCCCGAAAGACCAAACAGCCCCATAAATGGCTGAATGAATCGGATGATCCAATCCATGACAGGCGTATGCTGCAAGATACTGACGAGAATGGTCACTGGAAAGATGACTTTACCAAGTGTCCAAGTTGTCGATAGCCCTGCTTTCAAGCCGTTTTTCCATGTCTCTCCCATCTTCTTCTGATCCCCCCTGCTTAATTCGATGAGTTGTTCTCTTTATACGGAATCGATGCGTATCCTTTCATTCTTCTAAAGAAAATCAGTAGAATAGCCACTGCGAATATCGCAATCGAAATCATCTGTGCGATTCGAAGATGCTCTGTCAGCATTAAGCTGTCTGTTCTCATCCCTTCAATGAAAAAACGGCCGATTGAATACCAAATTAAATAAGACAAGAAGATTTCGCCTCTGCGCAGCGAAGTTCTGCGTAATAAAATCAAGATGACAACACCAACAAGATTCCATAATGATTCGTATAAGAACGTCGGGTGATAATAGGTACCATCAATATACATTTGATTAATGATAAACTCAGGCAGATGCAAATTTTCTAAAAAGGTTCTTGAAACCGCCTCACCGTGCGCTTCTTGGTTAATAAAGTTCCCCCAGCGTCCAATTGCCTGCCCTAGTAAAATACTAGGTGCTGCGACGTCAGCTATTTTCCAAAAGGATACCTTTCTCACTTTTGTAAAAATGATGGCTGTCAGCACGGCACCGATCAGCCCGCCGTGAATCGCAATTCCACCATTCCAAATCTTAATGATTTCGTTTGGGTGCTGCTGATAGTAATCCCATTCGAAGGATACATAATAAATTCGGGCACAAATAATCGCTATTGGAATGGCAAATAAGATTAAGTCAATGAACGTATCTTTATTGATTCCTCTTTTTTCACATTCTCTCAGGGCGAGCCAAAGTCCAAGCAAGGCCCCGACCCCAATAATCACACCATACCAATGAACCGAAATAGGTCCGAGGTGAAAAGCAATCGGATCAATTGGCTGAATTGCTTCGTTCATATAGTCAACTCCTATTCATCTTGGCCATTGTCTTCAATGACATCGGCAAGTTTACTTGTAAATTGTTCTGCTGCATTATGTCCCATACGTTTCAGCCTGAAGTTCATCGCAGCCACCTCAATGATGACCGCTAAGTTTCGACCTGGCCGCACAGGGATCGTCAGCTTCGGCACATCAGTATCGATGATTCGCATTTTCTCTTCTTCAAGTCCTAAACGATCATACTGTTTGCCTTGTTCCCAAAGCTCAAGGTTCATTACAATCGTAATTCTCTTATAGCTTCTGACAGCGCCTGCTCCAAATAAGGTCATCACATTAATAATGCCTAACCCGCGGATTTCTAAAAGATGTTCAATCAGCTCTGGTGCACTTCCGACTAACGTATCCTGATCCTCTTGACGGATTTCAACGCAATCGTCTGCGACCAGCCGATGTCCCCTCTTCACTAATTCTAAGGCTGTTTCACTTTTTCCTACTCCGCTTTTCCCAATTAACAACACACCTACACCATATACATCTACGAGCACACCATGAATGGCAGTCGTTGGTGCAAGCTTACTTTCTAAAAAGTTGGTCAATCGACTCGAAAGTCTTGTCGTTTTTAGGCTAGATCGTAAAACGGGCACGCCATTTTCATTTGATGCTTCGATTAATTCCTTCGGGACATCACGATCGCGTGACAAAATAATGGCAGGGGTAATATCTGTACAAAGAGACATCATTCTCTGCTTTCGTTCGCGTTCTGGGAGCTGTTCAAAAAAAGAAAGCTCTGTTTTCCCTAAAAGTTGAACTCTTTCTTTTGGGTAATATGTAAAATAACCAGCCATTTCAATACCTGGTCTGGAAAGATCACTGATTGTAATGGGACGATTAATCCCTTCTTCCCCACTTACCAGTTCAAGATGAAATTGTTCCATTATGTCCTTCGTACGAACTTTCGGCACGTTTCTTCCTCCTTTTATCACAGGCGATTCAGAAATACAGCTCTATTTTATCACTTTCAATGATGAACCCAAAACAGTATTTTATCCTGTTCCTGTTTCACCACCCTAACTGGTATAGACAACTATACTTAAAAAGAGTAAACTTAAATGAAAGATAACGAATAAGGGGGCTCAAACATGAGCGGTTCTTTATTGCTCTCCAATATTCATATTGTGACAAAGACAAAGATCATTGAAAACGGTTTTGTCGGTTTACGCGATGGCAAGATTGACTATATTTCAACATCACCACCGACAGGAAATTATGAAAAAGTATATATTTCCCGGGAAAACTTTTATTTACTCCCTGGAATGATTGATATTCACATCCATGGCGGATATGGTGCAGACATGATGGATGCGACAGCAGAAGCAATGAATACACTCGCTGACAACCTTCCGTCCGAAGGAACGACAAGTTTTTTAGCGACAACCATCACACAAAACCATCATGAGATTGAGCGGGCACTTAAAAATGTCGCTCAGTGGAAACAAAGTAATGAAGAACAAGCAGGAAGTCAGGCACAATGTATAGGAATCCACCTAGAAGGTCCATTTATTTCTAAAGATAAGGCAGGGGCACAGCCTGTTCAATGGATTAAACAGCCGGACATCCCGCTTTTTAAAAAATGGCTGGATGCTTCTGATCAACTCATTCGAATTGTCACGTTTGCGCCTGAGGAAGACAGAGATTTTGCATTTCTTTCTCTATTACAGGAAAAGAACATCATCCCTTCTATTGGACATACGAATGCCCATCATGACATGATTAATTTAGCAGCTAAGCATGGTGCACGCCATGTAACGCACCTTTATAACGCAATAAGTTCGTTTCAGCACCGTGAACCGAACGCTGTAGGTGCTGCTCTTACGAACGAGAATCTTCATACTGAGCTGATCACAGATGGGATTCACTCTCATCCTCTTTCCATCAAGCTTGCGTATTTGGCAAAAGGAAGTGATCGTTTAATCATGATCACAGACTCGATGCGTGCAAAAGGGCTTGGGAATGGAACATACGAATTTGGCGGTCAGACGGTCACAGTCAGCGGCGAAAAAGCATTGCTGGACGATGGTACACTTGCGGGATCGATTTTGCGAATGAAAGACGGCGTCAAAAGGATAAAACAGCTCACAAATTGTGAGTGGACAGAGATTGCGAAGATGACCTCAACCAATGCAGCCGCTCAACTGGAACTTGATCAACAGCTCGGTTCCATCGAAGTTGGAAAACTAGCAGATTTGGTGATATGGGATGAATCTGGTGAACTGATGATGACGATCTGCCGTGGACAAATCGTCTTTGAAAAAAAGGAGGCCAACCACTAATGAACATCATCGAATTTGAAAGCAAAGATCAATTAGGAAAAGAAGCAGCTGCCGTTATTTCAAGGACAATAGCTGCTAAACCCGATGCCGTACTCGGCCTAGCAACGGGCGGTACACCTATTGAAACTTACAAAGAGTTAATTCAACTTCATCAAGCGAATCAACTGTCTTTCAAGCAAACAAAAACAATCAATTTAGATGAATATGCAGGACTCAATCCAGAACACGAAAATAGTTATATGACCTACATGAAACGTCATTTATTTGACCATATTGATCTCCCTCACGATCAATATTTTCTTCCAAATGGCAATGCAGCTCATTTAGAAAAGGAATGCTTAAGATATGACCAGCTCATTGAGGATGTAGGCGGCATCGATCTTCAGCTCCTTGGAATCGGTCAAAATGGGCATATCGGTTTTAACGAACCAGGTACCCCTTTCAACTCAAAGACTCATGTCGTGCAGTTAGATGAAAACACGAGACAGGCTAACGCAAGATACTTTTCTTCTATTGATGAGGTACCTACACATGCCATCACAATGGGAATCGCGAGCATTCTTTCAAGTAAAAAGATTCTCCTTCTTGCTTCGGGAAAATCAAAAGCGAAAGTGATACAATATTTAGAACAGGCAGAGATTCATCCGGACTTCCCAGCGTCTGCACTGAAACTTCATAAAGATGTAACGGTTTTGATTGATCGAGAAGCTGGATCACTACGCTAAAAACGAGAGGATTTTCACATGTTTATTGATAAGCAGTCACCTATTCCGATGTACCATCAGATTATGGAGAACTTGAAAAAGCAGATTGAGGATGGAACATTAGCACCTGATACACTCATTCCTTCTGAAAGAGAATATGCCGAACGCTTTGGTATTAGTCGAATGACTGTCAGACAAGCCTTATCGAATCTTGTGAACGAAGGATATTTGTATCGACAAAAAGGAAAAGGCACCTTTGTTAGCCGAAAAAAATTTGAACAGCCGCTTCAAGGCTTAACAAGCTTTTCAGAGGATATGCGCCAGCGAGGGCTCAAAGCATCAAGCCAGCTGATTGACTTTAAAAAAACCGCATGTCCAGAGCACTTGCTGCCAGTCTTACAGCTGTCTAATAGTGATGCTGTATTTGAACTAAAACGCATACGCCTTGCAAATGATGAACCGATGGCGATTGAAACGAGCTATATACCTGAAAGATTTGCAGGAGATTTAACAAAGGAACATTTAACTGGCTCTTTATATGAATATATAGAAACTCACACTGGCCATGTCATTGCTCATGCCAAACAGGAGCTTGAAGCCAATGTTGCCTCAAAGGAAGAAGCACACTTGCTGTCTATTTCAGCAGGAGACCCTGTGCTGTCCATAACAAGAACAACTTTTTTTCAACAAGACATTCCATTTGAGTATGTTGTTTCCGTTTATAGAGGGGATCGTTACAAGCTCATTCATACAATGGAAAGATAAACAGTGCCCCTGAAACGGAGCACTGTTTTTTTATTTCCTAAGAAATTTTATTTCGTCATCATTTTTTGTATGAATTTTCCATATTGGTGAAATAGCTTTTCCTTGAAAACGATCTTTTGCTACAGTGTACCAATAATAATCTTCATTTGGCTTTAAGCCCTTCCACTCAAAGCTTGCTTTTTTGCCGCTTTTTACGCCGCGCGCTTCTCCTAGAAGAACATTCGTATACACATTGAGTTCAAAATAATTGGTTTTGACAGATTTCATTTTCGGTGTCAAATCTACATCGATTGAAAATTCATCCTGATCTCCATACGTTTTAGGATCATAAAAATGCTCTTGATTCAAGTAAGGAGAGTATGTCGTAAAATGAAGTTGATTTTTTTCTTGATCGGCTGTTATGACCCTCATAAACCCTTGACCACCTTCAGGTCCTGACTGATAATCGGCGAGTATTTGATATACTTTCCTGTCGACTTTTCCATCATGGTCATCATCAAGCTCATCTACTTTCCTGCTTGCTCCATGGTAATGGCCGCTAAATACGGCCACAATATTAGGATGGCGTTTCACCACTTGGTGGAAGATGAGGTCGCCAATCGGGCTCCGGTTGCCGCTCACTAACAAATACTCATGGAAATTTAAAATGACGATACGATCTGGATGCTCAGAAATTACACGGTTTAACCAATCAATTTCATCTTGCTTAATCCCCCAGCCCATGTACACCATCATATAATCATTGCCGCCGGCAGAGATGAGATCATAATGACCTTTATTGTTTCGATAGGATTCACCATAGTAAGGCTTATCAGCAAAGCGTTTTTCCCCGAAATATTTCCCGTATTCCGCATATAAACCGTCCTTGTGTCTAACATCATGATTTCCTGCTAAAACACCATAGGGAATGTGATTCTGATCCAATACACGCATAAATGTATCAGCACGGTGCCATTGCTTATCCTTTGAATCATCCACAATATCGCCTGTATGGAACACATATTGAATGTTTAATTTTTCCCTTTGATCTCTGATCCATTCGACCATTTGTTTAAAGATATGAGGGTAGCTCTTTGCATAATATTGAGTGTCAGACATCCATACCATCTTATATGGCTTTTGCGATTTGCTGATTTCATCCTGTACTAGCAAATCAAACGTTTGATTCTTCATGTACTGTCTCACTGACAGCAGCCCTTTCAGGTAAAATTCCTTTTGATCCTTGGCAAAGTGATGAGTGATTTTATCCCACTTTTCCTGCTGGTGATTCCACGCGTACATTGTCACCTTTCTCCCTGACAATGAACTCCCTTTCCATACAGCTTCGACGACATCCTTTTCACGTACATCATGATGAACCTTAATTTGAAAACGATGATAAGGAAAACGCTGTAAATCTTTCGTTTCAACTGACTTCCCATCAACAAATGCAATACGGTTCCTTTCTTGATCAGAAAAAATCATTTCTCCTTTTTGGAGATAACTCTTAGGCGGTTCTGTCTCTGCTGCATACTTAAAAATCTTCATTGAAGGATGCAGCGATGTATATTGATAGGCACGATAAAAAGAGTAATCTAACTTATCATTCGTTGGATCCTTGGTTAGCACAGTTTGTTTTGATGATTTCATTTTTGTCTTATCTGCCACCCGCTCTGGTGTTTCAGGATGCTCATGTACCGTCTTGAACTCTTTTTTTAACGTCGACATGTTACCAGCTGCGTCTTTTGCTTTGATCGTAAACGTGTGCTTCCCAGGCTTTAATTCACTAGAGGACGTCTGATATGGCAAAGAAACTGGTTTGCCATCTACATATGCCTTCAACTCCTCTATGTCACTCCAGCGATCCGTTACTTTTGCTTTTAATGTAAAGGCGCCTTTATATTGATCCTTTGCTTGTACGTTGGTCTTAATTCTCGGCCCAGTGTTATCAACTTTTACACGTACTGAAGCGTGCTCGTCTGAGGTTTTGGCCTCAATCAGGTGCGGCCCTTCTTTCAGCCTTTTTGTGTCCCACTTTATATAGGTTGAGACATACGCCTCTTTTGGAATCTCAAATTGAAACGTTCTCACCTTTTTTGCGTTCCCGCTGTCTCCCATTCTCCATTCTTTTAGCGGCTTCGCATTGATTGGCGGAATTTGTGTTCCATTTGATAAGATCATCCTGACGTTTTTCAATTCAAAATCATCATGATTCTCTCCAGGCAGCCGGTCCATCGGAGAAGACTTTGTGCCAGCGTGGAAAGAGATCGTTTGGAGACCTGCCTTTTTTATCTCTTCTTCGGGTATTGGCATTGTATAGGTACGGTACACTTTTGTCGAATCATCAAAAATAGAAAGTAAACGCCTACCTATAGACACACCATTTTTAAAATATAAATTTGTTCCTTTGACATCAAATGCGATATATGGATCTGCTTCAAGG
The DNA here is from genome assembly GCF_019266135.1 of Bacillus sp. F2HM. NCBI lineage: Bacteria > Bacillati > Bacillota > Bacilli > Caryophanales > Bacillaceae > Bacillus > Bacillus sp. F2HM. The sequence continues at coordinate 44,140 of NZ_LRMO01000024.1, forward strand.
GCAGAGGATACTTGCTGATTCCGTTTTCCATCTATCCGCAATTCGATGCTTTTTTTCTGATCAGACGTTGCCTTTAATGAAAATAAACCTGATACCGTATCTCCCTCTTCTACATTGAATCGTAGACCGTGGGCTTTGCTGACCTGCTCCACATCAATCGTTTTTTTCAACGTCTTGGCTTCATTTTCGCCGTCTGACGCTTCAAGCTGATATTCCAATTGTTCTTTCCCAATCAACTCAGGTGAATAAATAATATGATGAAATAACCGGTCATTATGGTCTTTTTGCAGCAGTATTTCCTTAAACGGATCTTTTCGATTCGTTCGATAGCGCAGCTTGACGGTTTTTACGGCCTGATCATCTTGGACATCTGCTTTAATCTCTACACTTTCAGTTGGTTTCACCGGTTTTCTTACCGTCATATCTTCAATCACAGGTTTATGGATATCTTGAGAAATTTCCTTTTTTTCAGATGGAATTTGTGCTTTTAGCACTTTACCTGGAGTGGGTTCTTCCTCAATTTTCGAAATCAGCTTCGTCTGCGTCGTACCATCCATTGGATACTTAAACAGCAAGGATTTATGCTCGCTAAACCATGATGGCTTCAAACGAAATGCAGCAGAAGAAATCTCTTCACCTATATTTGTTGTGATCGAAACAAGACGAGATTTAGAGTTGGACAGCCCTTTACTCTCGATAATGGATAGATGCTCGCCCTCTTTTAATTGGCTTTTGTACATGGCATTAAAGTCCGCTGTCGTTAAATGCTCCTGCCCTTTTTTTCTCAGCCAGAATACATAAGGTTTTCCAGGTGAAATGATGACTGGATTTGTGTGAAAGGAATATACATCATCCATTTCAATGCCCTGTGCAGGATTGCGGTAGCGGAGCTGATAATGTTTAAGAGAGATAGGCGCATGTGTCGTGTTATACACTTCGATAAACTCAAAAGCATCTTTGCCTTTTCGGTTTTTTGAATTGACGACAATTTCTGTGATGAATAAGTCCGGAATATGTGAAAGATCTTCTTCAAATCCATTTAAATGAACCGATTTCTCTGCCGTTTTGATGACTGATTTTTGCGTAAGGAACTCTGTATAGTAACGAACGGTTGGATTCCATAATTGATCTGGCGGAATTTTCGCTGTAAATTCTGGCTTCATCCCTGGCAGCCGTTCCATTGGAATCAAGCGGTACCCCAGTTCATCACTTTGTTTATAATACAAGTTCGCAGACAAAATCTGTTCTTGGTCACTAATGGACGCACGAAACTGTAGATCATGGCTTTTTCCTAGAACCGGGCGGACGTCCACATGAAATTGGTCAAAGATAAAAGGCGAAAAAGGCTTGTCCGGTACATTCACTTCTGTTTGAAGAAAAGGTCCTGCTGAAGCAGGCTGACTGAAACAAAAAAGAATGATAAAAACAAATAAAAGCATGATTTGTCTGCTCACGTTCACCATCTTGCACCGCCTCCCTTCGGATATTGTGTCTCCTGAAGGTCGTTTTTATGTCAGATGGAACGGAGAAACGATGAAAATTTGCACAAAAAAACCGTTAGCTTTTTTTCGCTAACGGCTCTACAATTCCTTTTTGTATCAACAGATGGAAAATGGATAAAATGACAGCCATCCAAATGGCCGTTCCGAATCCATCAATGTTAAAGCTATCTCCCATAAAGCTCGATGTCATCATGAGTGTAATCGCATTGATGACAAATAAGAACAATCCTAGTGAAAGAACGGTCACTGGAAGCGTTAAAATGATCAAAAACGGCTTCACTAAAATATTGAGCAAGGACAAAATGATACTTGCCACAATGGCTGCGCCAAAACCTTCAATATACACGCTCCCGAGCCCAGGCAGAATGCCCGAATCAAAATATCCAGCAATGACGATTAAAAGTAATGCATTTACTAATATACTGACGATCCATCTAAGCATTTATTTAGTGCCTTCTTCCGGAACAACAAAATACCAGATGAAGTAGATCAGGAAGATCGGCATAAATGCTGTCAAAAATCCGATGATGACGGTTAAAATGCGAAGCAGGGATGCATCCACACTTAAATATTCCGCAAGTCCACCAACAACACCCGCTATTTTTTTATCTGTTGCTGAACGATAAAGTTTCTTCATGTAGAATCACTCCTTGTCTGATTGGTGCTTTACTTGTATTGAGCCTGTTTTTGTTTCTGCAAAAATGGATATACTGTGCACCGCTTGTTGATTGGCTTTGATCATTTTCTCTTTTTGTAATGTTTCATTTTTTTCTTTAATCATCTCTGCATCAAGTAAATCATGAGAGATAGACCCAAGATTGCTTTTCAGCTCAGCGGTCACTGCACATGCACGCGGAACCTGAACGTCCACACTGCCTGTTGTCGTTTTCGCATAGATGGAACGGCACTTTTCATCTGACAGCTGAACAGCAATATTTCCATTAAAGCTTTGAGCATCAATTGATTCACTTTTCCCGCGCAGGTCTATGAGCCCATTGATGGTTTCTACTTCAATCATACCACACTCGTGATCTGCCAGTTTGATTTGTCCGTTTGCTGTTTCTATTCCGACTTTTTCTGCTTGTAACGAAGCAAAAGAGACAACACCATTTGTCGTTTTTGCGGCAAGTTCTTTTGTCTTTAGCTTTTCCCCGCGAATCGGTCCATTAAACAGCTTGACCTTGATCTTATCGTATTGGATACGCGGTACGTATAATGTAACATTGACTTTCATCGTCTTCTTTTCGGTTCGAATAAAAAATTTATCTCCTTCAAGCCCGCAGTCCAATTGATTGAGAAATTGCTGTCTTGCCTGCTCTCCATCCTCTGCACGGTAAATTTTCGCATGACACTCTGCTCGAATATCTCGATCGTCCCAAGGCATCACGTTGAGGCTGCCGTTCGCCAATTGAATATCTAAATGGGAAAGCGATGCGTCCTTGAACTGAAAAATATGCTCAACATCAACGGACTGTCCAAAGTTCAAATCAAGATCCACGTCTTTTACCTTTTTCACCGCAGAGTCTAACCAGCCAAACAGCTTTGCCCCAAGATTCTCGGTGCCGTTTCCTTTGCTCTCTGCTCCAGCTTTTTCTTCATGAAAGCTGTGATCAGCCGTAGACTTTTCTAATGAGACTGACTGACCTTCTTCTAGTTTTTCCAGCAGCGTAATTGCTTCTTTTGCTGATAATACTCCGTCTTCTACTAATTTTAAAATTCGTTCTTTTTCATTCATACAAAGCCCCCCTAAGATTTGATGGATTGAAGTACTTTAATCCCTTGAATGATATTCCAAATGACAGAGATCAAAAAGCCAATGACTACTAAAAAAGACAAGATGAACACCGTCATGACTGGAATGAGCGAGTCACCTGCCTGTGTCTTCAATAAAAATGGGATAGACCCAAAAATCAACAGAATGCACGCTGCGACCGGCAAAAGATGTGACCATAATGCCCGCAATGCGTGCCGCTTCGTTTCCTTTTGATCTACTACAAAAAACGCCACGATCGGTACGATAAACGGCATAAATAATACACTAAAATAACAAATAGAAGCAATAATCGACTGATCTCTATTCATATATATTCGCTCCTTCATAACGAAAATCCCTTTCTAACTCATACGTTTATTGCGTATAAAAAGTTTCAAAATCATTCGATTTACATATGACCTTAGACACAAATTATTTCTTTTTGCACCTAAGAGTAGATTCTTCACAGATTACCCTTTAAAATATGTTGAAAAGATGGTGATTATCATTATAGGGGGTAATTATTTTGACAGATCATCATAATTCAAAACATACGGCTCAAACGCTTTTAGACCTTATACAGAAACAGAAAAGCATGAACAGCGATATGATCAAGGAGCTTGAGACCATTCATCCGTCTCATCCAAAGTATGGTGATATCCGTTATTTAAAGGTACTGCTCGACAGCAGCAGCACCCATATTTTAAAGGATTTAACGCACCTCAGTAATTTAATGCCGAAGGAAGATGTGCAGTAAAAGAAAAACCCCTCTTATCGAGGGGTTTTCTTTATGAAGAAGTCACACTTTCCGTTTCTTTAACCAGTTGTTTCATGCGTTTACGGTCACGCTCTAAAATAGGCTTCAAGTATTGGCCTGTATAAGATGCTTCTTCTTTTGCAATGTGCTCAGGAGTGCCAGAGGCAATGATCGTTCCGCCGCCTGCACCACCTTCTGGTCCAAGATCAACGAGATAATCAGCAGCCTTGATAATATCAAGGTTGTGCTCAATGACCAACACCGTATCTCCGTTTTCAACCAAACGCTGAAGCACCTTTAATAAACGGGCAATATCATCCACATGCAGTCCTGTTGTCGGCTCGTCCAAAATATAAAGGGACCTTCCGTTTGAACGGCGGTGAAGCTCAGATGCCAATTTCACGCGCTGCGCCTCTCCTCCGGACAATGTCGTTGCAGGTTGTCCAAGTGTAATGTATCCAAGCCCCACATCATAAATCGTTTGAAGCTTCCGCTTAATTTTTGGGATATTCTCGAAAAATTGGAGTGCGTCCTCCACAGTCATTTCAAGCACATCAGCAATGTTTTTCCCTTTATATGTGACCTCGAGTGTTTCGCGGTTATAACGTTTCCCGTGACACACTTCACAAGGCACATACACATCTGGCAAAAAGTGCATTTCAATTTTAATGATGCCATCCCCGCGGCACGCCTCACAGCGGCCGCCTTTGACGTTAAAGCTGAATCTGCCTTTTTTATAGCCTCGTACCTTTGCTTCGTTGGTTTGTGCAAACACATCCCGCACATCATCAAAGACACCTGTATACGTGGCAGGGTTGGATCTTGGTGTACGGCCAATTGGAGATTGATCAATATCAATGACCTTATCCAAATGATCCATTCCTTTGATTTCTTTGTGCTGCCCTGGCTTCGCCTTCGCTCTGTGCAATTTTTGTGAAAGTGATTTTAATAGAATTTCATTCACAAGCGTACTTTTTCCTGAGCCGGATACTCCGGTCACAGCTGTAAAGACGCCCAGAGGAAACTTCGCATTCACGTTTTTCAAGTTGTTTTCTTTTGCACCTTTTATCTCAATATAGCGGCCATCAGGCTTTCTTCTCTCAATTGGCAACGGAATAAATTTCTCGCCAGATAAATATTGTCCTGTTAAGGATTTCGGGTCCTTCATGACTTCTTCTGGCGTTCCAGCTGAAATCACTTCTCCTCCATGAACTCCTGCTCCGGGTCCAATATCTATTAAATAATCAGCGGCTAGCATGGTATCTTCATCATGCTCCACGACAATCAGTGTGTTCCCGATGTCACGCATATTTTTCAATGTCCCGATCAACCGGTCATTATCGCGCTGATGCAGACCAATGGATGGTTCATCTAATATATAAAGAACACCTGTCAGCCTTGAGCCGATTTGAGTTGCCAGGCGAATCCGCTGCGCCTCTCCGCCTGATAGTGTGCCAGCGGACCGGCTCAAATTCAAATAATCTAAGCCCACATTATTTAAGAAGGACAAACGCTCTTTGATTTCACGTAAAATGAGCTGGGCAATCTGCAAATCTTTCTCAGACAACTCAATTTTTTCATAGAAATCAAGGGCATCAGAGACAGACAAATCGGTGATTTCTCCGATATGCTTGCCATTGATGAGAACCGCCAGCGTTTCTTTTTTGAGACGATATCCTTTACATGTCGGACATGGCTGATTGGCCATATATTTTTCCATTTGTTCACGAATATAATCAGAGCTGGTTTCTTTATAACGCCGTTCAATATTACGAAGAACACCTTCAAACTCAATTTCATTTTCACGTACCTGACCAAAATCATTTTCATATTTAAAATAAATCCGTTCAGATCCGCTTCCATATAAAATTTTATCAAATAAATGCGATGGGATATCTTTCACTGGAATGTCCATGTCAATGCCGTAATGTGTACAAACAGCCTCAAGAAGCTGCGGATAGTATTGCGAGCTTTGCGGCTCCCATGGTGCAATGGCATGCTGCCGTAAAGTCAGATCCTTATTAGGAATGACAAGCTCAGGGTCCACTTCCAGTTTTGAACCGAGCCCATCACAGCTCGGGCAGGCACCAAAAGGACTATTAAATGAAAACATTCTCGGCTCAAGTTCACCAATAGAGAACCCGCAGTGCGGACAAGCATGATGTTCGCTGAATAACAGCTCTTCTTGTCCAATCACATCAATCATCACTCGGCCTTCGCCCAGCCGCAGCGCCGTTTCAAGGGAGTCAGACAGCCGAGCAGCAACGCCTTCCTTCACGACAATTCGATCAATGACTACTTCAATGGAATGCTTCTTGTTCTTTTCAAGCTCGATATCTTCTGAAAGATCCTCCATCTCTCCATCGACTCTCACTCGTACATAGCCCTGCTTCCGAATTTGATCAAGCACTTTCACATGTGTTCCTTTGCGGCCGGATACAACTGGTGCAAGCACTTGTAATTTCGTTCTTTCAGGATATTCTAAAATACGATCTGTCATCTGCTCAATCGTTTGTGACGTAATTTCAATTCCATGTATAGGACAAATAGGTTTTCCGACACGAGCATACAAGAGACGCAAGTAATCATAAATTTCAGTGACAGTACCAACTGTTGATCTAGGGTTTCGGCTCGTCGTTTTCTGGTCAATACTAATCGCCGGAGAAAGACCTTCAATGGCATCTACATCCGGTTTATCCATTTGCCCAAGAAATTGGCGTGCATACGCTGAAAGAGATTCAACGTATCTGCGCTGACCTTCTGCATAAATCGTATCAAAGGCAAGCGACGATTTTCCTGAACCAGATAATCCCGTAATGACCACTAGCTGGTCACGCGGGATATTGACATCAATATTTTTAAGGTTGTGGGCTCTAGCACCTTTCACCTCTATTCGTTCCATAGCCATCAGGCAATCATCCTTCCGCTTTTAGCTCTAGCAATAAATCTCTTAATTCTGCTGCTTTTTCAAAATCAAGCGCTTTTGCTGCATCTTTCATTTCCATCTCGACTTTTTCGATCACTTTTTCTCGTTCTTTTTTGCTCATTTTCGACAGCTTTGGTGCTGCTTTTGTTTCGTATTCTTCTGAATCCTCATGTATCTTTGTTGCCTTAATGACATCTCGAATTTTCTTATGGATCGTTTGCGGTGTAATCCCGAATTTCTCGTTATATGCTTCTTGCTGTTCTCGTCTTCGCTTCGTTTCTTGAATCGCAATGTCCATCGATTTCGTCATATTGTCTGCATACATAATGACCCGGCCTTCTGCATTTCTCGCTGCACGGCCAATCGTCTGGATGAGGGATCTTTCAGAGCGCAAAAAGCCTTCTTTATCCGCATCTAAAATGGCCACGAGCGACACTTCTGGAATATCCAGTCCTTCACGAAGAAGGTTGATTCCAACAAGCACATCATATTTACCGAGACGCAGATCACGGATAATCTCAATCCGCTCAAGGGTCTTAATCTCTGAATGCAGGTAATTCACCTTGATTCCGATTTCTTTTAAGTAATCTGTGAGATCCTCAGACATTTTCTTCGTCAGTGTGGTCACAAGCACACGCTCATTTTTCTCAACTCGTGCATGAATTTCTCCAATTAAGTCATCAATTTGTCCTTCAATCGGACGGACTTCAATGATTGGATCAAGTAATCCTGTTGGACGGATAATTTGTTCCACAACCTCTGGTGTTTTCTCAAGCTCGTATGGACCAGGCGTTGCTGATACATGCACAATATGATTGATATGCTTTTCAAACTCATCAAAGGTGAGCGGTCTGTTATCAAGTGCTGATGGCAGGCGGAATCCGTGATCAACCAACACTTGCTTTCTAGCTTGGTCCCCGTTGTACATGGCGCGGATTTGCGGAATCGTCACATGCGACTCATCGACAACAATCATAAAATCATCTGGGAAATAATCAAGCAGTGTGTAAGGTGTTGAACCAGGAGGACGCAAAGTCAGATGTCTTGAATAGTTCTCGATTCCTGAACAAAAGCCCATCTCTCTCATCATCTCAAGGTCATATCTTGTCCGCTGCTCAAGGCGCTGCGCTTCAAGCAATTTTCCATTTTCACGAAGCTTTTCAAGCTGTTCTTCTAGCTCTTGTTCAATATTTATAATTGCTTTTTCCATTTTTTCTTCTCTTGTGACGAAGTGAGATGCTGGGAAAATCGCCACATGATCACGATCACCAAGTATTTCTCCAGTCAGCGCATCCACTTCACGAATACGTTCAATTTCATCACCGAAAAACTCCACTCTGATACAATGCTCATCTCGTGAAGCAGGAAAAATCTCAACAACGTCTCCTCGGACTCGGAAGGTTCCGCGCTGAAAATCTATATCATTACGAGAATACTGAATATCCACCAGCTTACGAAGAAGCTGATTGCGTTCAATCTCCATTTCAGTACGCAAAGACAGCACAAGCTCTCTGTATTCCTCTGGCGAACCTAAGCCATAAATACAGGACACACTAGCAATGATGATGACATCTCTTCTCTCAAATAACGAGGACGTAGCCGAGTGTCTCAGCTTATCAATCTCATCATTGATGCTGGCATCCTTTTCAATAAATGTATCGGTCTGAGGTACATATGCCTCTGGCTGATAATAATCATAGTAACTCACAAAATATTCAACAGCGTTATTCGGAAAAAATTCCTTGAATTCGCTGTATAACTGACCGGCAAGTGTCTTATTATGCGCAATGACAAGTGTCGGTTTGTTCACTTCTTTGATCAGGTTGGAGACAGTAAAGGTCTTTCCCGTACCTGTAGCACCTAACAGCGTTTGATGCTGTTTCCCCTGATGGATCCCCTCAACAAGCTTTTCAATCGCCTTTGGCTGATCTCCTTGGGGCTGATAGTTAGAAACTAATTCAAAGCGGTCACTCACATCAAAGCCTCCGTTTCGTTTACGAAATCTATCTAATGAATATATTATCATAAAAGAACACAAAAATACGAACTAAAGTTCGGCTCTTACTTGATTTTTATTTCCAATACAGTCATACCCTCTCTCCCATGGCAAATAACCCTCTTAATAAAACCTTCCTTTCAGTATGGAACATTTTGGAGTGAGATATTCGATGAGCAGAAAAAGAAAGCTGCGCTTACTAGAAATCGTAAGCACAGCTCTTGTTTAAAACATGTCAGTTTTCAGCCATCATGCTCTTGATGGCGGTGACATCATTGATTTTTTTCAGCTTTTTCTCTTTTTTCGATTTCTTTCTTAGCCATAAACAAAGCCCCAGCTACTAAAGAAATAATATCTAATCCCACAATAAAGTAGGTTTCTGTATAGCCCTTCATGTACGAAGCAAATAAAAGCGCTGCTGTTAACGCAATGCCCACGTAATGATTGTAAGTAACCTTTGAAAATAAAATAACGAGCAGGAAAGGAAAAACTAGTGCAAATATGGCTTTTGTAATCACAAAAACCCTCCCTCTTCATGGTCTACTTCCTTGATTATAGTAAAGATTGGCATATTGAACAATTCACAGTTTTCAATTTCGCCTTTTTTCTTCATGTTCGGAGACTTTTGTTTTAGAAATAGAAGGAAATTAGTGAGATTGTCCCCTTTGTAAAGATAGGTCTTTCCGTCTTTGACAATAACATCCAATCAATCCTATGATTAAAATGATAGTGCGCACTATCATTTTAAATAATAGAGAGACAGACATACAAACCATTGGCTATTTGGATAAGGGGGCATTCCCATGTATTCAGTTTTATTTCATGCGGCTGAAGAATCCTCATCACTCGCAGGGGCAAAAGGCCTGAATTTAATCAAATTAAACAATCACGGCCTGCCAGTCCCAGATGGATTTATTATCAAAACCAACAGCTTTGCAAGCTTTCTTTCATATCACAATCTGCAGCCAGCAGAACAAAACCTTTCTCAAAAAATCAAAGAAGCATCGTTTCCTTTACAAATGGAAGCAGAGCTACTTTCGTCCTTTCAATCCTTGCGGAAGACTTACCCCTCTGTTGCAGTCAGGTCCTCTTCTGTTGCTGAAGATCTCGAAGGTGCCTCATTTGCAGGACAGTACGAGACCTATTTAAATATCAAAACAAATGAAGAGTTTTTACAGGCAGTCAAAGAATGCTGGTCTTCTTATTTTGCCGCGAGAGTCACAGAATATAAGGAAGAGATGAATGAAAATGAGGAAGAGATGCCGCTCATGGCCGTTGTTGTTCAAGGGTTAATCCATTCTGACGTCTCCGGTGTCATCTTTAGTGAGAATCCAGTATCGGGGAAAACAAATGAAATGATGCTGACCGCAAGCTACGGCTTGGGAGAAGCAATTGTCTCCGGTCTTGTGACACCGGACACGTTTATTGTAGATAAAGAAAACTTTTTGATTGAAAAAACACTTGGGGCGAAAGAGCTGCAAATTGTTCCTTTCCAAGAGGGTGTCATCGAACAGCCAGTGGCGGAGAAATTGGCTGGCCAGTTTTGCCTGAACGATGATCAATTGAAAGAAATCACACAAATCACGAAACAAGTAGAAGAACTTTACGGACATGGAGTCGATATCGAATTTGGCATAGCAGATGGGTCGTTTTATTTACTTCAAGCAAGGCCGATTACTACAGCTCTTCCAAAAGCAGTAAATGAAACAGCAGGTGCTTCTTTTCAAATGAAGCCAGAAGAGCTGCAGGATTTCTGGATTTCAATGGATGATCATATGCCTGGTCCAACGAGCCCTCTTTTCTCAAGCCTAATCATACCAGCCTTAAAAAGCGGGATGAAGAAAAATGGAGAAAAGTATCAAGTACCTGATATGAACATCAAAGATATTAAACTTTACAGAGGCCACCTATACTCAGCACCGGATCTGCCAGAAGCGCAAGAAGGAGCTGCACCCGTTTTTGATGAAAGTATATTTGAGTTATTTCCTCATTTAAGTGAACGGATGTATGAGATTTTAGAGAAAAATTTCTTTCCATTTTACGAAAAACTCGATCGCCAAATGAAGGAACCTATGACCATTGAAAAGGCCATCATTGGTTTTGAAGAATTAAAGGATTTTTATATTCAAGCATATGATGATCATTTTGATATCGTCATACCACAAGTCATTCTATCAGCCATCATTGAAGACATGCTTGTCACGTATACTGGTGATCAAACCCAAGTCGTCTTGCTGCACGAAATGATGATAGGCGTGATGAACAAATCTCTTGAAACAGACAAGGTGCTATCTGATATCGCAAAGGATGTCCTTCAAGATCCAGAACTTCATCAAGCATTTATTCAACATGAAAAGAACTCGGAGCTGTTACATGCACTCAATCACTCGGAAAAAGGAAGGCATTTCATTTCGAAATTGGAGGATTTTCTCCAAGTTTACGGCTGGCGATCTGTTAAAAGTCATGACCTTACAGATGAGACTTGGGCAGAAAACCCGAAGTTTATATTAGATATCATCAGAAATAACATCCATTGCCATTGTGATTTTGATGAAGAATTTGCAAAAGCAGTGATCAAAAGACAAGAGACATATAAACATTTTATGAGTCAAGTGAAGGATGAATCGTTTAAAACAAAATTTGAGACGCTGTATCAATTTGCCCTTCAAGCAGCGAATATCCGAGATGACCACCACTTCTATATTGATGCCATGTTAGATGCAAAGGCCCGGGTATATCTATTAAAAATTGGTGAACTTCTTGCAAAAAAAGGAGCCATTCCTCATCAAGAAGATCTTTGGTATCTCTACGATGAAGAGGTACAAAAAGCGCTCACAACGTCTATCTCATTTGATTCGGTTATCCAGCAAAGAAAGATAGAAATGAAGGAAAATGAAGACATTCAACCACCGGCTTACATTGGCACACCAACTGAAGCGGAACTGCAGCAAGTAGAAAGAATGCTTGGTTCATTAAGAGAAAATGAAAACAACACACAGGATGTGATCCATGGAATTGGCGCATCCAGCGGTATTGTTTCTGGAAGAGTAAAAGTCATTACATGTGCTGACGAATTCTCACAATTTCAAAAGGATGATATTTTAGTTTGTAAAACGACCACACCTTTATGGACGAGCTTATTTAGAGATGCGAAAGCAGTCATCACCGATGCTGGAGGCATTTTATCTCATTCAGCTATTATCGCAAGAGAGTATATGATGCCCGCTGTCTTAGGTACTAGAATAGCAACTGAAACACTTCAATCCGGTGACCTTGTGACAGTAGATGGCAGCAATGGACGCATTCAGATATTAAAGCAGCATTCGCGTGCATAAACTTATCATTTTGGATGATATTGGCGGTCATAGGTTTTATCGGTATACTTACTTTGTTGCAAACACATTCATAACCTGAGGTGAGTATGCTTGTTAAAATCTACAAATCAACGAATCATTCGCGCAACAATGGATTTATTAACTGAAAAGGGCTATCAAAAAACAACAACCAAAGAAATAGCAACAAAAGCGAATGTGAGTGAAGCAACTATTTTTCGCAACTTTAAAAACAAACGCGGCGTCATTGCTGCCATTATGAAAATGAAATCAACACCGACAAAAACCCTAGAAGCAGAATTCAAAGGCGATTTATACACCGATTTGAAGTTTCTCGGTACCTATTTCCTTGAGGATTTGACTTCCAAAAAAGAATTTATTTATATCAGCATGCGAGAACCGGCTATGTTTAAGGATTTAACCAGTCATGAAAAGATTTACCCTCAAGAACTAAGAGAAATGCTCATACAATATTTCAAAAAGATGGGTGCCCAGCATCATGTATTAAAAGGAAATGAAGACATTTATGCAGACATTTTCATTAGTACGTATTTCGGATTTTTTATTCAGCAGCTAGAGCAAGATTTTCAACTCGTTCTCACACAAAAAGAAGATTTTATTGAAACATGCACACACATTTTCATGAGAGGAATTTCTCCCGCTTAAAGGGTGGAATTCTTCTTTTTTACAAAAGGTGGTATACACATTGAGATTAAAAAAAGAGAGTTTCGTCATCTATTCCTTGTTACTTGGAGCTATATTAGTTCCAGTCAATTCAACGATGATCGCTGTCGCTCTATCATCCATATCAACGTATTATGATCAATCCCTTGCAAACATCACTTGGGTTGTCACAATTTATCTTATTGTCATGGCAGTCACTCAGCCTATCGCTGGTAAGTTAGGAGATATATACGGACATCGGCGAATGTATTTAATTGGGGTCATGCTCTTTTTAATTGGCTCAATTGGATGTGCTTTAGCTCCTAATCTAGCTTTTCTCATCACTTTTCGTTCCATTCAAGCAGCTGGCGGTGCTATTTTAACACCGAATAGCATTGCATTGATTCGTGCAACAGTATCCCCCGAAAAACTGTCTAAAACAATGGGGTATTTTGGGTTTGGAGCCGGTATTGGTGCCGCACTTGGACCTTTTATTGGTTCGATTCTTATTCAGAGTTTTGATTGGCATTCTATATTCTTTGTCAATATCCCATTCTTGTTCCTTACACTTGTTACCGGCGTATTACTCATTCCAAAAACAAAGCATACACGCTTACAAGCAAATGTAGACATCACTGGTTCACTATACTTAACCATCGGGATTGCCACACTCATTCTATGCACTAAAAGCCAATTGCTAAATGAATACTTGATCTATGGAATTCTAGCGTTGATCGTCATTCCTTTATTCTTTAAACATGTACGAAAAGTAAAGAATCCGATCATCGATTTGTCGCTTTTTAAAAACAGTTCATTTACAAACGCAAACCTGTCGATCATGCTAAGTAATTTTGTGATGTATGCCATTCTTCTAATTATGCCGCTGTTTATGGAACAACAACTTGCACTTTCTCATACACAAAGCGGTATTATTCTATCAGTATTTTCTCTTTGCATGTCTATTAGCGGCTTGTTAGGGGCAAGACTCCATCCGAAAAAAGGCGCGAAAAAAATGATTGGCTTTTCATTTCTCTGTCTGACTTTATCAGGCATCATGTTAATCACACTCAGTCAGTTCCCTACCTTACCACTGCTTATCGTGACACTTGTTACAGGTGGAATTTCATCAGGTATTGGAATGACCAGTATGCAGATGGCTTCTTTAACGTCTGTTGATCAAAACTTATCTGGTTCAGCATCTGGTATTTTCTCTACCTTTCGATATTTTGGCAGTATCATTTCGTCTACATTGATTGGGATCATGAGTGGTTTTCAATCTTTATTTATTGTATTAATGGGTGCAGGCATTCTTGGTTTCCTTTTATCTCAACGTGTAAAAACCAAATCAACCTCCCCATCATCTGAACATTCCGCCTAATGACTCCCTTGCTCTATGTTTAGTTAGAGCGGGGAGTTTTCATCATTTGTATCACTGTAAACTATAGCGAGTGCATCCATCAAATCCTGAAAATCATCTTTTAAAGAAGAAAAAATGGCATATGTCCAGACAAAAAAGGAACTTCAGGTACAAATGGTCTTCCTCACTTACCTAAAAGCTTTTTTTCATTCTTTCAGCATAGATAACTTCAATTTTTTTTCACAATTTTTGTGGTATGATTTTGAAAATAGAGAACGCAAAGGAGCGGAAGAATGGAACGTATGAAATATATTTTGATCTGTTTATCAGCTCTACTTTTATTCCTGACAGGCTGTGGAAAAGAACAGCAATTTACGCCGCCAGGCAGCTCTCAATCCATCGCTGTCATCTCTCAATTAAAAAAAGCCTCCTTTTCAATAGTTGATATACAAAAAAATAAAATGCTCTCTTCTGTGGATTTAAAACACCCACTCACTGATCTTATTCAAATCAATAAAGACGTCATCATCGCTACAAGTAAAGAGGGAGAATCCCTTATCGAAATTAATCTAAAACACGGTACAGCAACTGATTATATGAATGTGGATAAAGGACTGACTTCCCTTACATATGATGCAGCTTCTCATACATTAATCGCTGCCAACTCACAGAAAAATGTCGTTTATTTTATTGATACGGAGCGCAAAAAAATAAAATCGACTGTGAAAACTGGAAAATTACCTTCTTCTATGACTCTTTCTTCATCAGGTATTTTATTTGTTTTAAATGCAGAAAGTCATACTGTCTCCGTCATAGATATTGAAAAGGAAAAAAATATACGTACGTTTTCTGTACTTGAACGGCCTTCTGGGATTCATTTTGATGGACGGTCCATTTGGATCGGCGGCCATGGTAAACAAGGCACCTTAAATAAGAGTATTTTTGCTTATGACCCTAAAACTGGAAAAAAACAGCGAGAAATAAAGCTAGGCGTTATGCCTGTTGCATTTTTTCCAGAGAAAAATTCTTCTACTTTATATGTACTATGTCATGGAGATCATACGCTATACAAAGTAGATACCAAAACAAATAAACAGCTTGCTTCTGTTGAAACTGGTCAAAATCCGAATTATATCACCGCTGATACGACATCAATTTATGTGAGTAACTTGGATGACAACTCAGTATCCATCATCGATAAACACTCACTTATCATGAAAAATCAACTGAATGTCCCATCAGGACCTTATGCTATCGTGTTGGAGGAAAAGAAATGAAGGAACAAATGCGTATTTTAATCGTAGATGATGAGTTTGATATGCTTGAGTTAATCGGGTCTTTTTTAAAGAGACATGGCTTTCACATTATCACTGCGAATAATGGAAAAGATGCCTTGCATCAGCTTGAAAAGGAATCTGTTGATCTTGTTGTATTAGATATCATGATGCCTGACATGGATGGATTTGAAGTTTGTCAGCGTATTCGACAAACATCTCAAATACCGATTTTATTTTTAACAGCGAGGAGTTATGAAGAGGACCGAATTAGAGGACTTGAAATTGGAGCGGATGACTACATCATGAAGCCTTTCAGTCTGCGTGAGCTTGCAGCAAGAATTGAAACAACCCTGAGGCGAATTAGAGGTCTTTCGCTAAAGCGCAGCCGAATACAGATTGGTGACATGGAGATTGAACAAGATGGCAGACAAGTTTACCTCCATCAACAGCCCGTTAATTTAACAAGAAGAGAATTTGATTTACTCATGTTTCTTTTGCTCAACCAAGGACAAGTGTTTTCAAGAGAACACCTTTATCAAAAATTGTGGGAATCACATTCAACGAGCGGCTCTTTAAGAACAGTCGATACACATATCAAAACGCTGCGACTGAAATTAAAGGAAGCAGAACGATATATTAAAACCGTTTGGGGTGTCGGCTATAAGTTTGAGGAGGAAGAATGAAGCCATTATCGATTAAAAAGAAAGTACTCTTCTTAATTCTTGCAGTGATCGGAATCGTTGCAGCCTCAGCGCTTGCCCTTACCTTTTACTTATACCAGCACTTATATATTGATAAACAAATTGATTCCTTAAGTTTGCAAGGTAAGAAGCTGGCAGAAATCTATCACACACATGGGAAAGACAAGTATTTTACCGATAGAATGAAATGGGCAAATGACTCAAGTCAGGCGAACGTCATTTTTACAGATGATCCAATGGAGCTTTCAAGTGGTCTTCCTTTTGATACGAACACAAATGATAATCTCATTACGTTCAAGGAACGCCAAAAGCTCCTTCAAGGTGAAACCGTCGTGTTAATTAGAGAACACCCACAGTTTCACCAAGATATTCTTGGCATTGCCATCCCTGTTTTCTCAAGCAATGATGATCTATCAGGAACTATTTTCCTCTCCGTGCCTTTATCAGATGTATATGAACCCTTTGTCCAAATTAGATTGACGCTTGGTATATCCATCTTATTGATTCTGCTCCTGATATTCTTGATCGGATATAAGAGCTCCAATCACATTGTGCAGACAATAAATAAAATGAAAGAAATTGCAATGGAAATGGAATCTGGTGATTTCTCAAAACGAATGGCCGTAACCAAAAAAGGAGATGAGTTAAACCAGCTTAGCCGCTCCTTTAATAAACTGTCTTCAACCCTCGAAAAAGTTGAACAGCACCGCAGGGAATTTCTTGCGAATGTCTCTCACGAACTTAGAACGCCTTTAAGTTATATGAAAGGCTATGCAGAAGGAATTGAAGAAGGGATCATTGATCAAAAAAAAGGCATGCAAATCATCCAAGATGAGGCCACACGTTTAAGCCGGCTTGTGCACGATCTTTTAGATCTTGCACAGTTAGAAGGTGACTCTTATCCACTTACAATGGAGCCAATCGTCTTTGCACAGCTCATCCACGATGTTCTTGATCAAATGGCATTCATCGCTGACAAAAAAAGCATTACTTTCAAACGAACGCTTGAAGAGGATTGTATTGTTTATGGTGATAGCGACCGTCTCCAACAAGTAATACGTAATTTACTGGACAATGCCATTCATTACACGCCATCTGAAAAATCAATATCGATTGAATTACAAGTTCACCAAGGTGTGGCTGAATTGAAAGTGACCGACGAAGGCAGCGGTATTCCAAAAGAAGATCTCCCACATGTTTCTGAGCGATTTTATCGTGTAAATAAAGCACGAACAAGAAAGGATGGCGGCTCTGGCCTTGGACTAGCCATTGTCTATCAAATCATTAAAAAACATCATGGAACATTCGACATTCAATCTGAACCTGACTTTGGTACGACAGCCATTATTCAACTTCCCAATGCTCCATTCAATGAGAGCTCACCTACTCTATAGCTACTCACATATTTTAAAATATCATTTGGAATTACTACTTTATCAATAAATTCTGCATCCATAGGATTTTCTACAACTAGAACAGCTCTTTTCATCAAGAGCTGTTTTTATTTCTAAAAAATAAAAAAATGGTCTTTTTTTATTAACATTTTATTCATATTTGCTTGTTACACTTTTTTCAAGTGAAGAAAAAGGAGTGACATGCTTTTGATCAGACGTTTTCAGAAATTTGATATTTATTTATTTTTCATATTGATCTTATCTGCCATCTTAAACATTTATAACATTTGGGAAGATGATACGGTGAATGCGTATTATACTGCGGCTGTCACAAGTATGATGCAAAGCTGGCATCATTTCTTCTTTGCTTCATTTGATCCAGCAGGGTATGTCACGGTGGATAAACCCCCGCTCACTTTCTGGCTGCAAACGATCAGTGCCAAAATTTTTGGTCTCCATGGATGGAGCGTCATCTTGCCTCAAGCTTTAGCGGGTATTGGATCTGTTTATCTGATCTATCGTCTTGTCAAACCAACTTTTGGTCAAGCAGCGGCAAGATTAGCGGCACTTATCATGGCGTGTACACCTATTGCGGTTGCTGTATCTCGCACAAATAATATTGACAGCTTACTTGTCTTTATACTTTTACTAGCAACAGGAATGATGTTCAAGGCTGTAAAACAGCAAAAGGTTCTTTGGGCGATTGCTTCGTTTGCGATGATTGGCGTCGGCTTTAATACAAAAATGCTACAAGCCTATATGATCGTGCCAGCACTCATTCTTTTTTACATCCTTGCTTACCGATCGACATGGAAGAAAAAATTACTCTCGCTGATCGTTTCAATGATTGTCCTTTTAGGTGTATCTGCTTCATGGTCAATAGCGATTGATCTCACTGCCAAAGAGAATCGTCCTTATATCGGATCAAGTGAATCGAATTCTGCATTAGAATTAGCCTTTGGTTACAACGGTCTCCAGCGGCTGACTGGTCAACAGTCTGGCGGGGGAGGCGGCACAAATCAGGGTAAGGGGCAGCCACCTTCACAGCAGGGTGATCAGCAAAATGACAATGATTCATCCACCATGCCTCAGCCGCCATCTCATGGAAATCAAAACAACTCAGACAATTCAAACCAATCACCCAGTCAGGAACAGCCTTCAATGCAAAGACCACCAAGCAGTGCAGACAGCACAACACCACCTGATATGCCTTCAGGCGGTAATGGTGATGGACCTCCAACTGGCGGGGGCGGAAAAATGGGAAATGGCTCCGGCATGTTTGGTACAGGAACCAAGGGACCGTTACGTCTGTTCCAATCTGAACTGTCCGATCAAATCAGCTGGCTGCTTCCATTTGCAATCTTCGGTGCGATTGGTATCTTCTTCTCGACTGCCTTTGAAAGAAGACGTCTCAATACAAAACAAAAAGAAACACTATTTTGGTTAGCATGGCTTATTCCTGTTGCTGCATTTTTCAGTGTAGCAGGATTTTTCCATCATTATTATTTGATCATGCTGGCACCGCCAATTGCTGTATTAGCAGGAGCCGGATGGGTTTCTATGACACAATTGTTCCAAACAGGAACTGGGTTTAAAAAATGGCTGCTTCCAATTGCGATATTCGTCACAACAGCATTTGAAATCTTTATCCTATCTACTTTTACAAGCACGATCGGTCTTGGACTAAGCATTGCAGTCGGTATCATTGGTGTTGGAACAATCCTTTCTCTGCTTTTGATAACAGGAAAAGAAAAACTAAAACAATTCGTGTCTCTTATCGCCATCCTTGGCATGCTGATTGCACCACTATACTGGGCAAGCACACCTCTTCTTTATGGGGGAAACAGTATGCTTCCAGAGGCTGGCCCTCAGCTTGCAACTTCAAGTGGCAGCATGAGTTCACAAGTCAATGAAAAGTTGATCAGCTATCTTGAGAAAAATAATACGGGAGAAGAATTCCTATTCGGAACAACAGATGCAACCACTGCTTCACCTTACATTATTAAAACAGGAAAAGCTGTTATGGCATTAGGTGGATTTAGTGGATCTGATAACATTCTCACGCTTAGTGAATTCAAACAGCTCCTCAAAGACGGCAAAATCAAATACTTCTATCTTTCTGGTATGAGAGGCGGCAGCTCTGACATTCTCACTTGGATTCGAAAAAATGGCAAAGAAGTACCTGCTTCTAAATGGCAGAACAGCTCTACATCCAAAACGAACCAGCAAACAGACAGCCAACAATCAGAACAAAATGATCAGTCAAATAGAAGAATGGGCGGAATGGAGAGCGGCACTCTTTATGAACTATCCGTTGATTAATTCATCTATTAAAAGGGAGGAAGAATGACTGATGGAAAAGAACATACGATATTCTATTGTAGTCCCAGTCTATAATGAAGAACTTGTGATTCATGATTCCTATCAGCGACTGAAAACAGTCATGGATTCGACGGGAGAAGCATACGAGCTTCTCTTCGTCAATGACGGTAGTATGGATCGAACAGCTGAACTAATTAAAGGGTATTCCCAAAACGATCCGAAGGTAAGACTCATTGATTTCTCACGTAACTTCGGACACCAAATTGCAATTACAGCTGGGATGGATTATGCAAAGGGAGAAGCTGTCATCGTGATAGATGCAGACCTACAAGATCCGCCTGAATTGATATTAGAGATGATCGCAAAATGGAAAGAAGGCTATGAAGTCGTATACGCCGTGCGCACCAAACGAAAAGGCGAAACTTTTTTCAAAAAGCAAACCGCTTCCCTTTTCTATCGCGTTTTACGTCAGATCACCGAAGTAGATATCCCAATCGACACCGGTGACTTCAGGTTAATGGATCGTAGAGTGTGCCATGAAATGAGAAAAATACGAGAAAAAAATCCATTTGTTCGCGGCCTAGTCAGCTGGGTAGGTTTTAAACAAATTGCAGTAGAGTACGTTCGAGATGAACGTCTAGCAGGAGAAACAAAATACCCGCTCAAAAAGATGCTTAAGCTCTCGATGGATGGAATCACTTCCTTTTCCTATAAACCTTTGAAGCTAGCGAGTATAGCAGGAATTGCCCTTTCCGCTATCGGATTCATTTCAATGTTTCTTGTACTTTACTTAAAGCTTTTTACAAACAGCACCATTACAGGATGGAGTTCATTAATTGTCATACAGCTGTTCTTTAGCGGCATTATCCTCTTTATGCTGGGAATGATCGGGGAATACATCGGCCGAATCTACGACGAGGCAAAAGATCGACCTCTTTACATCGTAAGAGAGAGTTACGGGCTTCAGTCAAAGCCACATCCTGTTCAACCCCCTGTTCATTTCAAGCAATACAAACAGCATTAAAAAAGCGTGTGAGACCTCTTTAAAGGTCCCGCACGCTTTTTGTATTAAGCAGGTGTTTCAAACCGCTTTCTGTTAATGAAGAAAGAAAGAGTAATAATCAGATAAATGCCCATTGTGACCATTGTTTGGACAATTGGAGTTGTTGACACAACGCCGATGAAAATGGCAATGATCGCAATCACAGAAAACCATGTTGTAAAAGGATACAGCTTCACGCGATATCCTCCTGGTTCTGCTACACTTCGAGATTTTAAATGCCCGACAGCAATAATAAACCAGATGAATAAGACCGTATAGCTTAAAGATCCCATTAAATAATTAAAGGTTTGACTTCCTACAAAAAGAGAAATCAATACAGCGGCATACAATGTAGATGTACACACTAGGATTGCTCTAACAGGCACCTGCTGTTTTGATAGCTTTGAGAAGCCCTTCCATACACGTCCATCCATCGCTTGCGTATAAAGTACCCTTGAGGATGCGTACAGTCCAGAGTTCATAGAAGACAAGATCGCTAGTAAAATGATACCGTTCATGATATCACTTGCGTATGGCACGCCAATTGTTGCAAACACGGTGACGAATGGACTCACTTGCTCATTGTTTACTTGATTCCAAGGAATCAAGCTGACGATGATGAAAAACGGCAGTACATAGAAACCGATGATTCGTACAAATGTACTTTGAATGGCCTTTGGGATGACTTTTTCAGGGTTTTTTGTTTCTGCTAATGTGACCCCAATCATTTCCGTCCCTCCATATGAATACACCACAACAAGCATGGCCGCAATTAAGCCGCCCGTTCCATTCGGGAAAAATCCTCCGTGGCCGGTTAAGTTGGATAATCCCGGTGCTGCATGCTGACCAAATGAGACAAAAAGCATGGTTAACCCAATGATAATAAATAAAATAATGACAGCAATTTTAATAGAAGCTAACCAGTACTCCGTCTCAGCAAACATTTTAACAGAACAAACATTGATCAATGTCACAACAAGCGAAATGATTAACACAAGTATCCAAATCGGCACCTGTGGGAACCAGTACTGAATAAAGATCGCAGATACGATCGCTTCTGCTGCAATGTTCAGCACCCACATTTTCCAATATATCCAATCTAAGAAATAAGCTGGATATTTACCTAACACAGGTTCAATTAAATCACGAAACGTTCTTGCGCCAGGTCGTGCAACCGTCATTTCGGCAAGTCCTTGCATAATAAATAATAAAATAAGACCACCAATCATATATGCCAAAATGACAGCAGGACCTGCGATATCAATAGCAGAGCTGCTTCCTTTAAACAGACCAGCACCAATTGCACCGCCAAGTGCGAGCATCATAATATGCCTTGACGTCATTGTTCGTTTTAACTGCACATGTTCCTTTTCCATTTTCTATAGCTCCTTTAAATTTGAATCTTCAGACAAATATAAGATAAAAGCATATAAAAAGGCCAGTCATCTCATTGAAGAGACGACTGACCTTGCAACCGCGTTACCACTCTAATTGATTCAGCCATTGCTGAATCCAACTTAAAACCCATTAACGGAGGTCACACGTAAAGACTTACTATTCATTCAGTCTTACCGCTCTTTGAGCGAGTTCAATGATTCGTTTTACTGCGTTGCACCAACCCGCAGCTCTCTTAAAAAACGGATGTTCATCTACTATTCTCAAGTCAAAGCGTTTATAGTCAATTTGTATATTCATCAAAGATTTTATTTTTTAAATATACTGACTAACCACGCAATTGTCAACATCCTTTTTCAGACATTCTCTTTTAACGAATCCAAACAGCTACTTCATCCATCGGACGGCGCGTTTTGCCACGCTTCGGCTCGATCACACGATAACCAAAGGCTGCCATGACAGAAATATCATACTGACCATCTTCAAGAAGCCCTTCTTCATCTAAAATGCGATGAATCTCATCGTAGCTGAATCCCTCGACTGGGCATGAATCAATGCCAATTTGTGCAGCGGCTGTCATCATGTTTCCAAGGGCAATATACGTTTGTTTTGAAGCCCAATCAAAGAGCGTACGTTCATTTTCTAACAAATGAAGATCATTCTCTTGGAATTCTTGGTAGCGTCCCTTCACCATCTCGAACGTTTCGTCTGTCATTCCTTTGATTTGCTTGTTGATGTATTCTGCATATGCTGAATCATAACGGGCGTCTGTTCTTGCCAAGATGATCACAAAATGGCTGGCAGTCGGAAGCTGCTTTTGCGCTCCCCATGTATATTCTTTTAATTTTTCTCTCAATGCTTCATTTTGAACAACGAGGAACTTCCAAGGCTCAAACCCTACAGAGCTTGGGGAAAGTCTTCCTGTTTCTAAAATAAACGCAAAATCATCCTCTGATATTTTTTTCGCTGGATCAAACTCTTTTGTTGCATGGCGGAACTCATACGCCTCAATGATTTCTTTTTTTAATTGTTCTTTGTTTCGCATTGTATTCATCCTTTCTATTAACCAATTAGGGTGTGTGTTTCGTCAATCCAATTTCTTTCCATTCCCATATAGAAATTGTTATGATAAGAAAACAAACAGCCCGAATGTGTGATGTGATATCTATATGGTATAAGAAAAGCTTCGAGCGATTCAAGTACGCACATTTTTGTTCGTTAGTTACCATCTTGTTCGTATATCACCAAATTTGCCTTAGAAAGGAGTCTTAAGATGAGTGCACCATCCAATCCAGTCAGTATTGTCAATCATGGCTGTCCCGTTTCAGTGACGACAAGTGTCATCGGAGGGAAATGGAAAGGAGTGATCCTTTATCATTTGACCTGCGGACCAAAACGCTACAATGAATTGCGCCGGCTACTGCCAAGAATTTCTCAGCGTGTCCTCACACTGCAATTGCGTGAGCTTGAACAAGACGGCGTTGTTCATAGAGAAGTCTATGAGGAGGTCCCCCCTCGTGTCGAATATTCACTCACTTCTCTCGGAAATACATTAAAGCCTATCATCTTCGCCATGCGTGAATGGGGCGAATCCTATGGGAAAGAAGCGCGCCCAAAAGAAAAAAGCTGCCATCTCTAGCAGCTTTTTTTTAAGATGAAATTGCCGTTGGCTCTTGCTGTGGATCATCCTTCACAAACAGGATGCCAAGCTGATGATGCTCCCCTTCGTAAGAAGCACGTTTCTCAAATCTTGTCTGACCATTTAAGCCAATGATCTCGAGCTTTGTCAATGCACGATTGGTTTGAAGGGCTTCATAAAATTCCGAAACGGTTTTGACCTCAATTCCATTCACTTTTGTAATGACTTCTCCGATCTCAAGCTTTAAATCAGCCGCTGGTGTATTTGGAATAATCCCCAAGACCATCAGCCCTTGATTACGCTTAGAGAAGTAGAACGGGGCCGCATTGTCATTGACCCTCTGCTTCCATGAGAGAAAGGCTCTTCCTATCACCGCAATCAATACAGCTCCCCAAGCAATCGGTTCAAACCAAATACTTGCAGCACCTAATAAGGCGACAGCGAGTCCGAGCATGAGAATACGACGTGCCGTAATTTGAATACTAACAATTGGCAGTGAGCCTTGAATTCTCTGACCGAATCCGATGATATATGGAATCAAAATAAATGAAAAGCTTTGATCATGCACTTGAAGTACCGGCCACCATGGCAGAGAAGAAGTGAATTCACCTGCCGGCATCAGCAAAACAAGCGGTAAAAGCCACAGACGGTTTGCCCGCTGCTGACCAATTAAAAGTCCTCTCGCACTCATCACCATAGCAGGCGATGTACGTAAATGCGCCGTTCGATAGGCTAGAATCCCCTCGGTCATTAATAAAAGTCCTAGCAGAATGACAACGGCTGATGCATTCATCATTGAGAGCTGCGGCAGCCAAGAATGACTCACTTGGAAATGCATCAGTCCAAGTGCCGCAATAAAACTGAAACCGAGTGTGTATGCAGACGAAAGCGCACTCGCCTTAAAGAATAAAGAGAAAACGATGGTCATCGCTGCAATCAGCACGATGAATCCAGGAGGGAGGGCAATCCCTAAGCCTACTGAAATGACGGATAGGCATATCCCTAGAATCCATCCCTTTGAATATGTAAATTTAAGTTCATCGTATACATCTTCTATTCTTGTTTGAAACGCTTTTCTCTCCCGCTTTACGCGGATGTAGCCATGCAATAGGCTGATTAATATCATGAAATAAAAAAGAGGATGGATTAAAAACAGACCGACCGCTTTTAATCCGGCTCCCATCCACTCCGAGCTCATTATCGTTCACCGCCCAAGTCAAGCATTTTCTCTTATTCTATCAAATAAATCGATGCTTGACATCAGGTTTATTTCTCCTGATTCATCCAAAGTGTGACATTCGACAGTGAAAAATCTTTTAAGTAGTGATTGACATCTACATCTAGTATGCCGCCGAGCAGCTGCATCGACCTCTTGATGTCGGTTAAGTTTATACCAAGTCTCTTATGATTATCCATTAAATAATTGAAGTATATCTCAGCACAGTCTTCATCGATTTCGTCGACTGATTCTACCGTTGTGTAATTGACCAAGTACCTGCTTAACAGCATGAGCAGACTTAATGCCTTTGTAGCGGAAAACGTCACATCTTTCGAACGACTCTTAAGTTCCTCTACCAACTCGTAATATTTTTTCTCTCTCACAATACTTGCCCTTTTCAATTGTGTACCCCCATTTACTAGTTCTTTTAAGAAAAGCGCAAACCTCGGTACAGCTTAATGCTCAAGCTGAATATCCGCAAAAAATAAAATATTTAAAATGAGTGCTACTTTTTATTGTAAGAATTATTTATGTAACATACAACTTTCAAAAGTTTCATTTTCATGACATGTTTAAATCAACAGAAAGTCTCTTATATACATATGTTATCGGGTAAAATCGAAGGAATGTTATGTTTTTTGTAAAATAAATGAATATATTTCTCGATATAATTTATTTTTAATCATAAATTATTACATGTTCATGACACTTATGAACCAAAAAAAAGAGGCTATTATTCGCCTCTTTATTTTTTAAGATATAGTGCTTTTAGTGCAGTCTGTAATTGAAGGTCATTTTTTTCGTATGATTTCACTTCATCCACCATTTTGTTCATCATTTCCGCTGTTTTCAAATCAATGACACCTGATTTATCGAGATTGTATGTGCTTTGGAAGGCAAGTACGGCCTTTTTCGTTTCTTCATCAAAGTATCCATCTACTCTGCCAGGGTCAAATGACAATCCCTTTAACAGCGTCTGGGCTTGTCTCACTTCCTCATTGTTCATATCAAGCTGAAGCGGTTCTTTTAGCTGAAGCGGACCTGCGGTAAAGTAATCCGGCTGATGAATCGCAATTGTCGGTACGACGCCTTTTTTGTGAATCCAATTGCCTTTTGGCGTGAGCCATTTATACAGCGTTAATTTAATATTACTTCCATCTCCCATCGGAACCGCCTGCTGCACAGTTCCTTTTCCAAAGGAGACATCACCGACGACTTCATATTTTCCAGCTTCTTTCATGGCTCCAGCAAGTATTTCCGAAGCGGAAGCACTGCCTTTATCAATTAAGACATTGACTGGGTAAGGCTTTTGTTCTTTCAGTTTTGAAAAATATCGTTTCCGGTCGCCATTCCGTTCTGCGATTTGAATATAGGGCTGATCCTTCGTAATAAAATGCTTCAAAATATCTTCCACACTTTGCAGATAGCCGCCAGGGTTTCCTCTCACATCCAGTACAAGGCCTTCTATGCCCTTTTTCTCGAGCTGTTTCAGGCTTGACGTGAAATCCTTCGCCGTATCTTCAGAGAAGCTGGAGATCGCAATATAGCCTGTTTTATGCCCATTGACCTCTTTTACAGAAGAAGTCACTGTTTCAAGCGGGATTTCCTCTCGTTTGATATGGAACGTTAGCTCTTTTTCAATCCCATTTCGTTTGATTGTTAAGGCGACAGACGTTCCTTTTTTCCCTCTTATTTTCAGCACAGCATCGTTTAAGCTTTTTTCTTTCATCGGTTCACCGTCAATGCTGATGACTTCATCTTTCGGCTTTAGACCCGCTTTTGCCGCAGGGGATTTTTTAAAGGCGGAGACGATAATGATTTTTCCTTCATCCATCCCCACTTCTGCCCCAATTCCCTCAAAGGAAGAATCAAGCGAATCAGAAAATTGCTTTGCGGTTTGCTTGTCCATGTATACTGAATATGGATCGTTTAACGTTGAAAGCATTCCTTGGATCGCGCCTTCAAGCAGCTTTTGACGATCCACTTCCTCTACATATTCATTCGAAATAAGGTCATAGGCTTTCTCGATCTTTTCCATCCCATTCTCTTTCGCCTTATCACTTGATTGAGCTTGTCCAGCCATTGCAGCAGCTGCTTGCGGTGACTCCGCATGAGTTCCCTCTTTATGCGTCATCACACCTGCACTTATTAAGAGAACGACACTTGCCATAATAGATGCGATTTGTTTTTTCATATTTGGCCTCCTTCTTCAACTCTTCCTGATGACCTGAGTTATTATATGCCAGAAGAAGGGATTTCATGTAAAGACATTCTCCCGTGAAGGCTTGACGAATCATTTTATTAGGTGTAATTTTTATTTTGTTATGATTGAGAAGGAGTCTTCGCTATGTATATTATCTTGACGATGCTTTTATTAGGAATTTTATTAGGTTTTGTAGGAGCAGGCGGGGCGGGATTTGTCATCGCATTGCTTACATTAATTTTTGATATCCCTATCCATACAGCACTCGGGACGTCATTAGCCGCTATGGCATTTACGACACTATCAGGTGCATACAGCCACTACCGGGAAGGAAACATTCAGCTGAAATCTGGTTTGATTGTCGGGGCTCTGGCTTGTATCGCTTCTTTTGCTGGGGCTAAGGTCGCTCCTTTTATTCCAGAAGAGAGTCTGCACTATTTAACAGCAGGGATGCTTTTTTTATCCGCTGTTTTTATGATGATCAAACTATTTGTTCTTAATGAAGAGGCTGAGCAGCAGCCGCTTTCTTCACGTCAGCTGATGACAAGAGGCATTATTTTAGGCCTTGTGTCTGGAATGCTGTCAGGCATGTTTGGTATCGGGTCTGCACCATTTATTCAAGTAGGACTTTTGATTTTACTGAAGCTGTCGATAAGGCAAGCCGTTGGCACGACAATGCTTGTCATTATTCCGATTTCCATCGGCGGTGGAATTGGATATATTTCAGAGGGCTATGTTGATTTTATCTTGCTGATCCAAATATTAATTGGAACCGTCTTAGGCGCATTTATCGGCGCGAAATTCACACGCCTTGCACCGAAGCTCTTATTGAAATCAGCTGTTCTGTTAACACCTATTATTGCCGGATTACTGCTATTATTTTAATTCTATCTAGACCAAAAAAGCCGATAACGACATGTTATCGGCTTTTTGATTAGCGGATATATTGCGCTGGATTGACTGCATTTGATTTCGCGCCATTCCATAATCCTTTATGAATTTCAAAATGAAGATGCTGACCATGTGATTGGCCGGTATTTCCCATATAGCCAAGGAATTGTCCTTGTTCAACTCTCTGTCCTGTTGACACACTTCTTGTAGACAGGTGAGCGTATACAGTTTGATATGTCTGTCCATTGATATTGTGCGTAATGAACACAACATTTCCGTAACTCGATGAGTAGCTTGAGTTTGTAACGGTTCCAGATGCTGCTGCATAGACAGGAACTGTGCCTTTTGCTGCAATATCTAATCCGAAGTGGTTTCCGCCAGAACGTCCGCCAAAGCCAGATGAGAAACGCCCTGCAGCTGGTTTAATAAAGCCTGAGCTGCTTGCTGGTGTATCAGATACTTGATCTGAGCCGCCGCTACGAGGTGCAGGTTCATTTTTTTCAGCTGCTTGTTTTGCTTTCGCCGCTTCTTCCTTTTGACGGTGTGCTTCCTCAGACTTCACAGCCGCTTTTTGGTTCGCAAGAATTTCTTGTTCATTCTCAAGCTTGCCTAGTTCATCATGTGCATGATTTTTTTTATCTGTCACATCACCTAAAATATGTTCTTTTTCTTTATGCTTCTTAGATAAATCTTTTTTCAGTGCCTCTAGCTCTTTCAGAGATGTTTCAAGTCCACTTAGCTGATTATTTAGCTCTGCTTCTTTTTGCTCCACCAGCTTTAAATCATTTTCATGTTCTGTAATCATGTCTTTGTCGGCTTCGACAATCGTTGTGACAGCCCCAACACGACCGACAAAATCACTAAAGCTGCGAGCACCTAGCAGCACATCTAAATAGTTGATCGTACCGCCGCTTTTTTGCATAGAACGAATTCGGTCTTTGAAAATGGCTTTTCTTTTTTCAATTCGCTCATTGATAACTTGAATGTCTTTTTTTAGCTTCTTGATCTCTTGCTTCGTTTTTTTAACTTCTTTCTCTTTTTCAGCGACTTTTTCAGTTGCAGTACTTACCTTTTGGTCAATTTGTTCAATTTCTTTCTTGAGCTTTGATTCTTTCTTTTCAAGCTTTGCCAGCTCTGACTTTTTCTTCTTCAAGTTTGATTCAGTCTTCGATGTTTTCTCTTCGATTTGTTGACGTTTTTGATCTAGGTCTTCGTATGCGAATGCACGATTCTCGTTCCCTGGAATGTATAGCCACGTTGTTCCAATAAACGCTGCCATTCCAGCCATCATCAGCTTTCTTTTCAAAACGATATTCCCCTCCCATGACAACTGTCGACATGAAGAGCCGACCGGATGAATCGGATCAACCGGTCACATCTTCTATAGAAACCTCGAATGCTGCCATCAAAATATATTTATACTTTTAAGAATTTACGGATAGACGTTAAGCTTCCCCATACCCCAATGATTGCACCGATCACTAGCAGGATCAGTGATACTTGATAGACAAACGGGTTGTATGGAAGCATTGAAATAAATGAGCCTTGTACTCTCGGTGCGACCCAGCCCACTGCATATTGATACGTGCCGAGCAATAGAGCAATAGGTATAATGGAACCAAATACACCAAGCAATAATCCTTCAATGAAGAATGGCCAGCGGATAAACCAGTTCGTTGCACCTACCAGCTTCATAATCTCAATTTCTTTACGTCTAGCAAAGATCGTAATTTTGATCGTATTGGAGATTAAGAACATAGCTGTAAATAACAGCCCAATAATGAGCACAATGCCGACATTACGCGCTACTCCGACTACATTAAAGAGTCGGCTGACCTCTTCTTTCCCATAGGTTACTTTATATGTACCCTTTAGGTTTTCTAATTTCTTCGCTACTTTTGGTGTATCGTGAGGATCTGTTGTTTTCACAATGAACGCATCGTTTAATGGATTTTCTTGATCAACAAGTCCCATGGATTGTCCATTTTCTCCAAAGCTTTTAATCAGAGCTTTCAGTTCGTCATCCTTAGATGAGTACTTCACGTTACTGATTTCAGGAATCTTTTCAATTTCTGCTTTTAATTCATCCTGCTGCTTTTGATTCGCCGTTAATTCGATTAATACTTTTACTTCTACTTCTTTTTCAGCGTTGGATGCCATGTTATTCAAGTTGAGCATAATCACAAGGAAAACCCCAACTAAAATCAATGTGACAGTAACCGCACTAATTGATGCAAAAGTCATCCACGTGTTTCTTCCTAGTGAACGGAAGCTCTCACGTAAATGCCGCGAGAGAGTTTTAATCATAAATTCCGTACTCCCCTCTTGCTTCGTCACGCACAATCATTCCATCTTCGATTGCGATGACGCGTTTCTTCATGGTGTTTACAATTTCTTTGTTGTGTGTCGCCATAACCACTGTTGTTCCGCGGTTATTAATCTCTTCGAGCGTCTTCATGATTTCCCATGAAGTGTCTGGATCAAGGTTTCCTGTCGGCTCATCTGCAATGACGACCTCAGGGCTATTGACGATCGACCGAGCGATAGATACACGCTGCTGTTCACCGCCGGACAGCTGGTCAGGAAATTGGCGCGCTCTGTGCTTTAGCTGGACCAGATCGAGAACATCAAGCACTTTTTTCTTAATGATATGAGGCTGTTCACCAATCACTTCAAGAGCAAATGCAACGTTCTCAAACACAGTAAGAGTTGGAAGTAGCTTGAAATCTTGGAATACTACGCCAATTTCTCTTCTTACGTAAGGAATTTCTTTTTCCTTCATTGAACCTAAATCTTTGTTATTAATTAAGATTTGCCCTTTGGTTGGCTTCTCTTCACGATACATCATTTTGATGAAAGTGGATTTACCAGCACCACTGGGGCCAACAACATACACAAACTCTCCTGGATGGATAGAGACATTGATTCCATTGATCGCCTTTACGCCATTAGGATAGATCTTGTAGACTTCCTTCATTTGAATCATGTAATCACCTAATCTTTTCTTATTCGCTGACTAACAGCTTATCATGATGTTTTGACACTTCTCGTCAAAAAACGTTATGTATGGTTACGCACATACCCTTCGATACTTACTAGCAATTTATGTCCTTTTCATCCAAAAAGATGAAAAAATTGAATCGTCTCATTTTCAACAACTCCAATTATACGTCATGAATCGACGCAATGGTATTACATTTATATTTCAAAACTTATAAATAAAAGGTAAATAGAACAACCAAAACTGAGAAACGTGCCTTTATACCCTTATTTTTTTAAATGAAATTTAATATAATACGTTTTCATACTATCCAAAAGTCTTTTTCTACATATAAAAAAACAAAAAAACCTTGTCGATTAGACAAAGGTTTTATTTTTTCTCTGCAAGCCATTTTGCTACTTCTTTTGCTTGCTTCTCATCTACCATTCCGCTTGGCATAGAGCCTTTACCGTTTTGCGCAATATCTGCGATTTGGCTTTCATTATATTTCTTCCCTACTTCTTTCAGGCTTGGTCCGCCTCCGCCAGATAGGTCTTTCCCATGACAGCCAATACAGTTTTGCTGATAGATCTCCTCACCACTGCTCACAGATGAAGCACTTTTGCTGCCTTCTTTGTCGCTGCTGCTTGAATTTCCTCCACAAGCCGCGAGAACAAGAAGCATCGCTGCAAATAGCATCGTTAATCCGCTTTTTTTCATCTATTTCCCTCCCTTACAATCATTTGGTCAACGCTATTATATCCTTGTTTATGCCCTTTTAAAACCCTCACCAAGCACCTCTTTTGCATCCATCACGATGACAAATGCTGATGCATCGATTGCTTTCACCACTTGTTTCAACTTTGTGAATTGTGACTGCCCAACGACACACATCAAAATTGGGCGGTCATGATCGGTATATCCTCCGACTGCTGAGATCTTCGTCACACCACGGTCAATTTGATCAAAAACCGCCTGTCTGACTTCATCTTCATGCCCTGTAATGATCATTGCCATTTTTGAATGACTGAAGCCAGCCTGTACCACATCAATCGTTTTACTAGAAATAAACACACCAATGACCGCGTACAGCCCCTCTTCAATTCCAAAGACCGTCATCGCAGCCAGAACAATCAAGCCATCCATCATTGCTAAACAGGTGCCTAGCGTGAGTCCTGTGTACTTATTGATGATTTTGGCAGCGAGTGCCGTTCCACCCGTTGATCCATTACCAAGGAACACGAGCCCTATTCCGATCCCAATGACCACTCCGCCAAAAATAGCCGCTAGCAGTGCTTCATGTGTGACAGGTGCAATATGTCTTGTGACAAACACCATGAAAGGTAAAAAAATCGAGCCAACGAGTGTTTTCACTCCAAATGTACCGCCTAATAAATAAAAGCCAGCGATAAACAATGGAATATTGAGCCCCCATTGCACATAAGCCGCTTCAAAGCCGAATGACTGCATGATGGTACTAATGCCGCTCACACCGCCTGCTGCGATCTGATTCGGCAATAATAACGTATTAAATCCAATCGCCACGATGGCTGATCCGATTAAAATGAACAAATAGTTTTTCACTTCGATCCAAAATTGTGAATGTCCCTGCTTCATGTCTTTCTTCCTCCGTTACTTCTGAATGCACACCTATTTTAAGCCCTCTTAAAACGATTGTAAATAACAGCCAAATGCAGTGCTAATGGATTAATACTTTATCACACAGACGGATCAGCGCACTTGCCGGTTGGCATAGAAGTAAATGATGGTATATTTAATATGTACATGAGAAAGAAGGGGCATGCGATGAAGAAAATACTGAAGATAACAGGTATGACATTACTTGCACTGATCATCTTAGCTTTTGGTGCTTTCTATACATGGAGCCGCTTTACATATGGACCATCAGAAGCATTAAAAAAACAAGTGAACATGGAGCAAGTGGAACATAAAAACAATGTTTATACATTTGAAGCATCAAAAAGTGATACTGGCATCATTCTCTATCCTGGGGCAAAGGTGGAACCACTTGCGTATGCCTATATCGGGGATACGCTGATGAAAAAAGGCTACTCTGTTTTTATCCCTGACATGCCATTTTCCTTTGCGATTTTCAATCCAAACAAAGCGCAGGACATCATCAAAGGTCACCAAACGATCAAACACTGGTATATTGGCGGGCATTCACTTGGCGGGGCAGCTGCCTCAATGTTTGCAGAAAAAAATCAGAGCAAGCTCGATGGACTCTTTTTCCTAGCATCTTATCCAGCATCAGATGACCTGAAACAATCTTCATTGAAAGTCCTTTCTATTTCAGGTGAAAAGGATGGGCTGGCAACACAAGAGAAAATCAAGAAATCGAAAGCAAATCTGCCGTCTCAAACCGTTTATCATGAAATAAAAGGCGGGAATCATGCGCAGTTTGGCATGTATGGCAAACAAAAAGGGGATCAGCCAGCGGACATTCCAGCCCTGTCGCAGCAAAATGATCTCATCCAGACAATGCTTGATTGGCTGAAGCCAGCAAAAAAGCTCCCGTAATGGGAGCTTTTCATTATTATTTTTTTGTCACTTCTAAAAATTCTTCAGCATCTGCTACAGCCAAACGAATGGCTTCTTCCCAAAATGCTTTTTGGGTAAGGTCAACGCCTAGATGCTTTTTAGCTAAATCTTCTACTGTCATTGAAGCAGTATCTTTTAATAAAGCAATGTATTTCTCTTCAAACGATGTACCAGCCTGCAATGCTTTTGCGTAAATTCCTAATGAGAACATATATCCAAAGGTGTATGGGAAATTATAAAATGGAACATTCGTGATATGGAAATGCAGCTTAGACGCCCAGAAATGCGGATGGTATTCATCTAATGAGTCACCGAACGCTTCCTTCTGCGCTTCAACCATCAATTCATTCAACCGATCAGCCGGCACTTCTCCTTGTTTACGCTCTTCATAAAAGCGCTGTTCAAATAAGAAACGAGATTGAATGTTCATGAAGAATGCTACACTGCGCTGCAGCTTATCCTCTAACAGGCTGAGACGCTCCTCTTCATTTGCCGCTTCTTTTAATGAAGCATCAGCAACAATCATTTCTGCGAATGTCGACGCTGTTTCAGCTACATTCATTGCGTATTTGCGATTCAGAATGCGAACATCCTGCATCACTTCCTGATGGAACGAATGACCAAGCTCATGTGCTAGTGTCGCCACATTGGATGGACTTCCTGAGAAGGTCATAAAAATACGTGATTCTCCGCTGTCAGGGAAATTTGTACAAAAGCCGCCTACCCGTTTGTTTGGACGGTCCTCAGCTTCTACCCAGCGTTCATTAAAGGCTTTTTCTGTAAAAGCAGCGAGCTCTTCTCCAAATCCAGCGAAATGTTTCACAATAAAAGCAGCTGCTTCTTGATAAGGATAGATTTTGGTCTCACTGCCGATAGGAGCCCCAACATCGAACCAGCTCAGCTTATCCACTCCAAGCATATCAGCTTTACGGTGTAAATAATCAATGAATGGCTGCTTATGTTCATCAATCACAGACCACATCGTATCAAGGGTTTCTTGTTTCATACGGCAAATTTCAAGCGGCTCTTTTAAAATGTGATCCCAGCCTCTTGCTTCATACACTTGCAAACGAAAACCAGCAAGGTGATTGAGCGTACTAGCAAATAAATGTTCATCCTGCGTCCATGCATGCTCTAGGTTGTGGTAAACGGCCTTTCTGACTTCACGATCTGAATCATCCATAGCATTTTCTGCTTGGCCTACAGAGATCATCTGCGTTTCTCCATGCTGTTCAAACGGAATGGTAATTTTATTCACTAAGCTGGAATAAAGCTCATCCCACGCATGGTACCCATCTACAGCCAGCTTTTGAATCAGCGTTTCTTGTTCAACAGGTAATTGATCCTTCACACGGTCTCTTCGCTCATTTAATATGTAGCGGACATCTGAAAAGGCTGCTGAATTCATCAATTCTTCCCACTTGTTTGCAGGGATAGCAGCAAGCGCTTGATCAAACAGTGCAAGGATGGTTCCTAAATCAGCTTCCAGCTTGGCAATCGTACCTCGAAGGCTGCCTGCTTTCATATCCTTCGTATTTTGAGCTTGGAGGCAGGATACAAATGAACCTGCTTGAGATAGTTTTTTATATGTAGTTTCATACGTGTCAAGGACAGACGTTAATTTGCTTTCAATGTGTGTATCTTCTTTTGAAAAGGCACCCACCTTTTGTCGTAATTCATCTAGTAGCTGCTGAATGTTTTGCAGGTATGTCTTAAATTCTGGTGAAGAACTGCCTCCTTTAAAAAAGGCATCTAAATCCCACGTTTCTTGCAATGGTGTTAATCCCAAAATATTTCCCCCTTTATTTGCTAATTTCATCATACAAAGGATATAGAATCAGTATGTCGTATGTATTCCTTTATATTCATTATATTTTCTCACAATTAAAAAAACCCGGCAAGAAGCCGAGTTTTTATGATAATTTCGAACGTAGGTACGCATCTATAAATGAATCTAAATCTCCATCCATCACCGCTTGAACATTTCCCATCTCCGTATTGGTTCGATGGTCTTTCACAAGAGAATAAGGGTGGAATACATAAGAGCGGATCTGGCTTCCCCAGCCAATTTCTTTCTGCTCTCCTCTGATTTCATCCAATTCTGCCTGCTGTTCTTCGATCCGTTTTTGATAAAGTTTCGATTTCAGCATTTTCATCGCACGTTCTCTGTTTTTAATTTGTGATCTTTCTGTTTGGCACGTCACGACGACATTCGTTGGAATATGTGTGATACGA
Organism: Bacillus sp. F2HM; assembly: GCF_019266135.1. Classification (NCBI taxonomy): domain Bacteria; kingdom Bacillati; phylum Bacillota; class Bacilli; order Caryophanales; family Bacillaceae; genus Bacillus; species Bacillus sp. F2HM. The sequence goes on from NZ_LRMO01000024.1 coordinate 80,286, forward strand.
ACGGCAGAGTCCGTCGTATTGACGTGCTGCCCGCCAGCTCCGCTTGCACGATACGTATCTACCTTGATATCCTCTGTCCGAATATCAATATCAATTTCTTCATTGAATTCCGGCATGACATCACAGGAAACGAAGGATGTATGTCTGCGGCCAGAAGAATCAAAAGGAGAAATACGAACCAAACGATGGACACCTTTTTCAGCTTTTAAGTAACCGTACGCGTTATGCCCTTTGATGAGCAAAGTCACAGACTTAATCCCTGCCTCATCACCTGGAAGGTAATCAAGCGTTTCGACCTTAAAGCCTCTGCGCTCTGCCCAGCGAGTGTACATTCGCAGAAGCATAGAACCCCAGTCCTGTGATTCAGTACCGCCTGCACCTGGGTGAAGCTCAAGAATGGCATTGTTTTTATCATAAGGTTCGCTTAAAAGAAGCTGCAGCTCAAATTCGTTAAACTGCTTCGTTAAGTTCTTCAGCTCTTTTTCAAGCTCTGCATGAAGCTCCTCGTCATAATCTTCCTTTAATAAGTCATGCGTCATTTGCAGCTCTTCATGCGATTCACTGAGCTCATGATAGGAATTCACAGAATCCTTCAGTGCATTGGCTTCATTGATAACGCCTTGAGCCTTTTGCTGATCATTCCAAAAATCAGCCTCTGACATCGTCGCTTCAAGCTCTGCGATTTTGGCCTCTTTTGTTTCTAAGTCAAAGAGACCCCCTAAAATCAGCTAGCCTGCTAGCCATATTTTCAAGCTCTTGTCTAATTTCTACTAATTCCATATCCTTCACCTCATAGATGTATGGGGGCTGACATGAATAGAAAGAGGTTTTCACCTCTTTCCATTACTTATTCTGTCTTCCCATGACAATTTTTATATTTCTTGCCGCTTCCGCAGTGACATGGGGAGTTTCGTCCAATGTCTACGACTTTACGTACCGGCTTCTTCTTCACTGTCTTCTCCTCATCGCCCTCTTGCGGCTGATGAGCCGTTGTTTGACCTTGAACCACTTCTTCACGTTCTAGGTTGTTTTGGATTTCTGATTTCAAGACATACTTGGCCACATCATCTTCAATTGAAGCCACCATATGCTCAAACATCGTAAATCCTTCCATTTGGTATTCACGAAGCGGATTCGTTTGTGCATACGCACGTAAATGAATACCTTGACGCAGCTGATCCATTGCATCGATATGGTCCATCCACTTTGAATCCACCGCACGAAGAACGATGACTTTTTCAAATTCACGCATTTGTTCTTCGCCAAATGTTTCTTCTTTTGCATCGTATTTTTCTTTAATCCGATCCATGATGAAGCTTGTGATTTCATCTGCTTCTTTACCGAAGATATCTTTGACCGTAATGGCACCTTCGTCTAAATAGTTCGTGTTGATTAATTCAACAAGACCATCTAGTTTCCATTCTTCAGGCAGCTCTTCTTTTGGCGTATAAGATCCCACAGCACGCTCAATTGAAGATTGGATCATATTGATGACAATTGATTTTAAGTTGTCAGAATCGATGACTTCAAAACGCTGTTTGTAGATTACTTCACGCTGTTGACGAAGCACATCGTCGTATTGCAGAAGCTGCTTACGGGAATCAAAGTTGTTCCCCTCTACACGTTTTTGAGATGATTCAACGGCTTTAGACACCATTTTACTTTGGATTGGTGTAGAGTCATCCATGCCAAAGCGGTCAAGCATCGCCATCGTCCGCTCTGCACCAAATCGGCGCATCAATTCATCTTCCATGGAAAGATAGAATTGGGTAATCCCTGGGTCTCCTTGACGTCCAGAACGTCCGCGAAGCTGGTTATCAATACGGCGGGATTCATGACGCTCTGTCCCGATAACAGCCAGACCTCCAAGTTCTTTTACACCTTCGCCAAGCTTGATGTCTGTACCACGTCCTGCCATGTTTGTTGCAATGGTCACAGCACCTTTTTGACCAGCCTCTTCAATAATTTGTGCTTCACGCTCATGGTTTTTTGCGTTTAACACTTGATGAGGAATGCCTTTATTTTTAAGCAGCTTAGAAATAAGCTCAGATGTCTCAACTGCTACTGTTCCGACAAGAACTGGCTGCCCTGTCATATAGCGCTGCGCAACATCCTCAGCCACTGCTTTAAATTTACCATCCATTGTGCGGTAAATTAAATCAGGTCTGTCATCACGAACCACTGGTTGGTTGGTCGGGATTGACACAACCTGCATGTTGTAAATGTTACGGAATTCTTCTTCTTCCGTTTTTGCTGTACCAGTCATACCAGATAATTTTTCATACATACGGAAGTAGTTCTGGAACGTAATTGTTGCTAGTGTCATGCTTTCGTTCTGTACTTCAAGACCTTCTTTTGCCTCGATGGCTTGATGCAGACCTTCACTATAACGGCGTCCTTTCATTAAACGTCCTGTGAAGGAGTCAACGATGACTACTTGGCCTTCTTCTACCACATAATCCACGTCTTTTTGCATCGCAACATGTGCCTTCAGCGCCTGAGCGATGTGATGGTTCAGCGCGACATGTTTGACATCAAACAGGTTCTCAATGCCGAATGCTTTTTCCGCCTTCGTCATTCCGCTTTCAGTCAGCTGCACACTTTTTGTTTTAATATCATACGTGAAATCATCTTCGATTTTTAATGTGCGGACAAATGCATTGGCTTGTACATAAAGCTTTGTTGATTTCGCAGCTTGTCCTGAAATAATAAGAGGTGTTCTCGCTTCATCAATTAAAATGGAGTCAACCTCATCGATCACGGCATAATGAAGCGGTCTCTGAACCATTTGCTCTTTGTACAGCACCATGTTATCTCGTAAATAGTCAAAGCCGAGTTCATTGTTTGTTGAATACGTGATATCAGCGGCGTACGCTTCTCTTTTTTCATCTTTGTCTAAGCTGTTTAAGTTTAAGCCGACTGTTAAACCAAGAAACTCAAAAATTTTGCCCATTTCCTGCGCATCACGGCTTGCCAAATATTCGTTGACTGTCACGATGTGGACGCCTTTTCCAGAAAGAGCATTTAAATAAACAGGCATTGTTGATGTCAATGTTTTACCTTCACCTGTTTTCATTTCAGCGATGTTACCTTCGTGAAGCGCGATGCCCCCCATGAGCTGTACCTTAAATGGGAACATTCCTGTTACGCGGCGGGATGCCTCGCGAACCGTTGCAAATGCTTCAACCAGCAGGTCATCCACAGATTGTCCTTTTTCAAGTTTTTCTTTAAATTCAATCGTTTTATTTCGTAAAGCCTCGTCAGATAATTTTTCAAAATTTTGAGCGAGAGCTTCGATTTCATTTGCCTTTTTTTCATATCGGCTGATCGTACGTTTCGTAGGATCAAACACTTTGTTTAAGATTCCAAGCATATAATAACGCTCCTCTATTTCATGCAATTTTTCGGCATGTCCAAAAGTTTGACAGGTCCATATTTACCTGCATTTATCATACCATACCTTCTTTCATTTCCAAAGAATTTGCCATAATTTCGCACAAAAAACCCGCCCCTTATGAAGGGAACGGGTTTACTTTATTTAGGTTGTTTTTAAATCAGCATCAACTGATATTTAAGCGTTTGGCTCAATGAGTCCATATTTACCGTCATTTCGGCGATAAACCACATTGGTCAAATTTGTCTCAGCATTTGTGAAAACGAAGAAACTATGACCTAACATGTTCATTTGGAGAATGGCCTCTTCACTATCCATCGGCTTTAAGTTGAAACGTTTTTGTCTGACGATTTCTGTTTCATCAATCTCTTCGTCATCTTGAACTGCTACTTCAGCCGTACCATTTCCTCCAGCAAATAAGTGCTTTTTGGCACCTTGCTCGCGGAATTTACGGTTTACTTTTGTTTTGTGCTTTCTAATTTGACGTTCTAATTTACTGGCTGCTAGGTCTACTGCATTGTACATATCCTCATTATGCACCTCAGCTCGAAGTGCTAGATCAGTCATTGGAATGGTAACCTCAACTTTAGATTCTTGATCGTTGTAAAACTTCAAGTTCACGTTGACTGAAGCATCTACATCTGTCTCAAAATAACGCTCCAGCTTTCCAATTTTTTTCTCGACATGATCTCTTAGTGCAGGTGTTACGTCGATGTTTTCTCCTCTGACATTGTAATTCATGTAAAGAACGCCTCCTTTAAAATTAAGGATATGTAAACCTATTTCTACTTTTCCCTCCTTTTCTCCTGCTCAAACGTAAAAAAAATGTGAATATTTATTGAAATTTGTCGAATTTTGCGGTGCTTCAACTGTTGCTTGATAGGTGATGAATATATATTCGGCTGATTCTTGAAAAAGACCAGCGCACATTAAATGGTAAAAGATGAAATCGATGTTTTCAACGATTGAGATAAGGATTTTAAATCCTCCGCAGCGGCTTTCATCTCTTCATTGGCCGCTAATGATTCTTCAACAGCAGCAGACATGTACTCTGTTTCTTCTGAGTTTCGTTTCGCACCTTCTTCAATGACACCAACCGTTTGAGAAATTTCCTCTGTACTAGCAGAAATTTGTTCTGCAGTGGCTGACAGCTCTTCTGCTTTCATTGAAATATCACGAATAGATTCCAAGATTTCATGAAAGCTCTGTTCAGATAATTGTGATACTTTTACACCCTCTGCTACATCACGCTCGACCTTCGTCATCGATTGTGATGACTTTTCTGTATCTTTGTTCACGTTCTCGAGTAATTGGCTAATTTGATCTGTCAGCTGACTAGATTCTTCTGCCAGCTTCCTCACTTCATCGGCTACAACTGCAAAACCTCTTCCATGTTCTCCTGCCCTTGCTGCTTCTATGGCTGCGTTTAAAGCAAGTAAATTCGTCTGGTCAGCAATGGCATGGATATGACCTAACAGATCTTGAATGCCTGTAAACTGCGCTTGTACATTGGCCATTGTGGAATGGTGTTCATTCACAGACTCTTTAATAGAACTCATTTGTTTCACAAATTGTTGAATAAGGGCGGCACCCTCTTCAGCCTTTTCAGTCACTGAAATTGAGTGACCCGAAACATCGGACGTGTGTACAGCTGCATTTTGCATGCCAGTCGACACTTCCTGAATAGCGGATGCCACTTTTCCGACCGCATCTGATTGTTCACGTGAAGCTTCACTGACCTGTTCAATCGAGCTAGATGTCTGCTCACTAGCCGATATCGTTTGACTGATGGTTTCCTCAAATTGAGCAGCAGAATCAGCAAGCTGTCTTGATCCGCTTTGCACCTGCAAAATAAGCTGACGCAAATGAGCCGTCATTTGGTTAAAGGCTGTGCCGAGTTGACCAATCTCATTTTTAGAGGTCACTTCAATCTCTTCAAGGGTTAGATCACCATCTGCCATCCTTTTTGCGGCATTTGTGACAGAAACAATTGGTTTTGTCATGCGATGAACAAATCTGATCCCAATCACCAAAAGGCCAACAATAATCGCTGCACTGACCAAAATGAGTGTAAGCAATAATTGATTACTATCTTGATTGAGCTGATTGATTTTTTGATCACGTTGTTTTAGCTGATTTTGAGCGAACTCTTTTGTAAAGGTATGTATTTCTTGTTCGATAGGTTGTAATTCTTGACTGAGGCGGGTGTTGAATTCTTTTTGATTTTGCATATTTAATGAATTAAATAATCGATTTGTTGAGGTGTAGTAGAGATAATTTTTTTCTGAGATTTGATCTAATAGATTTTTTGCTTGTTTGACCGTACTCATTTTCGAAGCTTCTGCTGTTTTCTTATGAATATCTTCATATGTTTGCTCAATTTTCTGCAAATTTTCAGCATCTTGCACGACGACATATGTTTTAATCTGTGCTTCCTGCTTTTGAAGAAGCGCTTCTAATTCCAGCGAGGTCTGATAAAGCTTCACTTCCTTGCTTAATAGCGCTTTATAGGATTGATCTGTTTTGTAATAGAGAAAGCTTGAGAACCCTAACATACTGACAAACAAGACACATATGACAATAAGCCCAAATAAAAATTGATTTTTTAGTCTCATAATTTCCTCCGAATGGTCTGAATTGGACAAAAATTAATGAATGACATACGGCCTCATACAGGCATGTATTTCATCCATCCACTTTCTATATTCAGGTATAAAGTATGTTTTCAGGAATGATTGGAAGTGATTTGAAGGGAATGTATAGAAAGCTAGTATATCAAAACTTAAAAATATTTGATCAAACGAACGAATCGTTTTGGCAAAGTGTTCATTTTCAATAATTGAAAGCAGAAGAGGATGTGTTGTGTCTAAATGAAAGAAGGCATGGATCAGATCATTAAAGATCCGATCCCCTTCTGTTTTGTCAAAATCCTTCTCAATTTCATCTAAATAGTTTAGACTCTCTTCTATCGTGTATAGAAGTTCATAATATGTGGTTAATAAAATATAGTCATTTGAACGATACGCCACAGGTCTCACCTATTTATTTCCGTTTATCGTAGTATACGCCGTCACTTGTTATGGGCTGGTATGGATTTTGATAATTCAGCTGTTTTGTTTTCTTTTTTTGAATGGCTTGAATATCTGCTTTTATCCCATTTTGGATAACCGTTAATTGCTTCGCCATCTGTTGATCTGTTTGGATGATTTCTCGGATTTTCTCTTTTTCTTGATCCGTCAATTCATGCTGTATATCTCTCATTAATTCGTCTCTCTCAATTAAAAAGGCATCAAAGTCTTCAACCAGTGTCTCACTTTGCGGATTTTCCGCTATTTCGGCTGCCATTTTTAATGTTTGATCATGCAACTGATCCACAATACTCATAGAGAACCCCCGATAGAGTGGTGACGCCCTTTTCGATCGGTTTGAATGACTTCCTTCCACGCATCACGGAAATCAGTTACGTACTCTTCTACTTCATTCAATATCTCTTCGTCATTTTGAAGATTGGCTTCTATCAGTCTGCGATAAATGTAATCATACATACTTGCCATACTCTTTGATACGTCATAGGAACGATTTAAGGTGACATTTAATTCTTGAATGATGTTTTGAGCCTTTTTTAGGTTCAAGTTTCTCGTTTCTGCATCCTCTTTTTGAATGGCATGCTTCGCTATTCTGATGAACTTTAAGCAGCCTTCATAAAGCATAAGCGTCAACTCGGCAGGTGTTGCGGTCTCAATAGAATTTTTCTGATAGGCGGCATAAGGGTTCTGTATTGCCATATGTTATAAACCTCCAATTATTGTCCAAGCAGTTGAGAAAGGTAGCCAGATTGGTTGTTTAGCTTTTGAATTGCACTATCCATGGCGTTAAACTTTTTGTAGTAACGGGCTTCAACCATTTTTAAACGATCTTGGAATGTACTCATTCGTTTTGTCAAAGAATCAAGGTCCTTACCAAGTCCGTATTCCTTTGATTCCATTGTTATGCTGCCAGCCTTTTTTTGAATGCTCTTCGAAAAGTCTGATAAGGAATTTTTGATACGATAGATGATTCCTTGTTCTTGATATTGCTGCTGCGCTTTGTCTTTATCCTTTGAATCCACATTTAAACTACCCGAGATGAACATTTGTCTGACCTTCTCCGGGTCTTCTTCAATGGCTTTTTTTAATTTCTCTACTCCATCACTATCCTTAATAAATTCAAGCTTCCCACCATCTTTATAGCTGGATGATGTCGAAATACCGATTTGTGTGAGTTGGATTTTATTCGCGTCACTTGTCGTAATATTAGCATACAAATCACTTCTTATTTTAGAGGCACCAGATCGTAAAATGGAATCACTTCTCAGCAAGCCAGACTTCGCGGTCGTTTCCCATAGCTCTATTTCTTTTTCAGACATCGCTTTTTTCTCTTCAGCCGTTAATGGATGATAGTCTCTGTTTTTCTTTTCATTGACTTTTCCATTAATCTGCTCAACGAGTTCATTATATTTATCAACAAATTGTTTAATTTTATCATATATTGCATCCACATCTGTTGAAACGTTTAAGCTGACGGGCTTATCTGTGGTTGCTTTAAGCTCGTACGTAATATCAGCCTGTGTGAATGTATTGTTGTTATTCTCCATTTTCAGACCATTAATCTCGTATTGCGCCTTCTGTCCTTGAGTGGTTGCAACTAATTTGTTATTTCCATCTACTTGGAAGCCTAGTTGCGTTAAAAATGAAGCTGAATTGCCATCAGCTGCTTTAATACTGACGCCTTCACCCGTTGTCCGAGAAGTAAGAGCGATGGTATCCACGTAGTTCGTTCCATCAGAGATTTGGCCTTTGTAAGCCGTCACACCTAATTGCGCGCTGTTCAGCTTTTTCACGATGTCATCAATTGTATCGGTATCAGAAGTATTGATTGTCACCGTTTTTGGTTCTGTCGAATCTGGTGTCGTCACTTCAAACGTAAACGTTCCGTTTGTTGGTGTAAATCCAGATGTACCAGAGGATTTGAAGACGGAAGCTGTCGCTAGCTGAGTGACATGAATAGAGCCAGAGGTCGCATTTGTTGATCCAGTTGCTGTGACAGCAGATTCATTAGAGCTTGTCACCTTTTTGGCGCCATATGTACTTGGACGCGTTAAGTTTAAACTGTTGATCAAATCATCTAATTCTTTAATTTTCGAGTTAACCTCGCGATAGCTGTCTCTTTGCCATTCAAGTGTTTGTTTCTGGCGCGTCATTGTATCAAGTGGTGCTTGCTCCGTTTTCATCAGCTTTGAAACGATTTCATCAATATCGAACACATTTGAAAATCCAGTAATACGATTGACCATTGTTTATGTTCTCCCTTCATTTACATTCTTTTATCTACAAATAGACCGACAATTTCTGTCATTGCCGCATAGAAATCAAGCCATTCCTTGGACGGAATTTCTCTAATGACTTCATCTGTTTGGTTATCTACGACTTTGACATAATATTCGTTGAGTTTTTCATGTAATTCAAATTGAAGATGAAATTGAGTAGGTTCAATCAGCTTGTTTGCGCCTTGAAGCGTTTTTTCAATTTCTTCTTTTGAAACAGCCCTGCCATTTGCTTGTGAGTCAGAGTTTACATTGTCATTCTGGTTATTAGAAACACGGGTTTGAAATGCATCGATAATTGGCTCTAATGATGTCAACTTACCAACAGACATAGTTATTCAGCTCCTGTGCTTTAATCTATCTTTTATATCGGCTTTGAATTTGCAAATTAAATATAGATGGACCGATTTGTTAAAGTTTCCTATAGATCATGCACCTCCGTATCGAAACGCTTTTACACGGAGAAGGATAACTGAATGCGATAAAAAAATCCTCACTTTTTTTGTGAGGATAATTGAGAGAGGAGATCTAAGGATAAACTCGCTGCACGATTGTTCTCTTCTTGAATAGACAGGTACACTTCTTTCCTGTGAATATCAATGTGCTTAGGAGCCTCTATCCCGACTTTCACTTGATCGCCTTCGATTGAAATAATCTTGACTTCAATATCATCGCCTATTTGAATCGACTGGTTTACTTTACGAGACAGCACTAACATGAGGATGCCACCTCTAACAAATGTTTTGTATGATAGGCTGAATCATGCAAAATCACCTGCTTGGCTTTCATGTTTTTTCGGTTCACAATAATAGGCGCTCTTAAATTGGCTGTCGTTTTTTCAATAGATGATTCCATTGTTAAGATAACCATCACTTCCACATCATTGGCATCTTCTACTTCTAGAATGTCTACAACCGTTTCGTCTAAATCAAATTCGTATTGATTGAAGAATAAAAACGGGCTGCTGACGATAAAGCCTAATGCCGAGTTTTTCAATGATTGAAGAACTAAAAATGGAGACTCTTCTGATAAAGGCAAAATGACAAACTGTTTTTGATCCAGAAATCCTGGTATCCCGTTAGAGAAGTGAATGATTTGCTCCTCTTTGATTGTCACTTCACCATGGTATTTTGTTTGAATGATCATAATTCACGACCTTTTTCGTTTTTCTTAACTATACCTTATCACCATTTTGGCCCGTTTCGTCAACTTCTATTTTTAATTCTGGGTATTGTAACATATCAATATTGACCTTACCTGGCTGGTAGTTAACGATTGGTTTATGAGGTGTGGCCTCTATGATAGCTTTTTGCGGCTCCACATCAATTTGAAGCTCAGAAGGCTGATAGTGAATTTTCACACTAAAGAATGAAGGTATCACACCAATGGTGAATTGTTTTGCTGGGGGACTGCCATTGATTTTGGCAAACTCAGCAATCGCATTCCCACCATTCTCGATCTTGATAAGTTCACTTCCTTCTTCCGCTCTTCGACCCATTCCTTCTCCAACAGCACGCTTCCCCTCAGCTGCCCATTCCTCAGAACGCCTAAAAATCGACTTGATGTCCATATCGGCAAATGCCTCGGTTTGATCAATGGTTAATTTCGACGGTGTCCTTTTGATATTCATGACAGCTCGTGGCTGCTGAATCTCAAGGTCCGCTCGTGGCTGCTCTACTTCTTGCCGGGAAGGAGTTGTCGACATTTGAAGCTTTGCATAGGTTTGCTGCATTAACAATCTAGGGATTTGCATATGTTCACCTCCATGATGCAAAAAAGCACCCATCGGATGCTTTTTATTATCTTAAGAAATCTACAAGGGATGGCTGAATGACTTTAGCTGTTGTCGCTAAAGCAGCTCTATTCACCGTCTCTTGTTGAAGAAGATCAAGAATTGCCTTTTCACTTTCAACATCTTCATTATCTGATTTAGCATTTTTCAGTACTTGAAATTGTGAAGTCAAACGACTTCCTACTAAGTCAACACGATTCGAACGCGCTCCTAGGTCAGATCGCTCAGCACTCATCACTTCTTTAAACTGATCGATACTTCCTAATGCATCATCAGAATTCGCAAACGTTCCATTTTTCAATGAGTTTTCTAAATCAGTCAGCATTTCAATGACATTTTGACCGTTAGCCTGTCCGCCAAACGCTGAGATTGGATTTGAGTTTACATTTAAAGTGATACCATCAGAAATATTCGCTTGAACAGCATTCGCATCTGTATAATTTTCGAAGTTAAATGTATACGTTCCGTCTGCATTCTCAACAACTGGTTTAACATTTGTATTTGTCCCATTAAATACGAACTTACCTAGCATTTGAGTGTTCATTGCATCAATGATTTGATTCTTCATCTGGCCAATTTCCACTCCGATAGCTGCTAAATCTTCGGGCTGCTTTGTTCCGTTCGCCGCATCAAGCACTTTATCTCGTATATTAGACATAATATCAATGATTTCTGTGACACTTGTTTCAGATGTATCAATCCAGTTTTGTGCTTCATTTAAGTTATTTTTATATTGTTCATTTCGAAACAAGGCAGTACTATATTGAAGGCTTTTTACTGCTGCAACAGGATCATCAGAAGTTTTCGTGAAACGTTTGCCTGTTTGTGCCTGTTCATTAATTTTAGATAGTTTTTCATAACTTTTACTAATATTTCGCAGTGAGTTTTGTGAAATCATTCCTTGTGTGACTCGCATCCGTTATCCCTACCTTCCTACGACACCCATGCCGTTTATGACCTTATCCAATACTTCATCTTGTAATGTCATAATTCTCGCAGCCGCATTATATGCATGCTGAAATTGAATCATATTCGTCATTTCTTCATCAATGGAAACAGCGCTAGTCGACATTCTACGTTCGTTGGCTGAATTGACAAGAGCAGCTGAACTGCTTTCAAGCGTCATGTTCTTTTTCCCTTGGACACCCATCTCAGCAATGACATTTTGGTAATAATCCTGAATTGTTGTTGTATTTCCGCCGATTGGTAACTTTAAGTCTTGTATATTAGCTAATTTCGTAGCATTCGAACCGTCACCTTGTGTTTGATTGAGAGATGCTGCAATATTATCTGTTGATGCTAAAATGACATCGCTCACTTTAATACGAGCTGCCAAACCTTTATTCAAATCATTGTTATTCTCGATATCAAAAAAGTCTTGCCCACTTGCACCAGTTAACGTGTACCCCTGCTTATGTACATCGTTAAATGTATCCATGAATACTTGTGCTACTTCATCAAGCTCTGCAAGCATATCTGGATACATGCCTTTTTCAGCACCATTTGACATGTAGCCATAAGCCTCAACAAGTGCTTTTACTTTACCGTTCACTTGTAATTGATCCGCTGCAATAGTTGTTGTTCCGAATTGAAGTGAGTTAACAAGTCCCGTTGTATTATCGTAAGAGATTTGCAGTTCAGACTTTTCGTTCGTAATACCATTCAAAATATTTCCTGCAGATTGTCCATTTGCACCGATAATGTCGATGTTGACAGTTCCTTCAGCAATTTTGAGCGCATTACCGCCAGGTGGATTGTAGCTGACCTTAATATCAACAAGTGAGGATAATTGATCGACCAAAGTATCACGTGTATCATAAAGATCATTTGGAAGATACCCATTTGGTTCAACTGCTGCAATCTGTTTGTTCACTTCATCTATTTGAGATAAAAGAGTGTTTACATCTTTGGCTGTTGAATCGAGTTCCGTTTTTAAATTCTTTTGTATCGTTGTTAAAGAAGAATTGAGCAGACGAAATTGGTCAACTAAAGCCTGTGCACTTGTTTTAACAACTGTACGTGCAGAAGCCGTATCAGCATTTTTTGATTCCGATAAGACCTGTAATGATTTCCATAGATTATCAAAAGCTCTGTTCAAGCCTTCATCCGTCAAATCATTCATAACTCCTTCCATCTGTGAAAGGGCATCTGACTTCGTTGAGTAGTAAGATAAGTTATTATTATGATCTCTGTATTGTAGATCTAAAAAGCTGTCTCGAATTCTTTCAACCGTTCCAACTTGTACGCCTGTCCCCATTTGGCCATACGTCTTGCCGTCATAAACAGAAATGACTGGATAAGGATTTTCTGCTTTAAAGGTCACTCTTTGTCTTGAGTAGCCCTCCGTATTTGCATTGGAGACGTTGTTTGATGTGACATAAAGCCCTGCACGCTGGGCTGTGATTCCTCTTTTTGCCGTTTCTAGTCCCATGAATGTAGAACCCATTGGTATCCTCCTTGTTTACGCCTTTGAATCAAACAAAGCCCTTTGCTGTTTAGGCTTTGAACTCTCAAGACCATTTTGTCCGTAATTCATATTTTCTTTATTAGGGTTAACGAGATCGAATGTCAGTGAAATAAATTGAAGTGACTGCTGAATAAGCTGCTTGTTCAGTTCATTTACATCTTTTAGTTCCACCATGATGTCATTTAGTTTCTCATATAATGAAATGAGCTCTTCTTGATCTGTACCTTCAGCCTTTTCGATACATGCAGTGATGGTTGGTGATTGATCACTTTGTAAAAATTGAACGGTCGCTTCAATTCGTTTTTCTTCTAATTGAGAAATGGCCTGAATATACTTTTGCTCTAAATTCAGGACCTCTGAAAGAGCATCGATCTCATTGCTTTTCAGCATTTCTGTTTTATCCTTAGACAACTTTAAAAGCTGTTCATGCAATCCATAGAGACGATGCAGTTCTTCAATAATTATTTTAACTGACATTCACGCTGCTCCCTTTTGTTATTGTTGTTTATAAAAATTCAGCATTTTATCTGCAATGCCTTTTGTATCTACTTGATATGTTCCGGCTTCAATGCTTTTTTTAATTTGGTCAATTTTATCTTGGCGTTCTCTCATAATATTCGGCACCTTTTGCATTTCGATTGCCTTTTTAGAAATTTCGACTTTATCAGTTGATTTAGCTTGATTCGATTGCAACGTTTGTTTCTCATATGTTTTCTTGTAAGGATTTACTGGTTGTGTTCCATATCGATTAATTTTCACGGGATTCCTCTCGCTTTCCGTTACAGTCTGTCTTGATTCTATCCATTTTATCGACCAAACTGCAACTTAGTTTAGGGAATCAGTCGTTTTTAGGATTAATGGCATAATAGGTGTCTTTTTTCCTAGATTCAATCTCCCTTTTACGCTCCTCTTCTTGGTTCATTTGGCTGATTTGCGAATGAATATCCTGTTCACATTGGCTGCATAGCTTGTTTTTCCTGATCGCTTTGCCACATCTTTCACAAGGATAATTAATATTTGGAAATTGACTAATTTGCAGTCTTTTCAAACGAATAAATTTCAAGATTAATTCTTCATCAACTTCTGTTGCTTCTACTATTTCAGCGATGGTTGATTGTCTATTACTTTGTTTTCTCAAGAATTTATATACGATATCAAAAGAACGTTCTTCTTCTTCAAAGCATTTGTTACAAACCGTTTGGATGGTGGTTTTTAAAAATAGCTGATTACATTGTGGACAGTTTGCCAATTGATTCATAACCAAAACCCCTTACGTTATTTTCTTTTCTTATTATCGGTTAATTATCATGATTTTTAACTACGTATCAACGTAAAAGAAGAAACACTTTTAGCACCTGCGTCTTTCAAAATTCTTGCCGCATCATAGATGGTTGCTCCCGTTGTATAGATATCATCAACTAATATAATATCCCTTTGAACAATCGCATCTGTTTGCTTGATTTGAAACAATCCTTTTTGATCTAGGCGTTCATTTTTCTTTTTTTTAGACTGCTTACTTTGATGTATTTTCACGAGTGGTTGCAATATTGGCTTATCTAGCAAAGAAGCGATTATCACGGACTGATTAAATCCTCTTTCTTTTAGTCTTTCATGACTTAAAGGAATCGGTATCAGCAATGGGTCTTTTATGCAGAAGGAATGTTTAAATGCTGCTTGTACATCTTTTTTAAACAGCTCAGCTAAAGCCGTATCACCCCGAAATTTAAAGCGGGCAAGGACTTCTTTCATCAACTCGTTGTAAGTATAAACTGACCTATTTTTTACAAGGATTTTAGTAGAATCAGAGCGTTCATTCCATCTGTTACAGTCCTGGCACAATTGGTCATTTGACTGCGCCCTTCCGCATGTTGGACAAATAGGACGCTCAATCTTTACTAAGTGATCCTTACATGCTACACAAAGGCGATCATCATTTAATAGTAGGAATGATTTCCATGTAAAAGCAGGCACAAAATGTCCCTCGCAAATTTGGCAAATCAATTGGTTTCCTTGTTCAGCAGCAGACGATTTTCACACCTTGGAAATGCAGAGACCTTGGAAGCTGCTTCTGTCAGAATGACCAGCATCGCAGTATTCTTCTGTTTATCCACCATCTCAGATTTACTGTAAGATATTTTATCGATATCTGTTATATATTGTGGTTTCACTTGATTCAGTGAAATCGCTAATACATCTTCCATACACTTTTCACAATGACAAATCATGTTTAATTGGTTGAGATATTGATTGAGAATTTCCTTGAGTAGTATTTCTTTTGCATTGAGTAGCATATTTGTCTCTCCTGCCATTTGTGTATTGTGAATATAATGTACCATGATTTAGTTGAACCCACACTGTTTTTCAGAAAACTCTTTTGCAGCCGTCTCATTCATTTTTGCGATATGCTTCTTTGCTTGTTTCATACTTCTCGTTAAACCAAAATGAAAAAGGAAAACATCTCCTGTACAATAATCCGGGTGTCTGCCTACCCGCCCAGAAATCTGAACAAGTGCACTCTCTGTAAAAATAGTAGATTCCGAACCAAGTACCCCCACTTGAACATTTGGAATCGTTACGCCTCTTTCTAAAATAGTGGTTGTAACTAGTACATTGTATACGTAATCTCTAAAGTGCTGAACCTTTTGTTTCCTATCCGGATCATCGGCAGATACTCCCTCCACGTTTAAGGATTGTTCTCGAAGAATCTTCGTTACCTTCTTCATGACAGCAATTGAAGGAACAAAAAGTAATATTCTTCTCTTATTTGCAATATGTCTCTGCATCCAATTCATCACTTTAGGGGGCAGCTGCTTCTTTTTTAATTTCTTTTTCCAATGTCCGATCCAATGAAAGGTCGGTACGGGTAATGGTTGCTCGTGAAAACGCAAAGGAATTTTTATCGCTTCCAGTTTTCCACGAGAAACCTCTCTCGTCATTTTTTTAGAGGGTGTCGCACTTAAATAAATCCTAACCCCTCTGTTATTTCTCATCGCCTTTAGAACAGCAAATTGGAGACGCTCATCCATTGAATAAGGGAAGGCATCGACTTCATCTACAATGAGCACATCAAAAGCATTTTTGTATCTCATCAGCTGGTGGGTTGTGGTGATCACAAGCGGTGTTATTTGAAACCTTTGAGAACTGCCTCCATAAAGTACGGTAATTGTCACCCCTTGAAATGCTTTTCTAAGCCGTGGTTCGAGTTCAAGCACAACATCTGTTCTAGGTGTCGCAATACAGACACTCATTCCTTGATTTAACGCATATTCGATTCCATGAAAAAGCACTTCCGTTTTCCCTGCTCCGCAAACCGCCCAAACAAGTAGATCAAATTTGTTTTTAATAGCTTCAATTATCCTTTCTGACGCTCTTTTTTGCCCTTTGGAAAGCTCTCCCTGCCATGTTAATTCGGCTCGACATGTTTCTTCCATTTGTGGACCTGTCCATTCATAAAGAAACCCACATTCTGCTGCTTTTCCCATCATGATGCATGATCTACAGTACACACAATCCTTTTGACACACTTCACAAGGAGAATGAGCAAAGTACCGCTTGTTTGATACACCGCACCGGCAGCATGTAAAACCATTTGCTTTCCTCTCAATGGCAGGAGACCGATTGACTAATCCTTTCTCCTCCAGCCAATCTAAATTGAACTGTGTGCACTTTGTTTCATCGGTGAGCAGATGGCGTGAATGCAGCTGCCGCATTAGTTCCATTGCTTTGTCCATATTCAACATTACCAAACACCTTTCAATTGATGTTTGGCTATTATGCGCAAAGACATGACCTTTCGTCCAACAGGTAAAATAGAAAAACAAAACCCCTTTTCCATAAGAAAAGAGGTTTTTTAGGAATTATCTAATCACCCAGCCAAGAGCTAAAGAACCTTCACCTAGATGGGTGCCGATTACGGCACCAAAGTAGCTTTTATAAAATTCAACATGAGGATATTTTTCTGATAAGTGCGCAATTAATTCTTCTGCTTCTTCTTCTCTATTACCATGTATCAGTGTTGCTCTCATCGGAACACCACGTGATGCATCTTCATCAAATAATTCAAAAATACGTGAAATGGCTTTTTTACGTGTGCGAATCTTCTCAAAAGGAACAATTAGCTTGTTGTCAAAATGCAAAATAGGCTTTACCTTTAAGAGGCTTCCAATAAAAGCCTGAGCACCATTTAATCTGCCGCCTCTTTGCAAATGAGTTAAATCGTCTACCATAAAATACGCCCGCTGACTTTCTTTCAGGTAATTTAGATGTGCTAACACATCTTCTAAAGAAGCACCTTCTTGGATTTTTTCAGCAGCTTCTAACACATAAAAACCTTGTGCCATACAGCTTGTTTCTGTATCAAACGGGTAAATATCAATCCCGTCAACTAGATCATTCGCTGAGACAGCACTGTTATACGTTCCACTAATTCCACTTGAAAGGTGGATACTAATCACGGCGTCGTATGTTTCACTTAGTTTTTCATATAAGGCTATTAATTCACCGAAAGCAGGCTGAGAGGTTGTTGGAAGATCTTTGTGTTTTTTGATTTCTTCATAATATGTCTTCCAGTCCATTTCTATTTCTTCACGGTATGATTCACTGCCAAAGATGACGTTAAGGGGGATCATATGAATATTATGTTTATCACGCAGCTCTTGTGGTAAATAAGCAGTACTGTCTGTTACAACGGCTATTTTCATTCTTAAATACCTTCCTTATTCGTTAAGTTACTCTTTTTTATTTTAAAAGAATGATCATTTTTCATTAGATTTATAATAGTAATCAAAAAAGCCTGCCTAATCAATAGGCAAGCCCGCTATATCCGAAAAAGACTCCTTACCCTGTCTATCATTTCCCTCCACCTAAAATGTGAGAGAATAAAAACAGGCGAAAAAGGAGTACTTGTCCGGAACATTATCTCATTTCTACCCAGCCGTTTTTAATAGCTACAACAACAGCTTGTGTACGGTCGTTTACATTCATTTTTTGCAAAATGTTACTCACGTGGTTTTTAACTGTTTTCTCACTAATAAAGAGCGATTCACCGATTCCTCTGTTGCTCTTTCCGTCAGCTAACATTTGAAGAACTTCACATTCACGTCTAGTTAAGATATGAAGTGGTCTGCGAATTTCAGGATATACCTCATGCTGTGGATGTGCTGAAACGCCGCTAGTTGCTAAGCGTCGGAATTCATTTACTAAATTATGAGTGACTTTCGGATGTAAATAAGAGCCTCCGTCAGCTACAACTTTCACTGCTTCGATGAGTGTGTCTGCATCCATTTCTTTTAGCAGGTAGCCTCTCGCCCCTGTTTTCAATGCATGTGTTACATAGTTTTCATCGTCATGAATAGATAGAATAATGACTTTTGATTCGGGATAAAGCTCAACAAGCTGCTTTGTAGCCTCAACACCATTTACATTCGGCATATTAATGTCCATAATGACAACATCCGGATGATAGTGTTCTACGATACGTGCAGCTTCGTCACCGTCGTCTCCTTCTGCAACTACTTCAAAAGTAGGTTCAAAATCTAAAATCCGTTTGACACCTTCACGGAATAATTGGTGGTCATCAATAATTACAATATTTACTTTAGTCACAAGCTACGCCTCCCCATGTTTATTGTTCTACACCTGAACTTTATGGTCAATATGTCTTTTGACTCTATTTTACAATTTTATTTTGCAATGTTAGTGGCACGCGAATCATGATGAATGTCCCTAGACCTATTTTTGAGTCTATGGTCATTTTACCTTCCAGTAGGTCTACGCGTTCTTTCATGCCAAGTAAACCGAAGGATTTGTTTTTGTTTGTTTTCACATCTTTCATATCAAAGCCTTTTCCATCGTCTTTAATAATTAAGGTCACAAAGTCTTTCGTTACTTCTACTTTGACAGAGATTTCTTCAGCTTCAGAATGCTTTAATGAATTTGTGACAGCTTCTTGGGCTAGTCTAAACAGTGCTACTTCAAATTGAGAAGCAATTCTTTCACTTTCTGTATCACCTAGGCATTGGAACGTAATTTTGGTTTTCCCATCATATTCTTCAATTGTGTTTAAGTATTTTCTCAGTGTCGGAATCAGACCCAAATCATCTAAAGCCATCGGTCTTAAATCATAAATGATTCTTCTCACTTCGTACAGTGCATTTCGCACATTCTGTCTGAGACTTCTAATTTCTTTAAAACCTTCTTCTGTACCGCGGTCTCTAAAAATCCGTTCAATTAATTCGGAACGCATCATCACGTTTGCCAGCATTTGAGCAGGGCCGTCATGAATTTCCCGAGACACTCTTTTGCGTTCTTCTTCTTGGGCTTCAATAATTCTTAGCCCAAAATCTTGTTTTGCCTGAGCATCTTCAAGTAAAACGCCAACCTGGCGTAAATCCTGGTTGAGATAGTTGAGAACAACTGTAATCTGACTCACAAGCGTTTCAGAGCGTTCAATGACGTCTTGTAAGCTTAATAATCGTCTTTCCAGATCGTCTCTTCTTTCTCTCAGCTGCTTCTCGCGCTGCTGAATCATGGTGAGTTCCACTTGCAGGTTATGTGCTTTTTCGTAGGCCTCACGTATTTCTTCTTCGCTGAATTTGTTGAAGTTTCTGCTGACCTCAGATAAGCGGTTTCTAGCATGTCTTGTATGGACTTCCAGCTTATCCCCAAAATCAATTACTTCGTTTACTTGCTGCTTGATTTGCTTGAGCTCTTCTACTAGGCTTTCATATTGTTGACGGGACTGTTCGCCTATTCTAAATACTTCGTCCTTGCTGCCATCAACTGTACTTAGCATTTTCATGATGATTGAATCCAATAATTTCGGATCCATTTTGGGTGTTGTCATGGCTTTTCCCTCCCGTAACAGTGATGTCATCTTTTTTTATTATAAATGTCATTGATCTGCATTTTATGTCGAATTATAATGAAAGAATGCGTATAAATCATGAAGTTTTTATGACGACCCTTTTTCCACTCCTATCATCATAACAAAATACGCTGTAAAATTCTAAAACCAATGCAAATTTTCACTAGTCTTACAATTTGCTTGTCAGGAGGGTATGTCTTTTGCTGAATCGCTATCTTACAGTAAAAAGTCGTGGCGAGCATGAGATCGTCATTGAAAAATCACGTTTTATTTGTCATATACAGCGTGCTGTCTCAGAAGAAGAAGCACAAGCATTTATACAATCCATTAAAAAACAACATTGGAATGCCACACATAATTGTTCAGCCTATCTCATTGGTGAACATGACCTGATTCAAAAAGCGAATGATGATGGTGAACCAAGCGGTACAGCAGGTGTCCCAATGCTTGAAGTGCTAAAAAAACGGAAGCTGAAAGATACAGTTGTTGTGGTCACTCGTTATTTCGGCGGTATCAAGCTAGGTGCCGGTGGATTGATTCGTGCCTACGGAAAATCTGTATCAGAAGCTATCAACCATGTTGGAATGGTAGAGCGCTGTTTAATGCGTACAATGCACACAACAATAGATTATACATGGCTTGGAAAGGTAGAGAATGAGCTTAGAGCCTCATCTTTTCAGCTAAAAGAAATCCATTATGCAGAAGATGTTATTTTTGAGACATATGTCGAAGAAACACAAACAGAGCAGTTCATTGAGTGGATGACTGAGCTGACAAATGGAAAGAGTGTTACAAAAGAAGGCGAATTGATTTATTTAGAAAAGGACATTGGTCCGATAAAGGAGACAGATGAATGGCACAACGAGTAAAAGTGCGTGTACGAAAGAAAAAGAGTAAGAAGAAGAGAATTATCAAACGTATTCTGGTCTTATTTTTACTTCTTATCATCTGCATGGGCGGATTTGCAGTATATAAAATCGTCAATACTCTTCAAGCTGCTGACAAAACATATGATGAACTAGATCGCGGAGAGAAATCGAATCTTCGTGATGCTGTCATTGATATTAAGAAAAAACCTTTCTCTGTATTATTTGTCGGAATTGAGGATTATGCCACAAAGGGTGATCATGGCCGTTCAGATTCACTCATTGTCGCAACGATTAACCCTCAAGACAAAACGATGAAAATGGTTAGTATCCCTCGTGACACACGCGTACAGCTTGCAAGTGATACGACAGGAAGTAAAGAAAAGATCAATGCAGCATTTGCTAAAGGTGGTAAAGACGAAACGATTGAAACTGTCGAACAATTCTTGCATATTCCGATTGATAAGTATGCAACCGTTGATTTTGACGGGTTCAAGGATGTCATCGATGAAGTCGGCGGAATTGATATCGATGTTCCATTTGACTTCAATGAAAAAAGTGATGTTAAAAAATCGAAAAAGATTTACTTCAAAAAAGGCAATATGCATTTAAACGGGGAAGAAGCACTTGCTTACGCACGGATGAGAAAACAAGATCCACGCGGTGATTTCGGACGTAACGATCGTCAGAAACAAATTTTACGTGCAATGATTGATCAAATGGCGAAGCCAAATAACATTGCGAACGTCGATAACATTGCTAAAGAAGTCAGTGATCACATTACGACCAATTTCCGTATCACAGAAGGTCTTGCGCTTCAGCAAATCTACAGCGGATTTAAAGGAGACGACACAGAAACACTTTCTATTAAAGGAAAAGACCTTTACTTAGGTCCGAATCGGACGTATTACTTTGAGCCAGATCCAACCAATCTAGCTAACGTCCAATATGAATTACGGACCCATTTAAAGCTTCCTACTGAATCTCCAACTGAAACAGATTCACAAACCAATCCGTCCTCTGGTGAAACAGGGTCAAGTGATACAACTAACTCATCGACCAGCACACCTGGACAATAATAAAAACAGCCCAGTTCCTAGGAACGGGCTGTTTTTTACTGCCTTTTGACCATTCGTTTATAAAATTTCGTAAATGGTTTAAACTCTTCATTCACCAAGCCTGTGACTTCTGCAATCACTTGCATGAACATGACCAGTAAAAAGATAATAATCAGTGATAACCAAATGGTGGCGCTTGTCAGCAAAATCGCACTTAAGCTAAAGACTAAGCCAATCATATAAATCACGATGACAGCCATACGATGGGACAAGCCAAAAGCCATCAGTCTATGATGAATATGAGATTTGTCAGGTGCTGAGATCGGCTGTTTGTTTAATATTCGTCTAATGATGGCAAAGGTGGTATCGAAAATAGGGACACCTAAGATGATCACTGGGACAACTACACTAAACAAAGTGACACTTTTGTATAGCCCTAATAGTGACAGTACCGAAATCATATAACCTAAAAAAAGCGAGCCGGTGTCACCCATAAAAATCTTCGCCGGATGAAAGTTGTAAAAAAGAAAGCCTATGGTACTACCAATGACAACAAGGGATAAAGAAAGAATCAAAATTTTATCAGCAGAAAATGCCATCACGGCAATGGTTGATAAACCGATGACAGAAATACCGGCAGCCAGTCCATCAAGGCCGTCAATTAAATTAATGGCATTTGTGATTCCGACAATCCATAACACGGTTAGGGGATATGCCATCCAGCCTAACTCAATTCGATCTGTTAAGAAAGGAACAGAAAAAAAGTCCATTTTTAAGCCTGTGCTTACAATCAGACAAGCAACAAGAACTTGTACGAGAAATTTGAATTTTGCACTTAAATTATATTTATCATCAAATATACCTAGAATGACGATAAGTACGGCACCAACTGAAATTGCTGTAATTTTATTATGTAGAAACAGCCCGCCTGCTAATGCTCCAGCCGCTACCCCAATAAAAATTGCCAAACCGCCCATTCGAGGCATTACTTTATCATGAACTTTTCGTTTATTCGGCTGGTCCACTGCACCAATCTTAATTGCAAACTTTTTGACGATTGGTGTCACAATTAAAACTGTAGCCAGAGAGACAAAAAACGCTAATAAGGCGCGTTCGTAATCCATAGGTCAGTCTCCTTCTAAATTGAAATCTGTATTTTGTATATTGGCCGCTCTTTCCATTATACAATTGAATAGAGGATGATCACAAGCTCCCCCTGTGAAGAAGAAACAAATAAAAACGCACAATCCCTGATGAATTATGCGTTTTCTTTAATATTCGTTAGTTCCACCATGTTTGTGAACAGCGCGTGCCAATCTTTTTTCTTCGCCCGGCTTTGTCTTAGATGTCTATAGTCCATGTCGTCTTTTTTGCTGATCACTTTTTGGCAGGCTTCTACGAAGAGTGCAGGATCTTCGCCCTCTAAATATTCATACACATCATTCTCTTTTAGCCTTTCCGTTGACGGAAGATTTAAACCAACAACCGGTATTCCTGCGGCTAAAAATTCATATAGCTTGAGCGGAAACACGGCTTGATTGTAAGGAGATTGTTTGTATGGCATCATGCCTACATCAATCAGCTGCATATACGCAGGCACTTCTTCTGGTGCAACAGCACCTGTCCAGATCACATTTGGCAGTTTAAGTGCATGCTGAAAAGATGGATCGCCATTTGTTCCATCCGGACCGACAAATAAAAATGTCCAATCAGGCTTCACGCGGGCAGCTTCTGCTATCATGTCAAAATCCAGCTTCGGCTTGATGCCTCCAATAAAACCAAGAACAGTTCCTTCTCTTCCTTGCAGCACATCCTCCTTACATGGAAGATTGCTTTTTGCAAACACATCGTACTCGACGCCATTTTCAACTGTAAACACATCTTTTGGTTCGCCCATAAGACGCTTTTTGATTTGATCGTGTAAGTATTGAGAAGAGCATGTAATGCTGTGTGCGTATTTGATGATTCGATTTTCTGCTTTCACAATGACACGCTGTCTCATATAAGAAAGCAAATTATTTTTGCCGCTTATCGGCTCTCCCCACAGGTCACTGCAGTCATAGACAATATGTTTCCATTCAAATAAAGAAGATAAGAGCGGAAAACCCGGAAACGTATACCATAAGCAAACAGCGATTCCCTTTTTTTCTTCCTGCCGCAAATGCTCAAGAAGAGGGGACAATTTATGAATATAGAACATGTCTTGATATCGGCCAAAGCGAAAAAATTTGCTCTTGAGCACATCAGGAATGGTCAATTGCTTCATTCGATCGGTTATGGGTTGAAAGGGAGCTGTATGACGGGATGCAGATGGGCATACCCAGATGACCTCTTTCGTTTCTGGATCAGATGCTAGAAATTCCGCCAGTCGATGCCGCCTGTACCTCAAGCCGTCCTGTCCCCATTCTCCCGTCGCTACGATAACATGTATGATCGAGTCTGCTTTCACCTTTATCACCTTTTTTCCCTTCTGTTTATAAGCGCTTCTTCACAGCATTTGTCGCATAGTGCATAAAACACCAAGATGCTTTGACAAAATGAAGCTGCTCAATTTCTCTGTAGACGAACCACGTTTTTTTCGCTGCTTTCCACTTGTTACTAGAGATCGAGTTTCCAACGATGCGGTATTCACTGAGCGGTTTACTCATTCCATAGGCTGTAAATCCTCTTTTTAATATGGACAGCCATGTAGCTAAATCCTGTCTTGTGCGGATGTTCGGCATTTCTATATGTCCTATCTTCTGTACATCAAGCATCACCGTTAAACAGCCGATAATGGTATTTTTCAAAGCTTCATCATAAGTTAATCTTGCTGGTGCAGTGACGGTTTTTTCTAACGGTTCTCCATTTTCTGCAATGATGTCATATGCCGTGAATGTAAAGGCATAATCGTTTGTCAGCATGAAGTCTACCTGCTGTTCAAGCTTCGTCTCTTTCCACTTATCATCGCTGTCTAAAAAAGCAATAAAGCGGCCTTTTGCCTGTTTGATGGCTGCGTTTCTAGCGATGGCGGCTCCCCCATTTTGCTCTAAATAAATGACGTTGATTCTGTCGTCTGCTTCACTTAAGTCCCCAAGCAGCTTCCTTGTTCCATCTGTTGAACAATCATCTGCGATGATCAGTTCCCAATTAGAATAGGTTTGGGCAAGGACGGAATGAACTGTATCCGTTAAATAACGTTCCGCATTATAGGCCGGTGTAATGATTGATACTAACGGTTGATTGTTCACCTAAGACTCATCTCCAGTTCATCATTAAGATTCTTTGAACACTTCGGGTAAGACCACAAACATGAGCGAGATACTAAAGCCAATGACAAGTCCAAGCAGTGCCCGCTTTTTCGCTGACATGCCTTTATTGCCTTCATCAAGAACTTGAGCAGGATCAACAATCTTCGCCTGCTTCATTCCAAGCTTTGTAGACTCCAATTCATATAAAAATCGCTCTTTATCTACTTTGGAATCGTTGCTGACAGATTCGTCTTCTAGAGCAGATAATCTACTTTCAATCACCTGCTGCCTTTTTGTAAATAATGCTTTGTCTTGCTTCAGAAATGTATCCGACACCTGCTTCACGACAGCTAAAGCATGATCCTTATCAGCATCTGTGAAGGACAGCTGTAATTGTGTATCTGATTGATTGGTGAGGATGAGGCGGCTTTTCACATCCTGCCTTTCTTCTTTCACATCACTGAGCGCTTCGTTCAAAAATGCATCGCTTTTTAATAGAGATGTCACTTCTGCGATATTGTTATACACTCCGTCATCATATTTACCAAGTGTAAGCGTAACGGCAGCTGTGTAACTAGACTGCTGCACTGTTCCTTTGGCAAAAAAGAATCCAAAAGCGCCTAATACGACAGGCAGCAGCACAAGCCATACAATATACTTTTTGATTCGCTTCCCTATTCTAGATATGAAACTAGACATGTTCATTCTCCCAACATTGACGTATTTGCTTTTTCATTAGTGTAGCCATACCAGCGCAGCATCACACATGGTTTACCAAGCGCTGTTTGTTTTTCAACATATTCACCGCTGCGATCACGAGTCCTAAAAAGACCCAGTGGAAATATAAATTCGAGACAGAACTAGGACTGATACTTGAAACGAGAAAGCTCAGCATGGCAGCAAACAAACCTTCAATGATCATTTTTGCTGTTCTTGTGTCAGCCCATTGGTATTGTTTATACAGCGTGAACATGAGATAAGCGTAGACGGAGATATAGCCCAGCATGACCGCAAATCCAAAGTTCGTCATCACTTCCAGCAGCCAATTGTGCACTTCAACGACTTGATCTGTATCAAAGATCGAAAAGTGGGCTAAGTAGTAAGACACATTCCCCGCTCCGACACCAAACCCGTATGAATCCGTAAAGAAATGCCATGCATTTTTGATCAAATTCGCTCTCGCAATGTTGGATGGGAGTGGTTCACTAAAAGAATGCGCCACCTGAGAAGCGAGAAACAAGTCATAAAAGACTGAATAAATCTTGGCTGAAAAAACAGCGATACAGATGACACCAAGTCCACCTGCTGTGATGAGTGACCACTTTTTGAGAAAGCGCGGCATGAGAAGCCACACATAGATGGACGCTCCTGCAAATATGCCAAGCAGGCTGGCGCGGGATTCTGTTAACAAAATGAGATACAGTGCTGCGATGGCGCCAAATAATCCAAATGCTTTGATATAACCATTTTTCATTTGCCGCATACACGCTAAATACAAGAAAAAGCTAATCGATAAAAACGTCGCAAAGTCATTTTGGTTAAAAAAGACAGCTGTAGGATAGTGCTGTTTATACGCCGGCCCAAGATACAATGAAGTATTCGGTAAATGGTTCAAAGTAAAGTGATTATAAAACCCTATCCCCATGACAAATACAGTCATGACGAGCCAAATGCTATAAAAGGTGACCACTTGATCGATTCGCTGAATGTACATAACCACAAGAAAGACAAATCCCATCCCCATAGCAAGCAGGGACATATATTTGAGACCGTCTGTGACCGAATGAGCCCACAGCAGTGAGATGAGCCCGTAAAGAAACCATGCAGCGAAAAAACCAAGAATCCCTTTGACACGAATCTGCTGCCACTGCGATATGTACGTCCCCTTATCTCTCATCCGCCATATGAATAAAGCAAAGGCGGCAATGAGCATGATACGGTAGAGAAAAAGACTAAAGAACCCGGCACTAATTGAAAAGAAAGCGTTATTGAGAAAGGTCAATGCAATTAAAAGATATATGGCTGACATGAACACTTGCTCACCGTTCATGTATAGCTTCATTAACACGAGAAAAGCCGTCAGGACTAAAAGCAGGACCGGAATGGCGACAATCTTTTTTAACCCGGCGGGCTGCGCAGACGCCAATTGTACAAGTCCTAGCCCTGCTGCAAATAATATACAACCAATCATGATTTGCCATGCTGTTTGTTTCACACTCATACCCATTTTCCTCCTAAGCAACCCATCCGATTTGAGGGATTAAGCCTTGACTTCCTGTTTATAGTAGGAAATGGTACGAGCCAAACCTTCCTGTAAACTCACAACAGGCTCCCATGCTAAGACTTTTTTCGTTTCCTCATTTGCCAATGTACTATGCACGATATCTCCTGCACGCTGCGGCTTGTAAATCGGTTCAAGCTGTGATCTCGTTACCCGTTTCATCGTTTGAAACAGTTCATTCACAGTGATGGAATCACCACACGAAATATTTAAACAAACGTTTGATTGGGCTGTTAAAGCCGCAACATTCGCTGCTGCTAGATCACCCACATAGATAAAGTCTCTTGTTTGTTCTCCATCTCCAAAGATAAAAGGAGCCTCATCCTTTGCAAACTTATCAGAGAAAATAGAGACAACACCGCCTTCGCCAAGTGCATCTTGGCGCGGACCATATACATTGCTGTACCTGAGAATACAATAGTCCACATCATAGAGTGATTTTGCCATTTCTAAATACCGCTCTACTGTCAGTTTTGCTAAGCCATAAGGTGAACCAGGCTTTAGCCGGTGAGCGGTGTCTACTGGCAAATACACCGGGTCTCCATAGACAGCTGCTGATGAGGCAAAGATGACTTTTTCCACTCCTGCTTCAGCCGCAGCTTTCATGACGTGCAGAGATCCTTTTATATTGACCTCTTCGTCATATACGAAATCCTGAACGGAAACGGCTACACTTACTTGTGCTGCAAGATGAATGATATAATCCGGTGCGATTTGTTTGATCAAATCAATCGTCGCTGGCTTTGTGACATCTGCCTCCATGCATTGCACGGAAAGATGAGCAATATTTTCTCGAGATCCAGTTGAAAAGTTATCAAGAACGATGGGCTCATAGCCTTTTTCTAGTAAAGCCTCTACCGTATGTGATCCAATAAATCCGCTTCCCCCAGTAACCAATACTTTCTTCATCCAAGCTCCCCCTGTTATTGTGCCTTCGATACCAATTCTGCTTCCCATACACTTGGGCGGCCGATCGACTGGTAAATAAATCCTCTCTCTTTCATTTCTGCTGGATCAAACAAATTCCTTCCATCAATTACAATCGGCGAACGAAGCAGCTGCTTGATTTGGTCTTTATCCATCTTCTGTACGTCATCCCATTCTGTTAGGATGAGACAGGCATCCGTATCTTTTACTGTTTCATACAGGTCGTTGCTGAAAACCGCCTGTGGGCCAAGCTCACGTTCAGCTTCTACATAAGCAATCGGATCATAGGCTTTCACAAAAGCCCCCAGCTCTCTCAGCATTGGGATAATATCTAATGCAGGCGCTGAACGCATATCATTTGTATTCGGTTTAAAGGCGAGCCCTAAGACAGAAATGGTTTTTCCTTTAATATCACCGAACACACTCATCAATTTGCTGACCAGGTGGGCTCTTTGGTTGTTGTTCGTTTCAATGACAGATTCGATCAGCTTGAACCGGTACCCGGATGTTTCGGCAATTTTGAGAAGAGCCATCGTGTCTTTCGGGAAACAAGAACCTCCAAATCCAATGCCTGCTTTTAAAAATTTATGCCCGATGCGGCTGTCTAATCCAACTCCTTCACTGACTTTTTCAACGTCAGCGCCTACACGCTCGCAAATATTTGCAATGTCATTAATAAATGAGATTTTTGTGGCAAGCATGGCATTTGCAGCATACTTAATCATTTCAGCACTTTCTAAGTTGGTCTCTACAACCTCTGTTTGAAACGGATCATGCAGCCTTTTGATGATGCTAGAGGCATGAGTGCTAGTCGCCCCAATGACCGCCCGCTCCATATTCATCGTATCTTGAATCGCTGAGCCTTCTCGGAGAAACTCTGGATTGGATACGACATCAAAAGGATATTTGCTGCGCGATGCCTTTTCCACAATGGCTTGAACGAGACGGCCTGTTCCAACGGGCACTGTGCTTTTATTGACGATGATTTTATAGCCATTCATGTGTTCACCGATCGTTTGAGCGACAGCCTTCACATACGTTAAATCTGCTTCCCCCTGTGGTGTCATCGGTGTCCCTACGGCAATATAGATAATCTCTGATTCCCTAATAGCGGCAGGAATATTCGTTGTAAAAAACAGTCTTCCTTCTTCTGTATTCTTTTCAATCAATTCCTTTAAACCTGGTTCATAAATGGGAACGACACCACTTTTTAAGCTGTTGATTTTTGATTCATCGATGTCACAGCAGATGACACGATTTCCGATATCAGCAAAACAAGTACCCGATACTAACCCGACATAACCTGTTCCAATCACAGCAATTTTCTTCAACATTTTTCATCCTCTCAATAAAAGCATATTGTCCGTTCCAAGCCGTTTATCTATCTATCATTCTTTGCACATTTCATCTTGTTTAAACGATGGGTGTTGATTGATTGAGCACCTTCTCATATTGCTGAATGAGATGCTTCGCATTATGTTCTGATGAATATTCTGTATGAACCATTTCATGAAGATCGTTCTTCACTGCTTCATTCCATCTGTTTTCATAAAGGCAGGCGTGAATTGCCTCTTTCAGCTGACGCGTCGAACGTGGTTCAACGAGCAGGTGTTGATAGGTTGAAAATAAGGATGGGAGACCACCAACCCGTGTTGCAATGACAGGTACTTTTAAAGCGAGCGCTTCTAGAACGACGGTTGGCATTCCTTCACTGTAGGAAGGAAGTGCAAACAGATCAGCTGCCATTAAGTAGTCTCTCACCTGCTCATTCGGCACCTGCCCTGGAAGTATAATGGATGCTCCAGCTCGTTCTGTGAGCTCCTTTGCAAGGGGACCTTTTCCAACAAAGACTGCTTTCACTCCATCCATGCTGCTGACAGCATCAGCTAATTCAAGCAAACCCTTCTCTTTCACTAAACGCCCGACAAAAACAACGAGCTTATCTTGAAGCGGTAAACCTAAGTGCTTTCTGATGCCTTCTTGACCTTCTTCCGTTCTGGAAAATGATTCGAGCGGAATACCAAGCGGAAGACATTTTGCTTCTACCTTCGTCATCTCATTTGTCTTTTTAGCCAGCTCCTCACTCACTGTCAGAACAGCAGATGCCTGCCTCACCGCCGTTTCAAAGGCTGCCTGTGCCCCTTTGCTATAGTTCGGATATACGTTCACATCACTGCCGTGCAAGGTCAGAAGATAAGGGATTTTCGTTTCTTTCTGAATAACAGCCGCCGCTCCGCCAGACGGCATGGCAAAGTGCGCATGGATAAAATCTGGTGACAGCTGATGACGCTGCATTGCTCTGAGAACGGAAGCCGCTATTCGTTTACTCGGCTGCGCCCATTTCAGCTGTCCAGGGAGCGCTGGATAAGGCGGTCTGTAAACCTTCACTCCGCTTCTCACTTCCTGTTCAGGCAGATCCTTTTTCTGCCGATAGGATGCCTTGAGCATCCGTAAAACCGGTGGATTCACTGGATTAGGACAAATGACAGCTACTTCTATTCCTTGTTTGAGCAGCTCCTGTACTTGCGTTTCATGAAATACGCCCTCACTCGGATGTTTTTCACTAGGATATACACTTGTCAGCCATAGTACCTTCATGACGAACGACCTCTTCTCAATAATTTGCCTGCAGCCTGCGGATACATTTTGATGAGCAGCAAGCTATACAATGCAGCACTGACACAAACAGTCAGTAGTAATTGAAGTGAAATATCTGCTGTCGTTAGCTTCATCCCTTGATGTAAAGCTACCGCACAGACCGCCATGAGCAGCGTCATGACAGCAGGCTTTCCAAGTGATTTTAAATACACCTTCATATCAAGCTGAATGACATATGCCATGAGCCATCTGCCGACAATAAAGTTGAGCAGGCTGACACCTGAGTAGATCCAAGCTACTGTGAGCAGACTGCCTGTAGTGACACCTGCATATAATGCGCAGCCATACACGATAAGCATCCCCGTATCCCAATAAAAGGCTAAGTCCGCTCTCCCTTTTGCAAGAAGTATTGAACCGTTTGGATTCATCAGCACACGCAGCAGGCCGACAATGCACAATATATTTAGAACCGGAACCGCTACTAGCCATTTCTCTCCAAACACGACTTCTATAAAGCTGTCTGATACGGCAGCAAGGCCGATTAATAATGGAAAACTAACCAATGCGAGCATATTCGTCATACTTAGGAAGCCCTCTCGCAGCATGGAGTGATCCCGCTGACTTTTTGCGAAAACTGGGAAAGCCACTCTCGTCACAATCGGATTTATCTTCAGCACGGGTATTGTCACAATTTGATACGCCAAGCTGTAAATACCTAACGCTTCCGCTCCAAGAAACCGGCCGATTAAAATCATGTCGATGTTCGATCCTGCTCGGTTGACCAGTCTGGATGCGAGCTGGAATGCACCGAATGAGAAAAATTCCTTCACTTCTCCTAATGCAAAAACAGGTGCTGGACGCCACTTCTTCCAATAAGCTGCTGCATACATGAGACCTTTTCCTGATTGCAGAAGCACTTGAGAAATGACATAGGCGACAATCGGATTCATGAAGAAGGCGAAAACGAGTAAAACGAGCAGCGATATGATGGTCGCAATGGCTTCAATGGTGCTTAATGTTTTAAAGGCTAAGTCTTTTTGCATCATATACTGGTACTGCTGGCCAATCGGTGCGATCAGAAACATGATCGATAATAGCTTGAGCAGACCTTCTAGCTCTGGCCGGTTATAAAAAGCGGCTATCATTGGGCTTAGCAGGATAAGCAGACAAAACAAGATAATCCCCGTGAGCAAGTTGATCCAATATAATGTAGATAATTGACGTTCTGTCGTTTGTTCCTTTTGAATGATCGCTGCCCCAATTCCTAGATCAAGCAAAATCTGCGTAAATATTGTGACAGTTGTGATCATGCCAACGAGTCCAAACTCCTTGAGTGACATCACGTTCCCTAAAAAGGCGAACTGTGCAATTTGGATGATGGTGATGATCAATGCGGACAAGCTTGTCCATTTTGCCCCGCCTAGCATGCGTTTTTTCATACTTGCCATTTCTCTTCCCTACTTTACTTATCTGGCTCCGTCACCAGTCATGATGACTTTTAACGTTTTTACCATAATCTTCGTGTCGAGAGAAAATGTCAAGTTTTGAATATACTGTAAGTCGTGTGTTAATTTTTCACTTGGACTCATTTCATATCCGCCATTTACTTGAGCAAGACCTGTCAGCCCCGGCTTTACCGCCAACCTTTTTGTGAAGCCTGGAATCGTCCGATTAAATTCTGCGGTAAACATCGGTCTTTCTGGACGAGGACCTACGATACTCATTTCTCCTTTTAACACGTTGATAAATTGCGGAAGTTCATCAATTCTTGTTTTACGGATGAATGCCCCCACTTTGGTGATACGCGGGTCATTTTTTTGCGCCCATTTCGCTCCTCCGCTTTCTGCGTCAATTCTCATCGATCTGAGCTTCCATAATTTAAAGTAAACACCGTCTTTCCCAACCCTTTCCTGCATATAAAAGGCTGGCCCTGGTGTTTCCAGCTTAATCAAAAGAGCAAACAGCAAAATGATTGGCGTACTCAACATCAATCCGATGAACGAGAACATTAAATCTATGAAACGTTTTGCAAATAAATAACGAACCATATGTTCTGTTAAGGCAAAAGAGTGATTTCGTCTCACTTCATATTCTCTGTAAAGATTCATCGCTTTCTCTGCACTCACTGACCTGCACCTCACCATTCAAAGTAGTTGTTGTGTAAAGAGATGTTCTATGAAAGTCAGTTTAGCAGAGCAACATTAAGCAAATGTAAATGCGCTGTTAAGTCTTGTAAAACTGTGTTAAGAATGTGCACTTATATCAAGTTATGCCCTTTTGAACGTAAAAAAGACCCGCAATTCTGCGGGTCTCCAGGTCTTTTCTTTATTTTGCTTTTACAGATTCGATCGTTTTTAATCGAAGTGTTCCGTTTGCATCTTTTGTATAGGTTACTTTCACTTTTGATTCTTCTTTTAAGCTGTTCACTTGTTTAGAAAATGTATTTCCGAATTGAATAGCTACTTCTTTTCCGTCAATGTTGACAGCAATTGTATGTCCATCAGCCAAACCGACATATGTGCCTTCTTTGGTGACTTCATTTTTCTTACTAGTCGTTGATTCTTTCTTTGTTTTAGTGTCACCTTTTGAGTCAGCTTTTGATTGGTCTTTAGCAGGTTCTTCTTTTGTTATTTCTTTGCTTGAGCTGTCTTTTGCCTCTTCATCAGATTGACTTGCTGGCTCTTCTGTTTGAGCAGCTGTTTCTTTGCTTTGATCATCTGATTTTTCATTTTTTGATGATTGATCTTCTGATTTATCGTCCGCAGCCTTATCTTTGTTTTGATCGGCTGCTTCAGTTGTTTCTTTTTTGCTGTCATCCTTTTTGTTATCGCTTGATTGATTTGTTGTGCCGCACGCTGTGAGCAATACTCCTAGAAGCAATACTAGAAACGGCATTGTGATTAATTTTTTCAAGATCGTCACCTCTTCATGATTTGTCGGTTTGCTGTCGTTTGAAGATTTATGCGTAAACCATTCACCTTCTATGTTTCAATTATAACAAACATAACCAAAAATGAAATGTATTTTTAACTTGACACATCATTCATGATTCATTTTACGTCAAAGTAGTTGGACACACCCGTTGCAATTCCAGAAGCTAGCCGATCCTTTGCAGCGGTAGATTTTAAAATACTCGCATCGATTGGACTTGTTACAAAGCCGGTTTCTAGCAAAATACTCGGCATTCTAGAATATTTGATGACGTAGAACCCTGCTGTTTTCACTCCGCGATCCCTTGTTCCAAGGGCACTGACCATTCGGGGCTGCACCTGTTGTGCCAGCTTGACACTATGAGCAGCCACATATGTCGTATCATAATACGTCTCTGTTCCATTCGCACCGCTGTTATCATTTGCGTTGGCGTGGATACTGATAAATATATCAGCACTTGCCTGGGCTCCTTTACTGACACGTGTCTGCAAGGAGTCAAATGTATCAGAAGTTCTCGACATGACAGTAAGCGCACCCGCTTGGTGAAGTCTCGACCGTAGCTTTAATGCTACTTCTAAATTGATGTTCTTTTCAAGCAGCCCATTCCCTATCGCTCCAGCATCCTGCGCACCATGACCTGGATCAATAAAAATTGTTTCGCCTAACACCGCATTTTTCAACTGCGTGATGACATTCGTTTGAACGGTTGATGTTCCGCCTACCACAGAAAAAGCTGACATCTGTTTGGCTCCAATGACTTTTCTGATAGCATCCGGCACCGTTTGAGCATCTGTGAGAAGAAGGGTTTGGCCCTGTTTCGCTGCTATACTTGCCGCAGCGGCTGCATCTGCATAGGCATACCCATAACTCATAAATGTTTGGCTTGTCTTCATTGGATACGTTTTAGCAATTTGGGCAGCCACCTCATACCGATTGGCTCCGCTTATTCTGACTGGTGATGGAAGCTTTTGAAAAACAGTTTTATTGACACTTGCTTCCCCACCGATCACTATGGTCCGCTTGACTGCTTTGTTTTTTAATAGATTGGCTGTTTCCTCGCGCAATCCTTTCGCATCTGTTAATAAAATGGGATAGCCTTGTTTGGCAGCGTATGGAGCAATCGCGACAGCATCAGCATAAGCAGAACCATTCACGACGACTGCCGCACTAGCACTCTTCATGTGCTTAGCCACATTTACCGCCAATTCATAGCGGTTCTTTCCTTGAATACGGGAAACGGATAGATTCATTGCTTTTAGCTGCTTCACGATGTTTTCAGAAATACTCGCAGTCCCCCCAAGAATCGTTACCCGCTTCGTTTTCAGCTGCTGCAACCCTGTCTTTACAGCACCTGAAAGGCTGCCAGCATTCGTTAACAGGACTGGGGCCCTTTGCTGGTAAGCATAAGGCACAGCACTCAGGGCATCTGCATAAGCATCACCGCCCACAAGAACAACGGCAGGCGCTTCCTGCCAGCCCCTTTTCGCGGCATTTACAGCCACCTCATATCGATTGCTTCCTTCTATCCTCGATACAGTGTGCTGAGCAAAAACGGATGGTGTATATAAACATAGTGAAATAGCAATCAGTAACATACATTTGATATCAAAACGCATGAAGTCAACCTCCTTGGTTTGAACCCTTCACCAAAGATGCTTCATGGACTTTTGAAAAAAGGCTGCCGAGTACGTTCTCGAGCAGCCTAAGAGGAGTATCTGAGGCACCCCTCAGGTTTGTGTTTTCTTATCTAAAATAACCTGACACACCGCTTGAAATGCCTGACGCTAATCGATCTTTATACGTAGCAGATTTCAAGATGTTTGAATCAACTGGACTGGAAACAAAACCAGTTTCCAAAAGAACGCTCGGCATCTTAGAATATTTAATGACGTAGAAGCCAGCTGTTTTCACACCACGGTCTCTTGTACCTAGTGCGCTGACCATTTTAGGCTGGATGTTTTGCGCCAGCTTCAGGCTGTTTGCAGCCGCATAGGTTTTGTCATAATACGTTTCTGTTCCATTTGCACTGCTGTTATCATTTGAGTTCGCATGGACACTGATAAAGATATCTGCATTTGCTGACGCACCTTTGCTCACTCGTGTTTGAAGACTATCAAATGTGTCTGATGTTCTTGACATGGTCACAAGTGCACCAGCGTTGTTTAATTTCGTGTTTAAACGCTTTGCTACATCTAAATTCAAATTCTTTTCATATAATCCGTATCCTACAGCTCCTGAATCATGCGCACCATGACCTGGATCAATGAATACTTTTTTCCCAACAGCCGGGTTTTTCAGCTGGTTCACAACAGTTGGTGTCACTGTATTTGTACTGCCTACGACAGTAAATTTGGTGATTTTCTTACTGCTCACTGTTGCTCTCGTTACTTTTGGCAGTGTCTTTTCATTCGTTAGAAGCAATGCTTTGTTTTGCTTCGCTGCAATGCCTGCAGCAGAAGATGAAGTGGCATAACCAAATCCTCTACCTACATAGGTATTATTGACACTCATATTGTACTTTTTCACAATATTTGCCGCGACATCATAACGAGTCGAGCCTTTGATCCGTGTTGGTGATTTCAATTGATTATAAGCTGCTTTTGTGACGTAATTCTCTCCGCCGACTACAATGGTTTGTTTCACATTGCTTGCTTTTGCAACAGAAGCGATTTCAGAACGAAGTCCCTTTTTATCTGTGTATAGAATTGGGAATCCTTTTTGAGCTGCTACAGGTGCAATCGCAATCCCATGTGCATAGAAAGAACCCTCAACGACAACGACGCCTGCTGGCTTTTTCATTTTTTTCGCGATATTGGCAGATAGCTCATATCGGTTTTTTCCTGAAATACGCTGTGTGGAGATGCCCATTTTCTTCACTTGGTTGACCACGTTGTTTGACACACTTGATGTGCTGCCTAAAACGATCACCGTCTTTGTTTTTAATGAAGTTAAGGCTTTCTTTGTATCACCCGAAAGGCTTTTACTGTTTGTGTAAAGAACTGGTCCATTTTTTTGGTATGCAAGTGGAATTCCTGCTGTTGCATCTGCATACGCAGTTTTCCCTACTAAAACGACTGTACTTGCAGTTCCCCATCCTTTTTTCGCTACGTTTGCCGCTACAGCATATCTGCTCCCGCCATCAATTCTTGAGACTGAATTGTCTGCCAATGCTGTTGGAACGATAACGAAAATGGCGATGAGGCTGAGGATGGCTGTTTTCATCATTGAGCGCATCTTCTATGTCCTCCTTTTACCCTTTAATAGTTTGTTAGTTTTGTACCTGGATAGTAGAACGAGAGTATGGAAGAATATGAGTTTCCAGATTCAGCTCTCGCTTTGGCTCCGTATTGGCTCATACCAATGCCGTGACCATATCCTTTTCCTGAAATCGTGAAGTCATTTGTATTGTTTTTGACTGACGCAAACGTGCTTTTCACCTTTGTTGCGCCCATGACTGATCGAAACTCGGTCATCTTCATACTTGCCGTTGTGCTTTTGTTTACCGAATATGTGCCTGTTTTGTTTTTCAGATGGTATGTCAGTTTGATCGATACCGTCTTCGCACGCTGACCTTTTGTTTTCCCTGAGAACGTCAGGCTTGAGATCGATGCGATTTTCATATCAGATGCAACAGTTTCTTTGTTTTTGAGCAGCCATGATTTCAGGCCAGCAAGGTCAGCTGCATTTGTCTCTTTTGCTTTAGACCACTGAGATGCTGCTGTGCTAGCAGTCAATGTCGTGCCCAGTTGTTTCTTAGAGAGTTTCAGTGTCCATGGATTGACTGGATCTTTTGGATCCTTTTTGGCCACTAAGTATGGCAGTGCATTTCCCCACACTTCTTCACTTGCCTCTGTATAACCGCCATTGCTAGAGTAATAGGTTGCTGAAATGAGCTGATTGTTATATTTCAGAACCTTTCCTTTTGTGGCATCGACAGCTTTTGTCGAATTTGTGTACCAGTTATACCCTCCATATACTTGGAAGGCTGTTGTATCAGGGACGACTTTTCCAATACTTTTCACCGAATACGTTCTAGCGGCAACCGCCTGTGCTTTTAACGCTTCAACATTCCAGCTTGCAGGCATTTCATTTGGCACTACACCTTTTAAATAGTCTTCAAATGGAATATTTTCGAGAGTCGGCCTGATATACCCTGATTCAATTGCAAAGTTTACGCTGCCTAAATACGGCTTTCCTGCAATTTGAAGGACATTTTTTGTTGAATATTTCTCAGGAACAACTCTTACTGTGTTATACGTCTTTATGCCTTTTAATGAAATTTTTCCGTTAGAAATATTCAATTGGTAGTTTTGATTTTTTTTCAGATAGACTTGTTTGGCTAATGAATTTTTCAAGCTATCTTTAATTGCACTTGTGCTGCCAGCAAGATGATAAGCATATGTACCTTTTTCCTTCAGCAGTGCTTTTAAAGACGCTGTGACAGAATCGGGTTTCACATACACCACAGTACTGTTAGATTTTGCAGCCAATTGCGACAGCGGCATAGCATAAATATAGCTAGAGGCTTTTGCCAAATAAACTTTATCTGCATTAATATTTAATTTCTTTATAATATTCACAGATAATTCATAGCGATTGGCCCCGCTGATTCTTGTCACCTGTGAGGTTTTTTTGATTTGATTTTCAACTTTTTGTCCAGTACTTTTCGTACTGCCGATGATGATCACTTTACTTGGCATTCTATAAGACGGAATGGAATCTTTTTTTGTTAACAGGATAGGGTATCCCTTTCTCGATGCGTAGGATGCAATGGCAATCCCATTCATAAATGAGTTCCCGCCGACAACGACAGCTTGCTTATAGTTACCCATTTCTTTAGCGATTTTTTGGGAGATTTCAAACTTATCTTTTCCACTAATACGTCTGACTTTGCCATACTTTTTAATAGACTTCTCAGCAGCT
This sequence comes from Bacillus sp. F2HM, assembly GCF_019266135.1. Taxonomy (NCBI): domain Bacteria; kingdom Bacillati; phylum Bacillota; class Bacilli; order Caryophanales; family Bacillaceae; genus Bacillus; species Bacillus sp. F2HM. The sequence goes on from NZ_LRMO01000024.1 coordinate 118,980, forward strand.
GTTGAAATGCTTTTCGTATTTCCGACAATCAGAATGTTATCCGGCTTCATTTTCTTCAGCTGGTTTTCTGTTGTTTTCGTCAGTTTTTCAATATTCGTATACAAAATAGGTGCGCCCAGTTTGTATGCTAACGGTGATACAGAAATTGCATGATCAAATGCATCACGACTGACAATGACAACAGTTGATGGATTTTTCCAGCCAGCAGAAGCGATGCTGTTGGCTACTTCGTATCTATTTTTGCCGTCATATCTTTTTGTCACAGCAACATTTGATCCTGATAGCTTGTATTCCCCAGTTGTTGAGATATCCATACTTGTTTTGTTTCCGATATAATTAGACAATTTCACTGAAATTGCCGAGCTTGCCATGGCAGACTGAAAGGGTGCAACTAGTAGAGTCAGTATCATGAGAACGATTAGTGTAACGCCTGTTTTCTTCAATTTTGTTCATCCCGCCCATCTTTTTTACTTCTGTTTTTCAATCTTCTGGATTTCCTTTTGACCACTGTCATTAATAAAGTAAGAGATTTCTACTGTGTCTCCTGGTTTAAATTCATTTAACACATCTTTAAAATTATCCGTAAATTCATAGCTTAGGGTCGTATTCACTTTTTTCACTTCGACTGTATGTGCATCAGCCATTCCAATAAATTCAGCTTTCTCTTCCAGTACCTGAGGAGTTGAACTGCTTGTCTTGTTTTCTCCTGAGGACTGCTCGGCCGTTCCACATGCTGTGAGCACGATACCTAGTAGCAGTATTAAGAACGGTAAAACGACGATTTTCTTCATTTTTTTCACCTCATGTCTTTGTATCGTCTTATAAGTTATTATTTTAAGGTAAATTTAAGGTTTTTTGAAACCTTTTTTTTGTTACAACGTCTATATCTAGGTTCAGAGTAAAAAAATAACTTGTTTATCAAGATTCGTAAACCTATAATCATGGAAGAATCATAGAAAAGGTGAGGGACATTATGAGAGCTGAAAGAAAAAGAAAGAAGAAAAAGGTTCTTTGGATTGTTTTATCGATTATTGGCTTATTCGTATTAGCAACTGGCGGATACGCATATCATCTTTGGAACACAGCAGCATCGACTGTCGCAGGCATTCAGGAGAATTTAAAGAAGTCAGATAAGCGTGACAAAGATGTCGATTTAAGTAAGAAAGACCCGATTTCTATTTTAGTCATGGGTGTCGATGAACGAAAAAATGACCGAGGCCGTGCAGATACATTAATATACATGACTGTAAATCCGAAAACGAAAACGACCGAGATGGTGAGCATCCCGCGTGATACGTATACGAAGATTGTCGGAAAAGGCACAATGGATAAAATCAACCACTCCTATGCATTCGGCGGTACACAAATGGCAGCAGATACTGTAGAGGAACTGCTTGATGTACCTGTTGATTACTTTGTCAAAGTGAACATGGAAAGCTTCAAGGATATTGTTGATACACTTGGCGGTATTACAGTAAATAGCACGTTTGCATTTAGTTATGACGGCCATTCATTTGGTACAGGAGAAATTAACCTGAATGGGGATCAAGCCCTTGCCTACACAAGAATGAGAAAGCAAGATCCAAAGGGTGACTTCGGACGTCAGCAAAGACAGCGCCAGGTCATTGAAGGCATCATTGCAAAAGGTGCCAACATTTCATCTATTACGAAATTCGGCGATATGTTCAAAGTCGTGGAAAATAATATGAAGACAAACATGTCATTTGACGATATGTGGACGATGATGAATGATTATCGTGATGCAAGACAGCATGTGGAGCAGCACGAGCTGAAAGGATCAGGCACACGTATCAATAACATTTATTACTATCAGCTTGATGACAGCAGCCTTGCGAATGTGAAAAAGGAATTGAAGGAAAGTTTGGAGCAGTAAAAAAGAAGACTACAGAAATGTAGTCTTCTTTTTTTATGATTGAAATGGAACTGGTTTTTCTTCACTTAATCCAAAACGATGGAGAAGCTCTTCGACAATTCTTTTTGACGCTTGTCCATCACCATATGGATTAGACGCCTTCGACATGTTGTCGTACTCTTTCTGATCGACTAACAGCTGTTTTGCCATGTTGTAAATGGTCTCTTCATCTGTACCCGCGAGCTTAAGCGTGCCAGCTTTCACACCTTCAGGGCGTTCTGTTGTATCGCGCAGAACTAATACTGGCTTCCCAAGAGAAGGCGCCTCCTCTTGGACACCGCCAGAATCCGTTAATATAAAGTGTGAGGCAGCAGCGAAGTTATGGAAATCAACGACTTCAAGAGGCTCAATTAAGTGCACACGATCAAGATCACTGAATTCTGTTTGAGCCGCATCACGAACAGCAGGGTTTAAATGTACAGGATATACAACCTGAACATCTTCAAACTCTTCTACAATACGTCTAATCGCTCTAAACATGTTTTTCATCGGCTGGCCGAGATTTTCTCTGCGATGAGCCGTTAACAAGATCATTTTATCTGTGCCTATTTTCTTTAAAATAGGGTGTTGATACTGCTCTGTAACCGTTGTTTGCAACGCATCAATCGCAGTATTCCCCGTCACACAAATCGTCTCTTCTTTTTTATTTTCAATTAAAAGATTCTGCTTTGCCTCATTTGTAGGAGCAAAATGAATATCAGCAATAGTGCCTGTCATTTGTCGGTTCAATTCTTCAGGGAACGGCGAGTATTTATTGTGTGTTCTTAAACCCGCTTCAACGTGACCGACTGAAATTTGGTGGTAGAATGCGGCCAAGCTTCCTGCAAAGGTTGTTGTTGTATCTCCATGAACAAGGACAATATCAGGCTTTTCCTCTTGAAATAGTTGATCTAGTTTCAATAGTGCATTTGATGTGATTTCAGATAATGTCTGGCGTTGCTTCATGATGTTTAAATCATGATCAGGCGTAATAGAAAAAGCCTCAAGGACTTGATCAAGCATTTCTCTATGCTGAGCTGTTACAGTAACAATCGAATTTATCTGTGGATGTTTATTCAGTTCAAGGACAAGTGGTGCCATTTTAATTGCTTCAGGTCTAGTACCGAAAATAGTCATTACATTTAGTTTTTTCACTTGTTTATGCCTCTTTCCTAGTATAGTACTTTCAATTATACACAATTGGGAGGATAAAATTAATGATATAAAAAAAGAAATTTACATTGAATTAACGTTAAATTTCTCTTTCCTTTACATTTAACATATAAAATATGAATTATCTAAAAGTCATTTTAGTGAAATCATTTGTCTTTCCTATGATTTGTAAGTTACACTTTAAACAGACGACCAAGAACAAACATTGAAATATGAAATCGGTTATCTATGTAAGGAAGGTGCAAAGTTCATTGAAAAAAGTACGTAAAGCCATAATACCAGCTGCAGGTCTTGGGACACGTTTCCTCCCTGCAACAAAAGCAATGCCTAAAGAAATGCTCCCAATCGTTGATAAACCAACCATTCAATATATTATTGAAGAAGCTGTTGAATCAGGAATCGAAGACATTATTATTGTCACTGGAAAAGGAAAAAGAGCCATTGAGGATCATTTTGATTTTGCACCAGAGTTAGAGCGCAACCTTGAGGAAAAAGGAAAGAGCGAGCTTTTAGAAAAAGTAAGAAAGTCCTCTAACATTGCTGACATTCATTACATACGTCAAAAAGAGCCTAAAGGACTCGGACACGCCGTTTGGTGCGCACGCAACTTTATCGGTGATGAGCCTTTTGCTGTTTTATTAGGTGATGACATTGTTCAAGCCGAAACGCCTGGGCTTCGCCAGCTGATGGACGAATACGAAAAAACTCTTTCATCTGTCATCGGTGTTCAGCAAGTAGCAGACAGCGATACGCATCGCTACGGGATCATTGATCCTCTTACACAAGAAGGACGCCGCTACCAAGTCAAAAACTTTGTTGAAAAGCCGCCGCAAGGAACAGCACCATCGAACCTAGCCATCTTAGGGCGCTATATTTTCACGCCAGAGATCTTTATGTACCTCGATCAGCAAGAGATTGGTGCAGGCGGAGAAATTCAACTGACAGATGCCATTCAAAAGCTGAATGACATCCAGCGCGTCTTCGCCTATGATTTCGAAGGAAAACGATATGATGTCGGCGAGAAGCAAGGCTTCATTGAAACGACGCTCGAGTTTGCTCTTCAGGATGAAGAATTGAAAAAGAAACTCATTCCATTTATGAAACAGCTTCTCGAAAAAGAAGAAGTGAACTAAAAAAGCTGCCATCATCGGCAGCTTTCAGATTGTTGACAAA